>NZ_CP177325.1:855000-1155000 GCF_046843095.1 Bartonella sp. DGB2
CTGGTTCTCCGCGAAATCTATTTAGGTAGAGCGTCAGCTGAATTCTCCAGGGGGTAGAGCACTGGATGGGCTAGGGGTCCTCACCGGATTACCAAACCTAACCAAACTCCGAATACCTGGAAGAAATAGCTGGCAGACACACGGCGGGTGCTAACGTCCGTCGTGGAGAGGGAAACAACCCTGACCACCATCTAAGGTCCCCAAGTTATGGCTAAGTGGGAAAGGATGTGAGGATCCCAAAACAACCAGGATGTTGGCTTAGAAGCAGCCATCATTTAAAGAAAGCGTAACAGCTCACTGGTCTAAATAAGGGTCTTTGCGCCGAAAATGTAACGGGGCTAAAGCCATACACCGAAGCTGTGGATTTGCTGTAAAGCAAGTGGTAGCGGAGCGTTCCGTAAGCCTGTGAAGGGAGACTCGTGAGAGCTCCTGGAGGTATCGGAAGTGAGAATGCTGACATGAGTAACGATAAAGGGAGTGAGAGACTCCCTCGCCGAAAGTCCAAGGGTTCCTGCTTAAAGTTAATCTGAGCAGGGTTAGTCGGCCCCTAAGGCGAGGCCGAAAGGCGTAGTCGATGGGAACCACGTTAATATTCGTGGACCTGTGGGAAGTGACGGATTGCGTAAATTGTAAGGTCTTAATGGATTGATCTTGCAGTGAAGCAGTTCCAGGAAATAGCTCCCACATATAGACCGTACCCGAAACCGACACAGGTGGACAGGTAGAGAATACCAAGGCGCTTGAGAGAACTACGTTGAAGGAACTCGGCAAATTGCACGCGTAACTTCGGAAGAAGCGTGACCCTTTAGCGGGCAACCGTTAGAGGGTGGCACAGACCAGGGGGTAGCGACTGTTTACCAAAAACACAGGGCTCTGCGAAGTCGCAAGACGACGTATAGGGTCTGACGCCTGCCCGGTGCTGGAAGGTTAAGAGGAGATGTGCAAGCATTGAATTGAAGCCCCAGTAAACGGCGGCCGTAACTATAACGGTCCTAAGGTAGCGAAATTCCTTGTCGGGTAAGTTCCGACCTGCACGAATGGCGTAACGACTTCCCCGCTGTCTCCAACGTAGACTCAGTGAAATTGAATTCCCCGTGAAGATGCGGGGTTCCTGCGGTTAGACGGAAAGACCCCGTGCACCTTTACTATAGCTTTACACTGGCATTCGTTTCGACATGTGTAGGATAGGTGGTAGACTTTGAAGCAGGGGCGCCAGCCCTTGTGGAGTCATCCTTGAAATACCACCCTTATCGACATGGATGTCTAACTGCGGTCCGTTATCCGGATCCAGGACAGTGTATGGTGGGTAGTTTGACTGGGGCGGTCGCCTCCTAAAGAGTAACGGAGGCGCGCGATGGTGGGCTCAGAACGGTCGGAAATCGTTCGTCGAGTGCAATGGCATAAGCCCGCCTGACTGTGAGACTGACAAGTCGAACAGAGTCGAAAGACGGTCATAGTGATCCGGTGGTCCCGTGTGGAAGGGCCATCGCTCAACGGATAAAAGGTACGCCGGGGATAACAGGCTGATGACCCCCAAGAGTCCATATCGACGGGGTTGTTTGGCACCTCGATGTCGACTCATCGCATCCTGGGGCTGGAGCAGGTCCCAAGGGTATGGCTGTTCGCCATTTAAAGCGGTACGTGAGTTGGGTTCAGAACGTCGTGAGACAGTTCGGTCCCTATCTGCCGTGGGTGTAGGAATATTGACAGGATCTGTCCCTAGTACGAGAGGACCGGGATGGACGTATCTCTGGTGGACCTGTTGTGGCGCCAGCCGCATAGCAGGGTAGCTATATACGGACGGGATAACCGCTGAAGGCATCTAAGCGGGAAACCCACCTGGAAACAAGTATTCCCTCGAGAACCGTGGAAGACGACCACGTTGATAGGTCAGGTGTGGAAGTGTGGTAACACATGAAGCTTACTGATACTAATCGTTCGATTGACTTGATCGTTCTTATTGCTTATGTTCATCATAGTGAATAAAGGCATATTTTTTATGCCACGCCTTTTGAAAAACCAGCTTCTTTGTTTAATGCGCTTTGCCGACCTGGTGGTTATGGCGGAGCGGCTGCACCCGATCCCATTCCGAACTCGGTCGTGAAACGTTCCAGCGCTAATGGTACTTTGCCTTAAGGCACGGGAGAGTAGGTCGCTGCCAGGTCTGCTAAGCGTATTAAACAGAACGGTTTTATTAAAAATAGCTTTATTGAATATCTATGCTTTTCCTCTAATGGAAAAGACATAGGATATAGCACTATTGAAATGTCAGACTGAATGAAATCCATTGATCTATTACAGATATAGGGTGGTTTTGATATTCAAGTAGGGAACAGTTTGTGGTATAGTAGGGCAGGTTTTAAGATATACTCTTAAAACAGCTATTTGTCTTCTTAGTAGATGAATTATATCCATGAGTGGCTCCTTATAACGCTTTATATAAAGCTTATCTGATTATTCAAGTTTTGTCGCGGGGTGGAGCAGCCCGGTAGCTCGTCAGGCTCATAACCTGAAGGCCGCAGGTTCAAATCCTGCCCCCGCAACCAACTTTGCCTAGATATATCAAAGACTTACGCAATTCTGCCTGCTGCTAAAACAACGCCTTAATCCCACTGCGGAAGCACTACGGAAGCACGCGGCAACGAAAACAACCGTATCCCCCCAAACACCAGCGTAGCCTCAAAATAATTTGCAGCATATGCCCAATCAATCCACCGCCCTCAAGGCGGCTTTTTTTTGTCTATTTTTAGCTTCTTCCCAAGCGCTTGGCGGCCTATCGTTGTGCAATTCGTTTGACCCCGACCTTCAGGTTTTTGAACAGCGGTATTATCATAAGTTAACCGTGATGATCAGCATTGCGTTTGTTGACTTAGAAAGACTTCTATATAGATTGCATTTTGGGCGCAATACTGTCTCAATTTGGGGTATTTCATGGTTGCCAAAAAAATGAATCGTATAGGATAGTATAAATAGAACCTATAGTGAACATATGAGAGTGGTGGATAAGGGCTATAGCCTGCTGCAATGATCAGATTTCTTATAAGGATGAACCTTTGCTTAGAGCAGGGGCGGCTTATGCTACGAAGGTAAAGCGACTTAGGCGGGCTTAATCCTTAAAATATTAAGAATTGTAATTTTTGTAGCTCTAACTTTTATGCAAATGTAAAATTATATGGGAGAGTTTTTTGACTGCAGAGATTGCTCAATTTATTCGTAAAATTCCGCGTGATTCATTAAAGACATATTTTGAGAAGAAACCGCATCGCCTTGCAGACTTTGTTGATTGGAATGATGATAAAACGGATCATGTCAAGCCACTGCTCAAGGCAGTTGATGAATTGACGGATACAGAATTGGCTAAACTCAAAATTGATGCAGAGCGTGTTCATGAAATGACCGATGATATTGGCCAGCAAGCTCTTTTGTCTGCTGTTTCTGATCAGGATATGCCTCATTATTCATCTCTTGAAAGCGCCCATGATAGAGCGCTTTTTGTATTTTTGCAGAGCCCTGATGCTTTTAGCCGCGCCGAGGATATTCGTTATGCTGATGACTATAGGAAAGGGCGTATGTGGGATGGCTTCCTTGGCCCGAAAGATTTGCCTGTGCTCTGTGACGAACAACATATCAGTGCGTTTGAGAATGTGCTTGCAGATTATTTTCGAATGGGCGGACAGATTAAGGTTGAAATTTTTAATCGAACGCGTCTTGATCTTGAAGACTGTGATTTAGTGCAAATCATGATTTATCGTGAGGGATTGCCTGCTAGCTATTTAGCATTTGAAAATAGAGAGTTGACAACAAAACAGCGCCGCCCTGTTAATGAAATGGTACTGACCTATGAAGCAAGATCTGGAACGATTGAAGTTATAGCAGAGCGTAGGGAATGCCGCGAGGAATTGGTCAAGCTTTTTTCTAGAACTTTATTGCAACAGCCGATGGAAGAATCACAGCGTGTTCCGCTAAGGAAATATGATATAACAAAACTGCTTCAACCATATGATTTCCCGACCGATCCAGAAGATGGTATTGAAGCTGTGAAAGTGATGATGCTAGAGCTCCGCCCCTATGATAATGGCAATAAAGTTCGCCTTACGCTTACAGCAAAGGAAAGCAAAACCATTCACGAAATATCCGATGAATGGTTCGACGCTTATGATCCGTTACGCATGGGTTTTTTAGCTTCCAAAGCCAAGCTTTCTATTCGATTTAAACCCGATAGCTGTGACCGCCGTGGTAAAACTTTGCCGGTTGAAATCACATGGCCCAATGGCTGCGATCTCAAGGGAAAAACAAGTAAGGAACAGCTGATTGGCGATAAATATTTGAAACGTTGGGGGCTTTTAAAAGAAATCGAATGAAGCCGTCTTACGAGTTGATAATAGCCTTATGTAAAATCATAAATAGCCCAACTTCATCTATCAATGGCGATAATTTAGCTGAACATTTTGGTGTGACTGGGCAGAATCTTATTAAGAGCGGTGCCTTAAAAGAAATTGCCCCGCGTCATGATATGCCAATGCTCTGTGATCATGAGGGGCGATCTGTTGAAGTTGTGCGCCATAATGGTAAGAATTGTTATTTTTCCCCTACGTCCGGTTGGGTTGAAGTGTCGAGCTCTGCTCTTCAACTTTATAGTTTTTGTGCCGATTGGCTTGTTTCTCGATTCAAAGAGGTTTTAGCTATTGAGTCTCATGTTAAGACACGGGCTATAATGGGTAATGCAGCGTGGGACTTGGGTGAAGCGCGGCTTATGCGCACAAAACAGCCGATTATTTTAGTAACACAATTGCGCAAGGGCCGTATATTTAGTGCTATTGTGGCTTATTTGAATGAGCGCCACAAGAAAAAGCCAGCCTTGTTAATTGCATTAGATCACCAGCTGCCATCCTATCTTTCATTACCGTCACAAAATAGGTATGTTCTTTTAGGGGATGTTCTTGCCCGGAATGATAAAGATTTTGCGCTTAATTTTGATTATCTGGTCGAAGTCATGGGTGCTAGCATAAAACGGCCAGGTTTTAGCAATGGCTATCGCACCGCCATGATTGAAGGCCAAGAATATAGCTTCACGAAAAAACAAGCAGATGCCATAGAAATGATGGATAAAGCTGGAAAGCCGTTGCATCAGGATGAAATTATGGCAGAGGTTGGTTCAAATCAAAAGTTGATCGGTCTTTTTCGAAGTAAAGGCACATCCCATCCTGCATGGAACGTTATCATTAAAGGTGACGGCAAAGGCTCTTATTGGTTGGAATATTAGATCTTTCTTTTTGTCGTATAAAAAGCCTCGGACATGCACCGGGGCTTTTTTTTATTCTTCTTTTTTCATTTTCACACTGATTTTCACATAGTTGTCACACCGAAAATCACACAGGCCAAAGCGTATCTTGAGAGCACCTATTCACGATTACGAAAGAAGGTTCTCATGGAAAAATCATTTTTAAATCAAGTTGATCTTTCACGGCGTTGGGGCATTTCTGCTCGGACGTTAGAGCAATGGCGCTGGCGCGGTGAGGGGCCTGCGTTTATCAAGATCGGGAGGGTCGTTCGCTACCGTGCGGAGGATATAAGGCACTATGAAAAGCAGCATATTTTGACCTGTAGCGGGCAGACTATTCCTTCTTACACAAATAATTCTCAAAAGACGCAGGAGGAAATGGATGCGGTTGGAGGTGATCAATGACACTTCCGATTATCTCCGCTGATGAGCGGCTTAAGGAAGCCAAAGGTATTAAGGGTTGCATTTTTGGCAAAAGCGGTATTGGCAAAACATCACTGCTTTGGACGCTGCCTGCAGAAAATACACTGTTCTTTGATCTTGAGGCTGGTGATCTGGCCATTGAAGGTTGGCAAGGCGACACCATCCGCCCGCGTACATGGCAAGATTGCCGTGATATTGCAGCCTTTATTGGCGGCCCGAACCCGGCATTGCGCGATGAGCAGCCGTACAGCCAAGCCCATTATGATGCTGTCACCGCCAAATACGGCGATGCCGGAGCGCTGGATAAATACGACACGATCTTCATTGACAGTATCACCGTTGCCGGACGCTTGTGCTTCAACTGGTGCAAGGGCCAGCCACAGGCATTTTCTGACAAAACAGGCAAACCCGACACGCGTGGTGCTTACGGCCTGCATGGTCAGGAAATGATTGCATGGCTGACGCATCTTCAGCACACACGCGGCAAGAATATCTGGTTTGTCGGCATTTTGGACGAAAAGACCGACGACTTTAATCGCCGTTTTTATCAGCCGCAAATCGAAGGCAGTAAAACAGCGTTAGAGCTACCGGGTGTCGTTGATCAGGTCATTACCATGAGCGAGATGACAAGCCCCGAAGGCAAGTCATCCCGCGCTTTTATTTGCCACACCATTAATGAGGCTGGCTATCCAGCCAAAGACCGCTCTGGCCGCTTGGATCTTATGGAAGAGCCGCATTTGGGCCGCCTCATGCAGAAGATTGTGGGCAAAGCCAAACCTGCTGCCGAACGCCTCACCTTCTCAATTGAACAGGAGGCACCGGCCAGAAATGCTCCTCAATCTCTACAAAACTTTAATACGCAAGGGAGCCAAAAATGAATTGGAATGATTTTAATGGTGCAGACGATCAGACGAGCTTTGAGCTTATTCCTGCTAAAACTTTGGCCAAGGTGCGCATGGTCATCAAACCCGGTGGCCATGATGATGCGGCGCAAGGCTGGACAGGCGGTTGGGCAACACGCAATCACAATTCTGGTGCCGTTTATTTGAATTGCGAATTTGTAGTGTTGGAGGGCAAATATGCCCGCCGCAAAATCTGGAACCTTATTGGCCTTCACAGTGAGAAAGGCCCCAATTGGGCGAATATTGGCCGAGCCTTTATTAAGGGCATCTTAAATTCAGCTCGCGGAGTGAGGGATAAGGATAACTCCCCCACAGCGCAAAATGCCCGTCGCATTCATGGGCTTGGTGATCTTGATGGTATCGAATTCGTTGCCCGTATTGATGTTGAGAAAAATCAAAATGGCGATGATAAAAACGTCATTAAGCTCGCTATCACACCGGATCATAAAGACTATGTAGCTCTGATGGGCTCTATACCGAGTGCAGCTTCGTTGCCTCAAGCCAGTAATGCGCATGCCGCATCGACAAATTCCACTAGCGATCTCCCTTCTTGGGCGAAGTGATAGGAGGCGGCATGTTACTTCGACCAAGACAAAAGGAGCTTGTCTCTAAAACCGTTGAGGCGCTTTATACTCATGGCAATACGTTGGCGGTGGCGCCAACGGGGGCTGGCAAAACAATCATGCTCTCCGCCGTTCTGGGGCGCATGTTTGAGCGTGATATTTGTAAAGCCTGCGTGCTTGCCCATCGTGATGAGCTGACCTTCCAAAATGAAAGCAAATTCAAGCGCGTTAATCCAGGACTTTCTACAAGCATCTTTAATGCTAATGAGAAAAGCTGGAATGGCGACGTCGCCTTTGCCATGGTGCAGACCTTGGCGCGTGAGAATAATCTCAACGCAATGCCTGCTTTTGATGCGCTTGTTATTGATGAAGCCCATCATGCCCGGGCTGACAGCTATATGCGCGTGATTGAAGCGGCAAAACAACGCAATTCAAATCTGAAACTCCTAGGCATGACCGCAACGCCAAATCGTGGCGATAAAAAAGGTCTGCGGCCTATCTTTTCCAATGTTGCCGATCAGATCACGGTTAAGGAGTTGATTTCTTCGGGGCATCTTGTACCGCCGCGCACATTCGTTATGAATGTGGGTGTACAAGAAGAGCTCAGCAAAGTGCGCAAAACAGCCCTTGATTATGATATGGGCGCTGTTGCCGATATCCTTAACACACGGCCGATTAATGAGGCGGTTGTTCAGCATTGGCGTGAGAAAGCAGCAACGCGTCAAACTGTTGTGTTTTGCTCAACCGTCGAGCATGCGCGCGATGTCACGACGTGCTTTCGCAATGCGGGTGTGGCTGCTAGCATGATTTGGGGCGATATGAGCGAGCAAGAGCGTTCTCAAACGCTAGACGCTTATAGTAAAGGTGATTTGCAAGTCATCGTTAATGTCGCAATGCTGACCGAAGGCTGGGATCATCCGCCGACATCTTGCATCGTTTTACTGCGCCCAAGCTCTTATAAATCCACCATGATCCAGATGATCGGACGTGGTTTGAGAACAATTGATCCTGCTGAATTTCCAGGCATTGTGAAGAAAGACTGTATTGTACTGGATTTTGGTACCTCGACCCTTATGCACGGTTCACTTGAAGATGAAGCCCGGCTTGATGGTCAAGATGGCGGCGGCGAGCAGCCTTATAAAACTTGCCCTGACTGTAGCGCCCAAGTGCCGCTTGCCAGTAAAGAATGTTCCCTATGCGGCTATATTTGGGAAAGCCAAGAAAAGGTGCAAACCACACAGATTGATCAGTTTCAAATGAGTGAAATTGACCTTCTCAAGCGTTCAAGTTTCCTATGGTGCGATTTGCGTGGTGATGATCAGTATTTCATTGCGACGGGCTTTGAAGCTTGGGGCGGTGTCTTTTATCGCGATGGTGTTTGGTATGCAGTTGGAGGGCGGAAAAATCATCCTGTGCAGCTTTTAGCCGTTGGAGAACGCCGAGTCTGTTTTGCTGCAGCCGATGATTGGATTAACACATTTGAAACCGAAAGCGCAGCGCATAAAACGAAAAGTTGGTTGCATCAACCAGCGAGCGAAAAACAACTTAATCTTCTGCCCGCTCAATACCGCAATGACTTTAGCCTAACACGCTATAAAGCCTCAGCTCTGATAACCATGCAATTTAATCATAGGGCCATTCGTCAAGCAATTGAAACAGGGAGGATGAGCGCATGAGCAATCTGACTGATTTCGAACAAGTGTGTATCAGCAAAGTTCTGCGTCCTCTTGGCGAATATGTCGCTGAGATTGGCGCTGGCAAAGCCTTTCAAGATCTCACGCGTGAGCAAGTTTTGACGCTGATTGAAGTCGTTGTGACGAATTACATGGACGAGCTTTCCAAAGGCAGCGATGAGGTACCGTTTTAATGTTGGATTTTAATCACAGACCTAGCTTCACGGAACACCTTACTCAACTTATTGATGATGCTTTATGCACGCAAAGCAAGACGCAACCCACACGCAATTACCTTGGCGCTTCTCGTCTTGGCGAAAATTGTAGCCGTAAATTGCAATATGAATATATTAATGCAACTAAAGATGAAGATTTTTCTGGACGAACCTTACGGATCTTTGCGGCAGGACATCTGTTTGAAGACCTAGCCATAAGCTGGCTGCGTCTTGCAGGTTTTGAGCTTTTTACCGAAAAGCCGCATGGCGGTCAATTTGGCTTCTCAGTGGCAAGTGGGCGTATTCGCGGCCATGTTGACGGAATTATTAATGGCGCGCCCGAAGCACTGGGGCTCACATTCCCGATGCTATGGGAGTGTAAGTCGCTAAATAACAAATCATGGCAAGATACGGTCAAGCGTGGTGTTACAAAATCCAAACCGATTTATGCAGCGCAAATAGCGCTCTATCAGGCCTATATGGAAGGAAGCGTGCCGGGCATTAGTCAAAATCCGGCGCTTTTTACTGCTATTAACAAAGACACAGCAGAGCTTCATTTTGAGCTTGTATCCTTTGATGCGGCCTTGGCTCAAAAAGCTAGTGACCGAGCTGTGAGTGTTTTAAAAGCCACGCAAGCCCATGAACTATTGCCGCGTCACACGAGCGATCCCGAGCATTTTGAGTGTCGCTTTTGTGCTTATAGTAAGCGTTGCTGGGAATTATCTGCATGACAGTCAACTGGCTCGACTTCAACGATGCGCCAGCACAATATGGTGCAAGCGATATGCCATCTATTTCCGTGGATCACATTCGCCAGCGACTTTTGGCACGGTTGCAGCATGCTTTAGCGCATTTATTCCCTGCTGGATGCATCAAGCGTGGTGTGTTTGAGATTGGGGACCTTTGTGGAACGAAGGGCGATAGCCTCAAAATTGAGCTTAGCGGCGCCAAGGCCGGTATGTGGCATGATTTTGCAACGGGCGAAGGTGGTGACATTTTTTCCCTTTGGGCTGCCCGCCATAATCTGGATACCAAGCAGCAATTTCCACAAGTGATAGAGAGCATTCGTGACTGGTTGGGGCTTTCATCTGCTGCGCCGGTACCTGTTCCTCAAACTAAGCCTGCAAAGCAACTCCATAAAGACGAGCTTGGCCTATACACGGCTAAATGGGACTATCTAGACGGTGATGGCAAGCTGATTGCCTGTGTCTATCGCTACGACACGCCGCAAGGCAAAGAATTTAGACCTTGGGATGTACTCGCGAGAAAACATCAAGCGCCAACGCCAAGACCACTCTTTAATCAGCCGGGCCTTATTAAAGCTCAGAATGTGGTGCTGGTTGAAGGTGAAAAAGCGGCTGAAGCTCTCATACAACATGGTATTACAGCAACGACTGCCATGAATGGGGCTAAGGCGCCATTAGACAAAACAGATTGGTCGCCGCTCAAAGGCAAGCATGTGCTGATCTGGCCTGATCATGATGAGGCTGGTCGCACTTACGCTGCAGCTGTGCGTAGCTATTTGCAGGCGCAAGGTTTTGTTGCGTCTCTCACACTCATAGAAACCCCAAGCGATAAGCCTGAAAAGTGGGATGCGGCGGATGCTGTGTCTGAGGGCTTGGACATTCACGCCTTTCTTGCTTCATGTCCTAAAAAGTGCCAAGAAAACGTTACCGCGGTTCCTGCCTTCACGGCGGGCCATTTGCTTGATGATCGCTCACCCATGCCGGAAGATTTGATCGCGCCGCGCGTGCTAACGCCAGGTGGACTGATGGTGTTTGCTGGCGCGCCAAAGGTCGGCAAAAGTGATTTTTTGCTCTCATTGCTCGCCCATATGGCGGCGGGTGTTCCCTTCCTTGGCATGACACCACCACGGCCGTTGCGGATCTTTTATCTGCAGGCGGAGATTGGCTATCATTATTTGCGTGAGCGATTGCAAAATATGACCTTTGAGGCCGCGCTGCTGTCTTTTATTCGCAAAAATCTCGTCATTACACCGCAATTTAAAATGTTGCTCAATGATCAGGGCGTGGCAGCGACGGTTGGAACCATTCATCACCATTTTGGTGCGTTGGGTGTCGATATTATCGTTGTAGATCCACTTAGAAACGTTTTTGATGGCGGTGAAGGGGATGCTGGCGAAAATGATAATCCGGCCATGTTGTTTTTCTTGCAGCAACGGCTCGATACTTTACGTGCGCTGGTCAATCCTGATGCTGGGATTATCCTCGCCCATCATACACGCAAAATCCAAAAGAAACAGCTGGAAGAAGACCCGTTTCAGGCGCTTTCCGGAGCCAGCAGTCTGCGCGGCTATTACAGCACTGGCCTCATCATGTTTCAGCCAGAGGAGAACCAATCGCATCGACAGTTGATATTTGAGCTTCGAAACGGGCCACGCTTGCCAATAAAAACGATCGATAAAACAGGCGGTCAATGGATTGAATTGAACCCCTTAAATGAGCGTCTTGTGCGAGCCGATATGGGTGCCAAATATGATGCAGAACGTAATCGCAAGCATGATGTTATTTTGTCCCTATTATTTGATGAGGCAGCACAGGGGCGGCTTTATACCACAACCCAGTTTTGTGAGGCATTTGAGAATAAGAGCGGGCTAGGCAGCCGTTATACCATTCGCGAGCGCATCAGCGTTTTAGCCACCAAGGGCTATCTCAAATACCGCCGTGATTTTGCCGATCATGGCTTTCCACCGGTGCGCTCACGCTTTGGCTATCTCTGTGTCGAAGGCATGCTTTTCGGCCATGAGATGTTTATTGATGAGCAGACAGGAGAGGTTTTAAGTGAAGGCCTCTCTGTCTTGCCAACGCATTTCAAATGCCCTCATTCCGGTCTTTCTAAAGAAGTCGAAAATCCAAAAATATGGATCTATCCGGAGGGCGAAAATGCATAGTTTTGCCCTGCGGATAGACTCCATATGTTTACCCATCAAAGGTCAAATAAGTCGTAGTCATAGTACTACGACTTCGTCCTCACTACGACTTAAATCAAGCAAAATCAATAGGTTAATGCAAGTCGAAGTCGTAGGCCTACGACTTACCACTACGACTTCTGAAAATACAAATAATTCAATCAAATCAAAGCATTACCTTAAAAAGAGGACTTATAGGGGAAACCCTATACTTACGTATAGGCATGAGCGTAAACGCTGTGCCTATACGAAGCATAAGTCCTGCCATCCCCCCCAATCAGTATCAACAACCAATCAAGAGGTCTCAATGGAAAAATTCAAACCCAATTCAGTTATCAAGGATTTCTTGACAACTCCAGTTCGTCGAAATTCCCGACAAACTGAAAAGGATCAATTACTGGTACGTGCAGAAAATGCACAAACCACTCAACCAATTTTGCTTGCCCTTGATCTTGGCACCACCACAGGTTGGGCGCTTTGCAATCAAAATGGGCGCATCATCAGTGGCACAGCGCATTTTCGTCCCCGTCGCTTTGAAGGCGGTGGCATGCGTTACTTGCGCTTTGAACGCTGGCTTAACGGGACACACAGCGTCTGTGACGGTATTGAGGCTATTTATTTCGAGGAAGTCCGTAGGCATCTTGGGGTTGATGCCGCTCATGCCTATGGCGGACTTTTAGCCTCCCTCACATCGTGGTGTGAAGAACAAAATATTCCCTATGAGGGCGTACCGGTCGGCACGATCAAGAAATTCATCACTGGCAAGGGCAATGCAGGCAAAAGTGCTGTTATCAACGCTGTGCGGGCGCTTGGACATAGACCCGAAGACGACAATGAGGCCGATGCGCTGGCGCTTCTGCACCACGCTTTGGCACAACACGCACAGCCTAAAGCTTGATCAATAGGGAGGATAGCATCATGACAGATTGGAATGAAAAACTTGTGGCAGGCCGATTTGAAGAAGCCATGTTAACGCTCAAGAGACTGCCGCCCGTCCGTGCGCGCGGTTATTTGGAGGCATGGCCACAAATTGTTCGCTCACGTGAGGAAATAGCAGATAGCGAGCTTGAGCCATTACGGCTTCAGGCAACGCCGCAGGCGATTTCTCGCATGGAAGAAACCTCACGTTGGGTGAGTTGGCTCTCTGAGGCCGAGCGTCACTTGATTTGGCAGCGTGCTGCACGGAGACCTTGGAAGCTGATTTGTGGGGAGATGGGGTGTGATCGTAGCACAGCGTGGCGTAAATCGCAGCTTGCCTTGGCAAAAATCGTAGCGCGCTTGGAGAGTGAAAAAAAATGAGTGTTGCAACATTTTTCTATTCGACAAATGCAACAAGAAAAGCTATGTTAAGAGCTATAATCGCGGCACTATGTGTTATGCTGATTTGATGATTTCTTTCCTATATTTTCTAAAAATTATTGACCGCGGGTCCTCCCTAGGGCTGCACCCTATGCGGGCGGGCAGCGCGCGGCATTTGCCTAGCGTCAGGGTGCAAAAACTGGTTCGCAGTTTGCAGCTGGTTTGCGCATCACGAATACACAAAAAGGTTTAAAAATGGATCTCAATGTTCAGCAGATTGCGCTCGAGCAGCTCATTCCCTATGCGCGCAATGCTCGCACCCATAGCGATGCGCAGGTTGCGCAAATTGCAGGCTCGATTGCTGAGTTTGGATTTGTTAATCCGGTACTGGTTGGCGGCGATCATGTTATCATCGCAGGCCATGGTCGAGTGATGGCCGCGCAAAAATTGGGCCTTACAACCGTACCAGCCATCATGCTGAAGCATTTGACCGATAATCAACGTCGCGCCTTGGTGATTGCCGATAATAAGATCGCTGAAAATGCCGGTTGGGACGAGGATTTATTGCGCTTAGAGCTGCAAAGCCTTGTTGATGAAGATTTTAACTTGGACTTATTAGGCTTCAACGATGTGGAATTGGATGATTTATTATCTTTAGATGATGATGAAACAGTCGCACTTGATGATAATATTCCAGAAGTACCGGAGCAACCGGTGAGCCGTTTAGGCGATCTCTGGATTATGGGCGAGCACCGTTTGCTCTGCGGCGATGCCACCGTTGAAGCTGACCTACAAAAGCTGATGGCAGGCGCGTTGGCCGATATGGTTTTTACCGACCCGCCATACAATGTGAATTATGGTTATACAGCTAAGGATAAACAGCGTGCTAAAAGCAGCACCAAGGCTGGCCGCACGATCATGAACGACAATTTGGGTGATGATTTTGAAGCGTTTTTGACAGCAGCGTGTAAAAACATGCTGGAGCATACCAAAGGTGCTCTCTACATCTGCATGAGCTCAAGCGAGCTTGATACGCTGCAAAGCGCTTTCCGTAAGGCGGGTGGCAAATGGTCGACCTTCATCATCTGGGCGAAAAACACCTTCACGCTTGGCCGTTCGGATTATCAGCGGCAATATGAGCCTATTCTCTATGGTTGGAAAGAAGGCAATGATCACTATTGGTGCGGCGCCCGTGACCAAGGTGATGTTTGGTTTTACAACAAGCCGCAAAAGAATGATTTGCACCCCACCATGAAGCCGGTTGACCTTGTGATACGCGGGCTTAAAAACTCAAGCAAATCGCAAGATATTGTACTTGATCCTTTTGGCGGCTCGGGATCAACTTTGATCGCGGCAGAGCATACAGGCCGACAAGCGCGATTGATGGAATTAGACCCCAAATATGTCGATGTGATCATATGTCGCTGGCAAAAAATGACTGGCAAACAGGCATGCTTGTCAGATACAAATGAAGCCTTTGAAGAGGTAGAAAAAAAGCGCCTAGGCGCAATAGATAAAACCTCATAGCCAATGGAGATCTATGAAACTTTATCTGCTGTACTATATAATTGTTTAAGATAATAGCGTCGCTCACTGTCTATTTTTTGCGAAGAGAGCGCAAAGCCTTCAAGTTTGTTGATGACCCTTGAGAAAAAGCCGCGGACTGTATGTTGCTGCCAATTGGTTAGTGTCATAAGTTCTTCAATGGTCGCGCCTTCATGGCGACTTAAAAGCGCAATGATTTGTGTTCTCTTTGTTGTTTTTTGTGCTGGCTTAGGCGTTTCAGGGCGATTTGGGAGCGTGATAATGTGTCTTTGCTTTGTTGGTTGTTCGTTTTGCTGTTGTGTCGTCATAGGGTAGCTCCTTCTTTTTACACAGTCATGAATGCTTCAAAGAGCAGCATTATCAAGTCAATTTTGACGGTAAAGGAAAGGATATGGGCTTATCTATTCGCGCCTATGCAAGGCAACGTGGTGTGAGCGATACGGCGGTACGCAAAGCCATAAAACAAGGGCGGATTACAGCTGAATCGGATGGGACGATTGATGGTGAGCGCGCTGATCGAGAGTGGTTATCCAATACAGTTAAGCCGCAAATAAAGCAGACGATAAAGACTAAACCCAGTCCCCCCGCAGCAGCGGTGAAAGCGGTCGAAGCAACGTTGAGAGAACATGGCACACCAGTCACATCAGGCGGCACGACCTATATGCAGGCTAAAACCGCTAATGAGGTTTTAAAGGCGCAAACCAATCGTGTGCGTCTTCAGCAATTAAAAAATGAGCTGATTGACCGTAACGAGGCTATTGCGCATGTGTTTCGGCTGGCGCGTCAGGAACGCGATGCGTGGCAGACATGGCCCGCAAGAATTTCCAGCCAAATGGCCACCGAACTTGGTACGGATGCACACCTATTACATGTGACGCTGGAGCGCTATGTTCGTGAGCATTTGGAAGAGCTGGGAGGGATCAAGGTAAACTTTAAACAATAATGGATATCAGGTACTTTGTTTGAGGGATCGCGAACAGTTGAGCAGGCTTGGGCAGAGGGCTTAAAGCCTGATGCTTTATGAGTATTTCGCAGTGGTCGGACCAATATCGCTTTTTATCACCAAAGTCAGCTGCAGAGCCCGGGCGTTGGCGCACGGAACGCACGCCCTATTTGCGCGAAATCATGGATCAGCTTTCGCCGCATCAGCGCGCCCAGCGCGTTGTGTTCATGAAGGGTGCACAAATTGGCGGTACAGAAGCGGGCAATAATTGGATCGGCTATGTCATCCATATGGCTCCCGGTCCAATGATGGCAGTTGCGCCGACAGTCGAGATGGCGAAGCGAAATTCCAAACAAAGGATTGATCCGCTTTTAGAAGATTGCTTTGAGTTGAAAGCGCGGGTGAAACCTGCGCGCTCAAGAGATTCTGGCAATACGGTGTTGTCAAAGGAGTTTCCGGGCGGCGTTTTGGTGATGACAGGAGCCAATTCAGCGGTGGGGTTGCGCTCAATGCCGGCGCGCTATTTGTTCATGGATGAGGTGGACGGCTATCCGGGTGACGTTGAGGGCGAAGGGGATCCGATTTTATTGGCAGAACGCCGTAGTGCGACCTTTCAAAGGCGTCGTAAGGTTTTTCTTGTGAGCACACCAACTTTAAAAGGCGTATCGCGCATCGCACGGGAATTTGAGCATTCCGATCAGCGTTATTTCCACGTTCCATGCCCTCATTGTGGCCATAAGCAGCCGCTCCGATTTTCGCAGCTGCGTTGGGTTGAAGGTCAGCCGCGTGATGTGCGCTATGAATGTGAATCTTGTGAAGCCTTGATTGAAGAATATCACAAAACGGAGATGCTCGCTAAAGGCGAGTGGGTAGCAGCAACGCAAGGTGATGGCCAAACAGTTGGCTATCATCTTTCTTCACTTTATAGCCCCGTCGGTTGGTTTAGTTGGTCAGATGCAGCAAGTATGTTTGAACAAGCCAAACAGCACCCTGAATTGATGAAAAGTTTTGTCAACACGGTTCTGGGTGAGCCGTTTGAAGAAGAACATGAAGCGCCAGACTGGGAGCGACTTTTTATGCGCGGCGGGAAACTTACGCGCAAAGCGTTGTGCCCAAGACAGGCTTATTTTTAACTGCTGGTGTGGATGTGCAAAAAGACCGCCTTGAATGTGAGGTGGTTGCTTGGGGTCGCGATAAACAAAGCTGGTCTGTCGATTACATTGTGCTCGATGGTGACACGGCACGTCGTGAGGTATGGCAGAGATTAGAAGAGGTTTTGCGTCGTGATTGGCCGCATGAAACTGGCCACACTATGCCCATTCGTGTGATGGCCGTGGATTCTGGTTATGCCACGCAAGATGTCTATGCATGGGTGAAGGGCCAGCCACAGGCGGTTTGGGGCGCGGGCGGCGCAAGGGCTAGCCAGCCGCGTACCGTTGTGGCCATCAAAGGTCAAGATCGGGATACAGCGCTTATTTTGAGCGTCTCAAAAGCCGATGTTGGCGGTCGCAGGCGCGGTCTTCGTGTTTGGAATATTTCAGGCCCGGTCGCCAAGGTTGAACTGTACCGTTGGCTGAAACTGGACTGGCCCTCAGAGGCTGAATTGAAAGACGGCATGCCATATCCGGCAGGAAGCTGTCACTTTCCGCAATATGCGGAAGAATATTTCAAGCAGCTGACAGCGGAGCGACAGATCATTCGCGTGCATCACGGTTATCCGCGGGCTGTTTGGGAAAAAGATCCAACGCGCCATAATGAGGCGCTGGATTGCCGCGTTTATGCGCGCGCTGCTGCCAGTATTTATGGCTTAGACCGCTTTTCTGAACGCCATTGGTTACAGCTGGAAGAAGTCTTGGGTAAAGCTGTGTCAGCAATACAGATTCAAACGCAACGAACAGAGACAAAGGAAGTAAGGGTTTTGAACGAGCGCTTGAAACAGCGGCCTGTTCAGATGGCTGACGATCCGTATTTGTGAGGACAAGAGGCGAGAAAGGGCGTAGCTCTGACAGGGAATAGGCAAATGCCATGACAGATTTAGTTACATTGAAAAGTCGGCTTGATGAGGCAGAAAACGCCTATCACTTGCTGATGACGGGCAGTAAAGAAGTCTCAGTCAATATAGGCGGCTATGGGGCGGTGACCTATCAAAATATCGATGCGCCGAAACTAGAAAAATATATCTTACAGTTGAAAATTAAAATCGACCGCAAACAACGGGGCTTTGGTCGCAAAGCCCTTTATGTGGAGTTTTAAGCATGAGCAGTCATAATGGCCAATCCGACACGGCGCACCGCGCAGCCTCTATGACAGCAAGAGAACTGGCTTCATGGCTGCCCGCGACAGGATCTGCTGATAGCGACTTAAATTCTGAGCTGAACACTTTGGTCTCACGTTCGCGAGATCTTGTGCGCAATCATGGCGTTGCCTCTGGTGCATTTCAAACCCTCACCGATAATGTTGTTGGTACAGGGCTAAGGTTAGCCGCACAGCCCGACTATCGCACGCTTGGGTGGGATAAAGCATGGGCTGATGCATGGGCGCGTCAAGTGGAAGCTTTATGGCGCAGCTGGGCGGATACCATGGATTGCGATGCGGCGAAATCGCTGACTTTTGCAGGATTAACGGCGCAAATCTATCGCTCATCCATGCTCAATGGTGAGGCTTTGGCGTTGCCACTGTGGTTAAAAGACCGGCCCTTTGCGACGGCCCTACAATTGATCGAGCCAGATCGCTTAAGCAATCCAGAGGATAGGCCGGACACGCAATCGCTGCGTGGCGGCATTGAAATTGATATTTACGGTGCACCCAA
Source organism: Bartonella sp. DGB2 (assembly GCF_046843095.1). GTDB lineage: Bacteria > Pseudomonadota > Alphaproteobacteria > Rhizobiales > Rhizobiaceae > Bartonella. The sequence continues at coordinate 873,583 of NZ_CP177325.1, forward strand.
AGCCTATTGGATTCGCAAACATCATCCGGCAGATGTTTCTTCTTCTGCAAGCGCATCGCAAGATTGGCAACGTGTACCGGTCGAGACAGCCTTTGGGAGGCGGCGCGTTCTGCACCTTCACACACATGAGCGGATCGCGCAACGACGAGGCAAGCCGCTTTTAACCAGCATTATGCCTTTGTTTAAAATGCTTGATCACTATGAGCGGAGTGAACTCCAAGCCGCGGTTGTCAATGCCATGATCGCGGCATTCATTGAAACCCCGCTTGATAGTGAGGCCATCGGTGAAATGTTTGGTGGCAGTGTTGATGAGTATCTTGCCGCACGCAATGAATGGAAGGTTCGGTTGCAAGGAGGTGCGATTATTCCAGTCTTTCCGGGTGATAAAGTATCACCTTTTACGCCTAGCCGCCCCAATAGTGGCTATGGACAATTTGTTGAAAATGTACTGCGTCATATCGGTGCGGGGCTCAATATTCCGTTTGAATTATTGATGAAGGACTTTTCCAAAACCAACTATTCCAGTGCACGAGCCGCACTCATGGAGGCATGGCGATTTTTCATGGGGCGTCGGCAGTGGTTAGCGACTTATTGGGCGCGCCCCGTCTATGAATTGTGGTTGGAGGAAGCCATTGGCAAAGGGTTGGTGGAAGCCCCCGACTTTTATCAAAACCGGCATGCTTGGACGCGCTCGAAATGGATTGGCCCTGGTCGCGGCTGGATTGACCCTGTCAAAGAGGCAGAAGCCTCTCGTATTCGCGGGAAAATGGCCTCTCAACTCTAGAAGAAGAATGTGCATCACAAGGCTTGGATTGGGAGGACGTTTTGGAACAGCGGGCCCGTGAACAGGCTAAGATGAAGGAGTTGGGACTAACGATGCCAACGCCGCTGGTACACCGACAGCAGGATGATAAAGATGAGATTATGGAATAAAGCTACCGCTGAGCCTTGGGCGATTACGTCTGCAGCGCTAACGGCAATTTTAGAAATTGCGGCAAAGCAAAATGCACCGCCGGAAGCGGTGGCAGCAAAACTCGGACGAGAGTTGCAAAACAGTTATCGCCTTGAAATAAGAGATGGCATAGCGGTCCTACCCGTGGTGGGGCCGCTTTTTCGTTATGCCAATCTTTTCACGCAAGTCAGTGGTGCTTCTTCTTATGAATTGCTGGCCAAGGATTTCACGCACGCGCTTAAGAACTCGGATATTCAGGCCATTGTCTTGAATATTGACTCTCCAGGCGGTGAAGTGAACGGCTGCGCTGAATTTGCTGATATGATTCATGAAGCGCGCGGGATTAAGCCGATCATTGCCTACGCCTCTGGTGATGCTGCCTCTGGTGCTTACTGGATTGCCGCCGCCGCGGATGAAATCGTGGTGTCTAAAACCAGTGCTCTTGGCTCTATTGGCGTGGTCGGCGTTTATCGTGGCAATAAGGGTGACGACGCCGTGGAAGTTGTGTCTTCACAAAGCCCTTATAAACGGCTTGATCCAGATACTGATGACGGCCGCGCGCGGCTGCAACAGCGCATTGATGCAATGGCCACTGTCTTTGTTGAAGCGGTTGCCAAATACCGCAATGTATCGGCAAGCCATGTACAAAACCACTATGGCAGCGGCGATGTGTTAATCGGTGAAGCTGCTGTACGCCAAGGTCTTGCTGATCGTATCGGCTCATTTGAAAAACTCTTGCAGGAAATCAACGCTCAGTTTGTTGAGGAGCCTCTGCATTCTATAAACGCAAACCCGAAGGAAACGAGCATGGCTGATATATTAAAAGCCTGCGGGAGGCTTATCCCGATTTAACCGCCAGTCTTGAACATGACGTTAGGCAAAACGCGACAATGGATGAACGTAGCCGCGTGCAGGCTATTCTCTCTGATGAAGCAGCTAAGGCGCGAACAGAGCTTGCGCAATATCTCGCTTTTGAAACGGATATGAGTGTTAGCGCTGCAGTGTCGCTTTTGGCTAAAGCGCCTTGTGAGACCGCTTCTCGTGATGGGGTGTCAGGGTTTAACGCGGCCATGGCCGCTATCCCCAATCCTGAAATTAGCGCGTGCCTTGAAGATGAAGACGACGATGCAGAGTCCGTTGCTAAGCGGCTTGCTGCTTATTAATGCAAAGGAAGAAAAACAATGAATGCTTATTCTAAATATGCCGGTGGCTTTACTGATCAAGGATCTTACACAGCTGATAATCTGATTGCCGGTGAATTTCCTATTGTTCAACGCGTTGAAACCATTACTGGCGGTAAAGCCTATCCGCGCGGCGCTGTGCTTGGGCGCATGACTGCCTCAGGCGCTTATACGCTAAGTGATGCGAGTGCGACGGATGGCACAGAGAAACCAGTCTGTATTCTCGCGCAATCCATTGACACCACTCAAGGCGATATCAAGGCTGTGGTTTATCACTCCGGTGAATTTAACAGCAATGTCCTGACCTATGGGACTGGGCATGATGCGGCAAGCGTTTGTAGCTCTTGGCGCGTCAATGGGCCTTCTACTTTATTTTTACGGCATAACCAGGAAGTTTAACCATGGTCAATATTTTCTCTACATTCGTTTTAAACCGCACCGTGGAATATTTAGAGCGGCCAGCCTCCTTTTTGCTTGATACGTTTTTTGGTTCGATTCAAACCGAGGAAGCAGAGGAGATTCACTTTGACATTGATCAGTCAAAGCCTCGCCTTGCACCCTTTGTATCACCTTTTGTTGCGGGCCGTGTTGTCGCCAATGAAGGCTTTACAACGCAAAGCTTTAAGCCTGCTTATGTGAAAGACAAACGCCGCTTTGATGCCAATACGCCGCTCAAACGCAGTATTGGTGAGAAAATTGGTGGCGCATTGCCTGCAAACCGTCGTTTAGAGGCTGCGGTCGCCCGTGCCTTGCGTAATCAGGTGGAAAATCTCACACGTCGTGAAGAAGTGATGGCGGCTGAAGCTTTAACTAAAGGAACGGTGACTGTTTCCGGTGAGGATTATCCAACAAAAATCGTCGATTTTAAACGTGATCCAGCTTTGACTCTGGCTCTTACCGGAGCAGTGAAATGGAGCAACATTGATGCCCCTGCCTTAGACCATTTAGAAGATTGGGCCGGCTTAATCCAAGAAAAATCGGGAGCTGTGGCACGCCATGTGATCATGGATCCCAAGGCATGGCGCCATTTTCGCAAAAACAAACAAGTAATCGGTCAACTAGAAATCCGTCGCGGCACAGCTGCGACCATTTCAACCGATCCAATTATCCGTGGCCAAGGACAGGAGAAAGCACGCTATGTTGGTTCTATCGGGGATTTTGACTTTTATGTCTATAATGACGTCTACATCAATGATAACGGGCAATTGCGGCACCTATTGCCTGACGCTACAGTTGTGCTTGTCAGCCGTGAGCAATTAGAAGGCACGCGCTGCTATGGCATGATCATGGACGAGAAGGCTTCGTTTAAAGCCGTGCGGTATTTTTCAAAATCATGGCTGGAGGAAGATCCGGCGGTGCGGTGGCTTTTGCTGCAATCTGCGCCGCTTATCGTGCCTTATCGCCCCAATGCGTCCTTATGTGCAACGGTCGCTTAAAAGGAGATCGCCGATGGAGATTATAGCAAAAATATCGCTTCAAACGCCCGATGGTACTGTCCAACCGGGAAAAATAATTAAACTTGATGACACAGGCGCGAATGCTTTAATTGCACGTGATTTTGCCGAGCCGATTGGGCAGGAAATGTTGATTAAAAAGCCGGAAAACAATGAACGAGATGCAGATATTTTGAGCATTATGGATGCCATCGCTGTATTGGATGCTAGCGGCTTTGGTAAAGACGGCAAGCCTTTGGTCAAAGCACTGGAACATGTGCTGGATCGTGATATCAGCCAAGAGCAGCGCGATCAGGCTTGGAAACGTTATGAACAGGATAATGCCTCATGATCCCAAGTTTCAAACAGGCGGTAGATCGACTGTTTGATCGCTTGGGTCTGGATGCGCTCTACCGAGTGAATGGCGAAGATACAGCTATCAAAGTTATCCTGAAATCACCGGATCAGATCGTTGATTTTCGGGAAGCGCAAATCCACACCCCAACCAACATAATAGAGGTACGGGTAACGGAGATTGCTAAGCCAAAAGCAGGTGATGAAATTATCCTTGAGGGTGCTGCCTATCGCATTCAGGGCGAGCCACTGTGCGATGCACATCATCTGGTGTGGAAAATGGAGGTGCTCAAATGCGCTTGCAAGCAGCCATGAAAGGCGATTTGGAGCAATATTTAAAAGCTGAATTATTAGAGGCTGAACATGCTGTAACTGGAGCCATCCGCATCGTCACAACGGGCCTTAAAAACACTCTACGCACACAAGTGGTTGCAGCCGGTCTTGGCGCGCGCTTGGCTAAATCATGGCGCGGTGACGTCTATCCGAAACGAGGCACAAGCCTAAAGGCCGCTGGCATGGTTTACACCAAAGCAGCCAAGATCATGGAGGGTTTTGAAGAAGGCCAAGTGATCAAAGGAAAAGATGGTTTTTGGTTGGCTATTCCAACCCCGAATGCACCAAAGAAGGTTCTGGGTAAACGTGTTACGCCCGGTAATCTTGAAAAAGCACGCGGGATTAAGTTGCGTTTTGTCTATCGTCCGCGCGGCCCGTCTTTGCTCGTTGCTGAAAATATGCGAGCCTCTTACAGCCGCAAAACAGGTGATCTGCGGGGTTTTAGAAAAGCCAGTCAATCGGCGCTTAAATCCGGTCGTGGTCTTACATCGGTGGTGATGTTCTGGATGGTGGTGCCGCAAGTCAAAATGCCAAAGCTCATCCGCTTTGAGCCGGAAGCCGCAAAATGGCACAGGCGTATCCCTGAGCTAATCGTCAAATATTGGAAAGATTAGAAATGACATCAAAACGCGAACAGGCTTTGCAGGGCCTTTTTTTATGTCTGCAGCAAGGCTTGCCCGCTATTCGTGTTCTTCGCAATGAAGTGCTGAAAACGGCTATCCCTGAAGGCGGGCTTGTGGTGTTGCGTGATGGTGATCTGGGCGAGCCGGATATTTTGCTTTCGCCGCCACGCTATATCTATAAGCACCGCGCTGAAATTGAGGTCTTTGTGCAAAAGGCCGACAGTACGCAGCGTGATAGCGCGTTTGATCAGCTTCTTATGCAGATTGGTGCTGCATTAAACCGTGCAGGAACGCTTGACGGCGTCATCGATATTTTAAGTCTTGGGAGCCCTGAAGTTTTGACTGAACCCATTGAGGGTGGCGCGACAATTAAAGCGGCTACATTGCCCGTCATTTTGGAATATGTGACGGAAAGCCCACTCATTTAACGACACAAATAGGAGAGAAATATGGCGCGTGCTTATGGCTGGAATGCTCGGCTTTTGCTTGGCTTTGAGAAAACATATGGTGAGCCGCGGTTAACCGGTGATTATAATCTGGTTCCATTTATTTCAAGCTCGCTGGATAGCGAACAAGGCTTAATTGAGTCAAGCGTTCTCGGTTTAGGTCGAGATCCAACGGCGCCTTTCCAAGATGTAATCAACGTTGATGGTGACATTGTCGTACCAGTTGATCTTCGCAATATTGGTTATTGGCTGAAAGCCTTATTTGGAGCACCGACAACAACAGGAACCGACAACTATACGCACAGTTTTACATCTGGCAAAGTCAATTTGCCAAGCTTGAGCTTAGAGATTGGTTTGCCTGATGTGCCAGACTATCCGCTTTTTACCGGTGTGCGTGCCAATAGCTGCGCCTTTAATTTTCAACGATCAGGTGAAGCACAAGTGACAATAGGCCTGATGGGCCAAGCGGAAGTTGCTGCAAGACAAACACGTGCCACCAATCCAACACAAGCAGCTTATAGCCGCTTTTCGCAATTTCAAGGCTCAATTAAAAGTGCCGGTTCTCTGCTTGCCAATGTCACAGCCGCGTCGCTGACTTATAGCAATAATCTAGAGAAGATTGAGACTATTCGCGATGATGGCAAGGTTGAGGCGATTGACCCTGGCATGAGTGCGCTCACAGGCTCTATTTCGTTGCGGTACGGCGATAATACGCTGATGGATTTAGCCCGTTCTGGCACGCCAATTGATATTGAGCTTGCTTACGCAATTGATGAAGATCACAAACTCACAATGACAGCCCATGAAGTTTATCTGCCCAAACCAAAACGCAGCATTAGTGGCCCGGGGGGCATTGAAGCTTCTTATGATTTTCAAGGGGCTAAAAACGCAACACTTGGAAAAATGCTCACCATTACCCTAACTAATGATGTAGAGGATTATACTTAATGCTTAAATTATCGCTACCGACGCAGCCTTATTGGCTTGATGTTGGATTTGAAGTGCGCTTGAAGGTTCGCCCTTGCACAAGTGCTATATTTTATCAAGCGCGTGCTTTCATGAACCAGAAACTACAAATCCTTGGCGAGGCTTACCGTGCACAAAAAGATGTTGGCGTGGTGCAGTCAGATTTGCCCAATCTTGAGGATAGCAATGTGCGTGAGGCTTTAGCTGAACAATATTTAACACTTGGCCTAGCGCGTGCCGGTATTATTGAATGGGAAGGCATTTGTGAGGCTGATAGCGACGCATCAGCACGCGTGACGTCTGAAAAAATCGAAGAACTATTTGCTGCCTATTGGGTGATTGCCGAAACATTTCGTCAGCAATATACGGGGCTGCGCGAAATGTTGGAATCGGAAAAAAACGCCTACGGGCTCGTATCCGGTGGCACTTCGGAGACGGGCCAAGATATTGCAGCAACTGCGCTGAACAAGACCGAGCCTGCGCGAGGGGGCAAAAAGGTGAAAACGGCAAACAATGCCCCTATTATGAGCACAGCTTAAAAACATTAGAAGGCTGGCAGGCTTTTGATATCGCCTGCAAATTAGTCACACAAATCCATGAACGCTTTCCTTTAGAGACGGCATTGCAACTCAGCAGCTCACTTGGTTATGAACCGCAAGCCATGGCTGAATTGTTGCCAGAAGTCGCTATGGGAGCGCTTCTGGCGCTGAAAGAGATCAACAAGGATGGCGGCAGCAACTAAAAAACTATCCATTCGTTTGGCGACCGTTGGTGGCGAAGAGGTGCGACGTGAATTTAATCGCTTAGGGCGCGAAGGCCCTCAAGCTTTTGACAAGATCACTCATGCCACACGCCCAGCCAATGCAAGCCTTAAAGCCGTTGATGCATCAGCCCGAGCTTTAAATGGGGTTTTCCGTCAAGCTGCAACGCTTGTGGGTGCTTATGCGGGTATTTCTGGTATTAGTCGCTCGCTTGGTTTTATTGTTTCCACTAACCGTGAATTTGAAAAGCTCTCAGCCAGCTTAAAAACAGTCACTGGCTCTGCAGCTGCAGCGGATGATGCGCTTAAAATGGTTGAAGACCTTGCTTCTTCAACGCCTTTTAACGTGCAGCAACTTACCGAGGCTTTTATCAAATTAAAAGCCTTAGGGCTTGAGCCGTCACGAGAAGCATTGGCCTCTTATGGCAATACAGCCTCCGCCATGGGTAAAGATCTGATGCAATTTATTGAGGCGATTGCTGATGCTGTAACAGGAGAATTTGAACGTCTTAAGGAATTTGGTATTAAGGCAAGCACGCAAGGCGAGCAGGTTGCTTTCACCTTTCAAGGGGTAACCACTACAATTGGCAAAAATGCGCAGGAAATTGAGCAGTATCTACGCAAAATTGGGCAGGTGCAATTTGCGGGTGCCATGTCGGAGCAAATGAAAACCTTAAATGGAATTATCAGCAATATTGGCGATAATTTTGCAAAATTTGCCCGCGAGGTTGGTGCCGGCGGGCTTAACGATGCCCTTAAAGCTGTGGCAGGTGAGCTGAAGGATTTAACCGATGGCGGGGCCGAAGCAGCGCATATGATTGGTGAAGTACTAGGCACAGTGGTACGCACAGCAGCCAGTGCTTTATCCTTGCTTGCCCGCAATTTAGATCTTGCGGTTCAAGGTCTTGCGGCGATTTTAATTGCTCGAACAGTAAGTGCTGCAATTGCAGCCATGAATGTTGCAATATTAGGCAATGCAGGCGCTGTCGCTGGTTTTCGCTTAATGGCGCAGGTCTCGGCGGCAACGGCTGCAAAAATGGTGATTGTGGAAGGTGCAACGAAGTTAGCAACATTGGCGATGGCCGGTTTGCGCAGCGTGATGATGTTACTCGGCGGTCCTGCGGGGATTATCGTTCTAGCTGGTCTTGCGCTTTATAAATTAGCTCAAGGCCATGATGCAGCGGCAAAAGCCGCCAAAGACCATGCCGCGGAAATGGAGGAGTTACGCGCGAGTTTAAAGAAGACAACGGATAATATTGAAGAATTAAATACTGCTTCTCGCAACGAAGCCTTGGCGCGTTTGACAGAAAAACTCCAGATTGCGCAAGAGAATATTCGCGATGTTACATATCAATTGCAACGCGGAGCAATTGGCGGATTTTGGGATCAATTTTCCAGGTTTGGCACTCAGCTCGATGAGGACTTAGCCTATATTCGAGGAGCGTTCATAAAAGGCAGAATTAGCGTTGATCAATATCAAGAGGCCATTTGGGCATTGGCCGCTAAATATCCGGATTTCACAAAAAATGCCAAAGAAATTCAAGAACAAGTTTTAGCGCTCAAGGCGGCAGAACTCGCTGCTAGACGCGCAGGCGCTGCGATTGATCAATTACGCTCTGGCGTCACGCAAAACGCAGCAGAACAAGCTAAGCCTGATACCCCTCAAGCGCCAACGCAAGCAATGGCGCCAAAACAACGCGATGATAAGCAAGAAGAAAAAATTCACTCTTATATTCAGCGACTGGAGGATGAAGAAAGAGCATTAAAGCGCGTTATTGAAGCACGTTCGCTTGAGGGGGATGCTCTTAAAGATGCGCGTATCCTTAACGAGCAAGAACAAGTTTTGCGTCGTTTAGGTATTGATTTAACCAAGGATCAAAGCGCGGAAACATTAGAATACGCACAGCATATTCGCGATCTCATCAGCCGAAAATATGAACTGGAGCAAGCGGACCAATCAGCGCAGACAGCAACAAGAAGCCAGTCTGACACAGTAAAGGACATCACGCGTGCTTATAATGCATTAAAATCAGAAACCGAGCAAGCAACGTTAAGGGCGATTGAATGGCGAGAAGAAGCATTAAGAGGGCTTGATCAAACAAGTGCTAGCTATGCAACGTTCCGTGCGCAAGTTGAGGAAGTTTTTCAGCATATGCTGCAGGAAGCGCGCCAAAAAGATTTAGAAAACTCAAAATACTGGGCTGATGGGTTAAAACGTGGCTTTCAAGATATCGTTAATGATGCACAAAATATGGCTGCGCAAACAGAAAACTTGGTCAAAAATGCTTTTAAGGGCATGGAAGATGCCCTTGTGAGTTTTGTAACCACCGGCAAACTCGATTTTAAATCACTTATCGATTCCATCATTGCAGATCTTGTGCGCTTACAAATTCGCAAAAGCATTATTGAGCCATTAGCCAATGCTTTTGGAGGCTTTAATTTTGGTTCATTGTTCGGTTTAGCACATACAGGCGGCGTTATTGGGCGTGACACGCTTGAGAGCAGAAGCGTTAATCCCGCCGCCTTTGCCGGTGCACATAAATTCCATAGCGGCGGTGTTATTGGCAATGAGGTACCGATTATTGCCAAACGTGGTGAGACGGTGTTTACGCCTGAGCAAATGCGGCTTTTAGGTGCTTGTCTTCAACAGCGTGGCGCTAGCAAAGTCGAGGTTCATGTTCACAATAATGCTGCGGGTGTTCAAGCCAAAACACGAAGCTCAAAGCGTCCCGATGGAGGAAGTAGACTTGATATTATCATTGAGCAGATTGAGAGCCAAATGACGCGCAATGTTGCCCGTGGGGAAGGTTTAGCACCCACCTTAGAGCGTCGCTACGGGCTTAATCCAGCAGCAGGGAGCTATCGATGATTTCATGGCCACAGACCTTGCCTTTGCCAACAATTGATGGCTATAGTATTCAACCTTCTGATGCCATTTTACGCACGGAGATGGAAGCAGGTCCAGCAAGGCAAAGGCGACGTTTTACGCAGGTGCCAAGCCGTGTGACGGTGCGTTGGATTATGCGTCATGATCAATTTGCACTGTTTGAAGCTTGGTATCACTGGAAAGCCAAAGAAGGTGGCGCGTGGTTTGAGATTGAGCTTTTAGGCGGGCTTGGGCTCTTGATGCAAGAAGCGCGCTTTACGCAGCAATTTCAAGCGCAATTACTCGCCGGTACATTATGGGAAATTCGCTGTGAACTTGAAATTCGTGAACGCCCCGTGTTTGATGAAGGCATATTGGATTTATTACTCACTGAAGATGCGCAGGGGCTGATAACAAGTGCCTCTCAATTACACGGCCTTGTGCATCAAACGCTTCCACAATGTTTAGGATATATTTAAACTAAAGGTTCACTATCGACTTGGGTTGCGAATTTTTTTCGTAATTGAGCCATGGCGCGCCTTTATACATGAAGCTGTTATTCTCTACACATTATCATGATATGTCAAGAAATTAGCGTAGCGTGCTTGTTTTACAAGTTTTTTTTAAGATGAGAGGAGGCATTTATGAATTTGCAAGAGCGTTTGGAGGCAGCGATTGCCCGCGTTCAAGCTGATAGTAAGATTCTGCATAAACTGGTCCATGGCGATGATGAAACAAGCGTCCCCACCGAGGGTGGTGATGTAAAAACCGTTGCGAAAACCATTAAAGAAATCGAGGAGCATATCCAAAGCGAACTTGACGATCTTGGCGCGACAACAGGGCAAATCATGCAGGCTTTAGCGCAAGCGCAAATCTGGCGTGATGAAGCTAAATCATCGGCGCAATCGGCGATAGATGCGGCTCATGCGCTTCATCTACCAAGTGATATTCGTGGCCAAGCAGGAAAACTGCTAGCGGTCAAGCAAAGCGAAGATGGCTTTGAAGCCATTCAATCTGTTGGCGTATTTTATGGTTTGCGTGCTGATGGCTCAAAGCTCACGGCTATTACGGGCCAAGGCACTTATAACGCCCATGACTTTGACACATGGTTCATCACACTGCCGGGTGTGGATTTTACCATCAATGAGGATGGTCACCTGATTATCAATATTTAAATGAGGGAAATATGACGCAGATCGACCTTGGGAATATCCGTATCAATTGGCGAGGAACTTATGATCCAACACAGAAATATGTTCGTCATGATGCAGTTGCGTTTAAGGGTTCCAGCTTCATTGCGAAGCGGAATGTGACGAATGTTCCCCCTATTCGCGCTGACTGGGATTTAATGGCCGCTGGCAGTAATCAACTGACGCAAGAAGGAGATTTGCTCACCCATGATGGTCATAAGCCCGTAAGGCTTGCCCGTGGAAGCAATGCGCAAATTTTACAAATGAACGGCAATCGGCCAGTTTGGCAAGATCAAGCGCTTGATCCAGCGCGGCGCGTCTGGAAGCTTAGCAAAGTTAATAGGTATGGCAGTCGGTATACGCGGACTTATCTGATGGCCAATGGTCTTATTAAAGCCTGTGGCACGGGCAGTAATTATTCTAACGGCGATCCAGGTTCAGCGCATATCTATCTGCCAAACCATGTTGCAAGCGAAGATCCTGGTGTGCGTTTTATTGATATATTCTCAGGGGGCATGCAACATTACGCTTTCACCGCAGAGGGCCAAGTTTATCCATGGGGTTATAATAGTTATGGTCAATTAGGACATGGCGATACGGTTAATCGTGCTATTGCTAAAAGAATTGACTACTTTGTTAAAAATAAAATTAAAATAGCACGCATTATTCCAGGACAACCGAGCTATTATGACTATGGTGTTGCTTATTTCTTAACGACAGATGGGCGCGTTTATGCATGTGGATATGGAGGCAATGGCAACCTTGGAACCGGCACGACATCCCATCAATATACGCCCGTGCGTTGCGGTGCCTTAGAAAATATCACGGATGTTGGTGTCTCGAGCTACCCTTACAATGTATATGCTATTGATAAAAATGGCGCACTGTGGGTGTGGGGGCGAAATAATAACGGGCAATTAGGCCTTGGGGATACAGTAGATCGTAGTACGCCTATTTTAAATGCTGCAATGAAAAATATTATCAAAGCAATCCCTGCTTCTGGTTCTGATGGATCCGGAGAAAATTTGGTAGGGTGTGGTTTTGTGTTACGATCGGATGGTTCTGTTTGGGGAACTGGCTATAATGGTTCTGGGCAACTTGGTTTAGGGGACACAAAGCAGCGTAGTAGTTTTACGCAATCCTTTGTCTGAGAATGTGATTGATATTTCTATAACAGATGGCAGATATGGCCCTATTGGCGCTTTAACCAATCAAAAACAAGTTTATCTTTGGGGAGCTAATACCTATGGACAGCTTGGCACAGGTGATACGAATAGCCAATATAATCCATTCAAGCCTAAAGGTGCGTTTCAAGGCAAGATCACACGCGTACAAATTGCTGGTGGCACCAATTATGGCGGTTGCATTATTCAGTGCGGCAATGAATTATGGGCAGCAGGCTATAACGCTCAAGGCAATCTTGGAATTGGGCATGCAGCATCGACGAATAGCATCTTTCAAAAGGTAATAGGCATATCTGGTAAAATTATTGACTGGAATGTGTATGGTTATGGCACGAAGGACTGGGGGCTTAGCGTTTTATATGACGATGGGCGGGTTGATGCTTGCGGCTATAATTCATCCTATGGAGAAACGGGCACACAATCGGGTAATTTGCATAATGTTTTGCAATTAACAATGTTCACTTCTAGGAGTCAAGAATGAATGTAAGATCCTATTTATGTGAGAGCGCGCTGCATTTTGCTGAAAGCGACATTGCACCTATTCATCTCGCTGATTTAAATGAGCGTCGTTATTATGCCTTTGCTCACGGGGTGACGCCGCCAGCAGGCGGCAAAGCTGTCAGTGAAGATGAGCTAGCCGGTGTGCTTGAACATAGTCAACTTATTCGCCAGGTCAAACAAGAAGCAGAACGGCGTATTTTAACCTTTGCGCCGTTATGGAAGCAGCAAAACGCCCTTGCTGACCTTTATTCATTGCGCGCGCTCTCAAACCTTGATGAAGCTGAGCAAACAAAGCTCACAGAAGCGCAAGCTTTGCTCGCAGAGATTGCACGTTTACGCGCTCGTTCCAATGAAATCGAAGCCTCTTTTTTAAACGGCATTGCGATTGATTATGCAACGAATAGAGCATGGGAGAAAGAAGAGAAAAACAATGCCTGATCCAACCTTAACGGCAGCACTAGCCGAGGCTTACGCTTCAAGTCCAAGTGACGTGGTTATTTTGCACACATTAGAGCTGCGCCATCCCGCATTTAAAGACGATAATGGTGCGCTTATTGGCGTGCGTTTGGTACGCGATTATCAGGATTTATCAGCCAAATTAGAAAAAACAGCACCATTAAACGCTAATGAATATGTTAGTTTCATTGCTATGGGTTTTGATTTAGAGCTGCCACCTGTTGACACAGCGCCGGTGCCAGAAATTACTGTTACAATTGATAATGTTAGTCGTGAGCTGATTAAATATCTGGATGCTGCTGTTGAGAGTGCCGAAAAGATAGAGATTACCTATCGGCCTTATTTGAGCAATGATCTCTCAGGTCCGCAAATGGACCCGCCAATTACTCTGACTTTAACGCAAGTTGAAGCTGATGTCAGCCGTGTTGTGGGGCGGGCACGCATGCTTGACGTTGGCAATAAAAGTTTTCCCGCTGAAAATTACACGTCTAAGCGGTTCCCAAGCCTTACGCGCTAATTCTCTTAAAGGAAATATCATGAATGAATGGACCCCACAGCCCGATGGGCTGCATTGGGCGCTGCCCTATATTGGTTTGCCATGGCAAGCGGGGGCAAAAGGCCCCGATAGCTTTGATTGCTGGGGCCTTCTTATTTGGGTACAAAAGCATCATTTTAACCGAGACTTGCCTGACATTCCCGTCCTTGATATTGATTTAAAGAAAATCGCTTTAACATTCCGCAATCATCCAGAGCGTAAAAGGTGGGGGCGCGTCAAGCGCCCCAAGCAGGGCGATGCGGTACTGATGCGTCAATCCCGCCACCCCATTCATGTTGGATTGTGGGTGATTATCAGCCCAACCGAGCAAGGTATTTTGCATTGTATCAAAGGCAGTGGTGTTGTTTTCCAAAATATCTCCAGTCTCAAGCTTTCTGGCTGGCAAATTGAGGGCTTTTATCGATTTGCGCGCAAGCTCTCTAAGTCTGCTTCATAAAATTGCGAGGTTCCTATGTTTGCCTGCGTTCAGATGCTCCACAACCCCTTTATGCCCTCACGAGCGCGCGAGATCTTTCCTGTTGACCAACCGATGACTATTCGTGCATGGCTTAATAAAGCTGGTATTAGCGAGTTTGTACGGCCAACGCTTTGCTTGTGGAATGGTAAAGCTGTTTTACGTGAACACTGGCATAAAATAACGATTAGTTTTTCTGATATTGTCACTTTTATTACTCTTCCCCAAGGTGGTGAAGGCGGTGGCGGCAAGATCCTACGCTCTGTCGTAGGGCTTGCCTTAATGATTGCTGCGCCTTATGCGGGTGCAGCGCTTGCCGGTGCGATAGGAATTACCGGCGCGGCAGGTGTTGCTCTAATGACAGCTGGTGTGACCTTGGCAGGCGGCGCATTGCTTAATGTTTTGGTGCCGCCGCCATCCCCCTCTACAAGTTTGAATAATGGCTTTGGCAATATCCCTAATGCCAGCCCAACTTATTCTTTGCAAGCACAAGGCAATCAGGCGCGTATCAGCCAGCCTATACCCGTCATCTATGGCCGGCATATTATTTATCCCGACTTGGCTGCCACGCCCTATGTGCTCTATAAAAATAACGAGCAATATTTGCACCAATTACACTGCATCGGTCAGGGAGAATATGATCTTGAGCAGATCCGTATTGAGGATACGCCGCTTAGCTCCTTTGAAGAAATTGAGTATGAAATTATGCCGCCTGGCAAGCCTGTCACTTTATTTGAGACAGATGTGGTGACTGTACCTGAGATAGCCGGGCAAGAATTGTTAAGTCAAAGCGATGAGGGTGATTGGATCGGGCCTTTTGTTGCCAATCCTGCGCAAACCAAATGCCATCAGCTTAGCATTGATATTATCCTGCCGCGGGGGCTTTATTATGCAAATGATAACGGGGACTTGAGCAATTATACGATTAAGTGGCAAATCGAAGCGCGCAAGATTGATGATCAGGGCGTGGCTCTTGGAGAAAGGCAAAGGCTTGGCAGCGAAAGTTTTACAAAAGCCACAACAACGCCGCAGCGCCTCACCTATGATTATAAGGTTGAGCCAGGTCGCTATGAAGTGCGGGCAATACGCACGGATTCAAAAGACACATCAACGCGCGCTGGGCATGAATTGCGTTGGGCTGGTTTAAAAGCCGTGCTGGATGAAAAGCCTGATTTTGGCGATATCACCTTGCTTGCCATGAAGATGCGCGCAACGGATAATTTATCGCAACGCGCCTCAAGGATGATTAACTGCATTGTGACGCGTAAATTGCCTATTTGGGATGAGGCGACGGGCTGGTCCGCGCCGCAAAAAACGCGCTCTATCGCATGGGCGCTTGCGGATATTGCGCGCAGCTCCTATGGCGGCAAATTGGATGATAGCCGGATTGATCTGGCACAATTAAAAATACTTGATGATATTTGGCACGCGCGTGGCGATCATTTTGATGCGGTGTTTGATCAAACGGTCACCGTTTGGGAAGCATTGAGCCGCACCGCGCGATGTGGACGCGCGGTGAGCTTTATGCAAGGCGGCTGTGTGCGCTTTGTGCGTGATGAGAAACGTGTTTTGCCCGTGGCGTTATTCAGCCCGCGTAATATCGTCAAAAACAGCCTTAAAATCCAATATCTCTTGGCCAGTGATGATACTGCGGACAGCGTCACTGTAGAATATTTTTCTAACCAAACATGGAAAGTGGCAGAAGAAACGGTAAGCTTATCTGATCATCCTGATGAGCAACCAGCGCGCGTACGATTATTTGGCTGTACCGAGAAACAACAAGCCATCCGCGAGGGGAAATATATGGCTGCGGCCAATCGTTATCGTCGGCGTTTGGTGAGTTTCCAAACAGAACTTGAAGGACTTATTCCAACTTATGGTGATTTGTAATCAGGGGGTCGGGAGTTCGAGTCTCTCTGGGGGCACCAATAACATATTGATTTAGTTGTTTTTTTACTTTTATTCCTAACTTTTTCAAGAAGGTTTGACACTTTTTCGATAAGGTTTGACAATTTCATGGTGTTATTCAACCCCCTTCTTGTTCATTGCATGGCCTAATTTTATCACTGCCGCTTCCACCTTTTTGCTTTTATCAGCTGAACGCGAATAATGCCGCGCCATCTCAATAGTCTTCTGACCTAGCACATCAGCAATGGTTCTTTCATCCATACCAATCTCGGCAAGGATAGTTGCCACCGTATGACGCAACCCTTTTAATGTTAGACCCAAACCTATTACCTCTTCTTTCTCCAAACGACATTTGATCTTACGCCATGAAGCGCGGAACCCTGATACTGTCCAAGGCTGACCTTTGCTGTTTACGCAAAGCATCGTTGAAGCGCTTGCCATAGCCTTGGAGCTCTCAATCTCATGTGCAATAGCGGGCGGAATAGGCATCCATACCCCTACCCTAGTTTTACTGCGCCTTGTGTTAATTCTACCATCATCTAAAGCTGACTTTGGCAAAAGTAATGCGTCTTGAGGATCCAGCCCACAAAACATCATGAGCAAAATAGGCAAACGCATATGATCTGGTAAAGCAGCTAAAACTGCCTCACGCTCATGATCTTTCCATGGCCGATTAGCATATGGAGCGTTCTTTGAGCGTTTTAGAGCTTTGATGTCAGCCGCTGGATTGCTAGCAATAAGTCCACGTTCTTTGCCCCAAGCAAACACAATTGATAAAACTGTTTTAAGATAATTGCCGCTTCGTCGTCCATGCTTTTCGGCTATCCGATCACGTATCTTTACGACCAAGGGCGGGCTGAACTTAACCAAAACCACGTCAGCTATTCCTTCTAGATACTTAAAATAACGCTCATAATCTTTTTTGGTTTTGGGCGCTAAATCTGTATAGGCAGGGTGTTGGCGATAAGCGGCAATTAAAGAGCCTAGAGTACCTGATTTGGCTTCATGGGCTTTTCCTTCTAACACATAAATACGCGTGCATTCAGCAATAAAGGCCGCTGAACCTAAAGGCCTTTTATCAAGATCAATAGCGAGCCCCGTTTTACGATGATAACAACGTGTTTTTCCATGACGGTCTTTGAAAATTTTAAAGCCCTTAATCCGAACACGTGTCATTATCCAATCCGCCCAATAATTGCATCATCTTCGATTGTCTTTGGATCGCCCTTCATACTGTCAATCCATTGATCAAGATCATTAATGTCGTAAAGACGTACACCATTGCCCAAATCAAGAGGAGTGACAGGACATAAAGCAGGGAATTGCCTTTCTGGTAAACGGCAATAAATCGCCGCCTCTTTTGGCTTCAAAAGCCGCGTGGGGGTTTTAGGTATTTCAAAAATTGCTACTGCCATGATTCCAGTCCTAATGTTTTTATCGCTTCATGCTTTCTACGCGCGTCTCAATTCGTGATGTGACTATGTAAAACATTTGCTAAAGGACTAAGCCTTTTGTGATTATTTTGTTGTTAGTAATCAACTTATCCTCAAGAGCCTGCACCTCTTCAAGAAAGGCATGCACACATGCTTCTATCTCTTGAATGCGTGCCTCATCAC
Source organism: Bartonella sp. DGB2 (assembly GCF_046843095.1). GTDB lineage: Bacteria > Pseudomonadota > Alphaproteobacteria > Rhizobiales > Rhizobiaceae > Bartonella. The sequence goes on from NZ_CP177325.1 coordinate 891,362, forward strand.
GCCATAGGCGCTTGATCTCACTCCTTAAGCTTGCATTCCTTTCGCTAAAGCGTGGGTCAAAACTAATAAAATCCACCCATTGCCGCCCCGTACACGCCAGTTGAAACTGCATCTGTGCTTGCCATTCGGGCTTAATAACCCCATCAATTAAAAAGCGGGCATGAGTGGTGGAATTGGGGCATTTGATCTCTATCAGACCATCATCACCTACTAAGCCATCTGGGCTTGCCCCCGCCATGGCAATACTAGGGTGGGAAATAAAGCCACAAGCACTAACCTCATGCCCCGTCATAAAGCTATAGTCTTCCAAGGCATCATACTCATGATCAATGCCCCATTGCATGGCCGCCGTTACATAGGTCTCTATCGCCTTGCCGGTAAGCCGCTCGGTCAATAGCTGGATCTTATAATCCTCATAGGCCGCGCTTGGCAGGCCTTTTGCTGTTCTATTGACAACGCAATACACCTTAGAGGCAGTCACCTTGCCAAGGCGGGCATCAAACCATGCGGCAGTTCTTTGTTCCATATGAACCTCTAAGCAACAGAAAGGGTTTGCGCTTGTGAACTGTGCAAAGCTTGTTTCTTTTTAAGCAGTTGCAAAAGCGTTTGCGCTTGGCTTTGCGATAGGCTTTCAAAGCTTGATGCATGAACCGATGCTAGGGCTTTTGCCTCGTCTGTTTCTGTATCCAAGATCAGCTGTTGCACCACGGCAAGCGTTTCTGCATCGGCAAAGACTTCTTGGCTTTCTGATACGGGGGCATTTAAGCGTGTTGCTTCGTCTTCATCATAGATACCAGAGAAGCCAAAGGCATAACGGGCACATTGGATAGTCGCCTTATGGCGTAGCATACGGGCAGGCCATTTACGCCATGGGTCGGTTTGCTGTTGACATTCTTTTAGATATTCCGTGACCTCTATTGGGTCTTTAATGCTTTTGAGCCGTATTGAGCAGGTAATGGATATGAGATTGCCTGCTTGGTCGAAATGATCTTTAAAGGTCATGCCATCAAAGGCTGGATTAGATTTTATGATTTTAATCCAGCCATCAATGGACACAATGGGTGTGATACCGCCACCACGTTTTGGGAACGCGTAAATCTCTTTTGTTAGAGGATTAAGGCCGTAGGTATTGGCAACGGAAATAAAGGCGGCGAATTCTTCTGCCGCTATATTGCCTGTCATGCAAGTTTTCATAATGGTTTGGCGAAAGGCCTCTTCTGAGAAGCCATAGTTGCTTGCCATAAGAGCAAGGGGGGATTGAACAAGTTGTGTCATTAGTGGTTTCTCCTAAGCTGGGGTGGTGGAGGTAGTCGTGATACGGGTATAGCCGCTGATACAATCATTGCCTGCAATTGTTATGGAGGCGGCAATATGCGTGTTGCCTGAAATCTGCGCATTGCCGCCAACACGTGCATTGCCCCAAACTTCTGCATTGTCTGAAATCTGCGCATGGCCGAAAACTTTCGCGTTGCCTGAAATGCGCGCATCGCCAAAAACCTGCGCATCATCTGAAACCTCCGCATCGCCAAAAACCCGCGCATCGTCAAAAATCTGCGCATTGCTAAGAACACATGCAGTATCAAAAACACATGCATCATCACCGATCCAGCAGGTGCCATTATGGCTTAGGCGGTATTTGTTCTCAACAAAGCCGCCCAAGTCTCCAGCTTTGATATCACCAAAGTCGCGTAGGGCTTTGATACGGTAGAGTGTACGGCCGTCGATTTCTTTTGTTTCTTGAGTCAGTTCATATTTCTTTTCCATGCCTATTCCCCTGTAATGACTGTGTTACCAGAAACGTGGATATCGCCGCCTATTACTCCATTACCTTCAACAAGCGCATGGCCTGAAACCTGCGCATAGCCACTAACCAATGCATCATCACAAACCCGCGCATAGTCAAAAACCTGTGCATTGTCAGCGACCCAACAATCGCCTTCATGGCTTAGGTTGTCCGCGCTCAATGTAGCCGCCCAAGTCACCCGCTTTCACATCGTCAAAGTCGCGTAGGGCTTGGATACGATAGAGGGTATGGTCGTCTATCTCTTTGATCTCGTTAGTGAGTTGGTATTTCTCTTGTATGTAGCTATGTGTGAGGACTGTACCGCCGGAAACGTGCGTATCGCTGTCTATTACTGCTTTACCTTCGATACGTGCGTTGCGTTCAATTTGTGCATCGCCATAAACCTCTGCATTGCCAAAAACCTGCGCCCCTTCAGCAATTTTTGCGTGGTCATAAATCTTTGCGTTGCCAAAAACTTTTGCATTGCAATAAATCTTTGCGTTGCCAAAAACTTGCGCATTGTCATAAACAATTGCATTGCCACCAACTTCCGCATTGCCTGAAACTTTCGCCGCGCCAAAAACTAGCGCATTCCAATCAAGACACGCATCATCTGAGACCCGCGCATCATCAAAAACATATGCATTATCAAAAACACATGCATCACCCCACCCAGCAGGTACCATCATGGCTTAGGCGGTATTCGTTCTCAACAAAACCGCCTAAATCACCCGCTTTGATATCACCAAAGTCGCGTAAGGCTTTGATACGGTAGAGTGTACGGTCGTCTACCTCTCTTGTTTCTTGAGTCAGTTCATATTTCTTTTCCATGCCTATTCCCCTGTGATGACTGTGTCGCCGTCTATTACCCTGTCACCATCAATATGCGCATGGCCTGAAACTTTCGCGTTGCCTGAAACATACGCATCGCCTGAAACCTGCGCATTTTCTGTAACTTGTGCATGATCGAAAATCCACGCATGGCCTGAAACAGAAGCGTTGCGTGAAACTTCCGCATGGCCTGTTACACGCGCATGATTTTTAACGATCGCGTGGCCTGAAATGTGCGCGCTATCACTAACCAACGCATCATCACAAACCCGCGCATCGTTGAAGATATGTGCATTGCCTGAAACTTCCGCATGGCCTGAAACTTTCGCGTTGTCTGAAAAAACGCATTCCAATAAATCTTTGCGTTGCCTGAAACCTGCGCATTGCCGAAAACCTGCGCATCGCTAAAAACACACGCATATTCAAAAACCCGCCCATCATCGCTAACCCAACAATCGCCTTTATGGCTTAGGTTGTATTCACTCTCAACAAAGCCGCCCTTATCGCCTTTTTTGACGTTTCCAAAATCGCGTAAGGCTTGGATACGATAGAGTTTATGGCCGTTTACGGTGATGCTTTCATCTCTCAACAAGCGGTATTTTGGACTTAGAGACGTCATGTTAAATTCCTTTGGTATGATTAAGTGGCGATCAAGACAAACCATCCGAGCGCGAAGAGGGTTAGAAAGCCTAGGCATTCAACGATACAGATTAAGGCTTCTTTCATGACGCCTCACAAAGCATCAGCCGCACTTAAGCGGTGCTGTTGTGCATAGGTGCCGTAATAAGCATCATTAAAGGCTTGTTCTTCCCACTCAGCCATAAGGTCGGCATAGGCTTGGCTATTGCTTACCAAGGGGTGGGCTATATCGTCATCAGGCACTAGGTCGATTGTTTTTAAATAGAGGGCGGCGACCTGTTCGCTTATGTCGACAAGGCTTTGCGTTTTTGGATTAATGCAAAGTACTTTCTCTACGCCATCCATAGCCGAAAGCATGTCTAAGATATCGTCTTCATCTAAAAATGGGCCGCTTTTGCCTACGTGTTCTCCGTCAGAATAGGTGAGCAATAAGATTTCATCGCTTGTTACAAAAAACGGTGCTTTCGTGTGCATTTCAACCTCCATATCCCTTTAAACTAACCAGATCAGCGCTTGCTTCTTCGTGGTTTCTAGCTATAATTTTTCATGTTTTCCGAATTATGTCAATACAATAATTCAGAAAAAATGAAAAAAAAAACAGACGGAGGATATATAATTGAACCTTTTTGAAATCAAAAAAATATGGCAGGAAGCAGAGCCAACCCTTCGTGCGTTAGCTATTTATTCGTTGTTGAAGGATGGGAATTTTGAAGGAGAGTTATCACAGCATCCTGAACATGCGGTGGAGAACGATAAAATAATTTGATGAAATCAGCCTCATTGCCCAAAAGAAATGGGGGTATTTCATTAAAAAAATTGATTATCTTAACTAACTCATCAATTTTTATAGCCCTGTGACCATTTTCGTTCTTAAGAATGCTAGTTAAAGTTGATGGTAATACACCTAGGGTCGCGGCAAGTTCTTTTTTACTACCGCGGCCTTTGTTGTTTAACTTCTCAACAAGCCATAATCTTAACTGTTCCTGTATCATTATTTATCTTTTCTTCATTTTCTAAAAAATATCAACATCAAAAAAACTGAAAAAATAACTTGAGAAAATTCGTTTTATCTGAAATAATGATTGTTATGCAAAATCAATCGGCAGCTACACTTATTAAATATATGGGCGGCATAGACCGCGTTTCAATTATTTTGCGTTTAAAGAAGGGGGCAGTTTATCGCTTTACACATTCGAAAGAGAAAGGAGGATGCGGAGGATTTATCCCTGCTAAGCATCAAGTTCGCCTTCTCGAATACGCGGCGTAATGGCCTAGACCTGCGCCCTGATGACTTCTTTTATCCAGAACGGTTGCAAGCGCTTCTAGCACAGAGAGATAACGGTCAAGAAGCGAACTCCCCCCCTTGCGGTACGTCCGACCTACCGCAGGACGCCGCCCGCGCCCAGTCAAACCCCCGAGTGGGCGCGGGTGGCAATCATAACAACTATAGCGTGCATACATAAAGAGCACACCCAAAACAAAGGCACAGATAACCGCATTCCTAAAATGCAAAGCCTAAAGGAATATAACCATGCTACTAGGACTCATTTTCGCCGTCGTATCAGCAGTCTATCTAATTTCTATGGCTAGCGGTTACTACGCCCACCGCCTCGATAAGCGCATAATAGCCCAACAAAAAGAGGCCATAGAAGAGCTTACCAGTAAGCTCCTTGAAGCAGAAAACGCCCTAAAAACAAGCAAGAGTACATGATCAAAAACCTTAGCGGTTTTCTGAAAGGCGAACATCCTAATGTCCACCTTGTCCGCATTGGCATTAGCGTTGAAGACAATGACCAAATCGTAAGCGATGAAGATAGTTCATCAGAAGAACACGCAAAGATGCATTAAGAAGAACGGGGATATTAAGGAAATGGATATTGTTACTACTCCGGCAACATTTACTATTGCTTTAACAATTTTTATAGCAGCTTGTTTATTTTATGTATGGTTTGGGTTTGATTTTCTTACGGATTTATTTCCACGCCTTGGGTGGTTCATCATTTCCCTCTGGGCTCTTTCTTACATAGTTACATCAGTTTTTGTTACCACTCAACCTACAAAAACATGCTGTTGTACAGCGCAATATGTAACAAATCCAAGCGAACAGACAAAAATAGAGTAGGGAATTAATATGATAGCTTTTGAAATTGCAATGGTAATATTTTTAATAACCAGTCTCATTTGTATGATAGCTGGAATAATATATTTCATACAAAAGCGCCGATATTTTGGCATTCTCCCTGCTTGTATTTGTATAATTTGCTTTTTTTTTATGGTCAAATTCCCCCCCGAAACGTCTATAGACAACTCAGCATGTACATCGCAATGCATGACGCAACAACCGAGAAACTCTCAGTAGTTGAAAGGAAAGAACGATGAAAAAAGCCGTATTACTAAGATGCATTAGGGATATGTGAAATGGATATCATCATTGCGCTAGCCTCTTTGGCTGTAAACATCATTTTCATAGGCTTTGCAGTTTGGTTTTACCGCGTGTATGGCAATCCGCTTGATTTAGAAAAGTATAGACGTATCAATAGAGAGAATAAAGGGGTTATCCTTTATCAAAGTAAAGCTATTTCTGATCAGAATAGGACTATTGAGGACTTAAAAAAGTCTATTAACGACCTAAAAAAGCCTGAAGATGAAAAGCAAGAGGCCATACTAGAGCTAAGGAAAATCATTAAGGAAAAAGACAGCGTTATTAAGGAAAAGGACAGCGTTATTAAGGAAAATTCTAATAAAATATCCGACATGTCATTTATGCTACGGATGTTCGAGATAGATAGAACGCAACTTAGAGAAGAAGTAAAAGAGAAGAAAAACTACATTAAGTTTCTTAAGGGATATTCTTTGATATGAGAAATGGAAAAACAAGCAAGAAAATCTAGCTGAGAGAAAGGTGCATTCTATGACCACAATAGAAATAATATTTTCAATAGTATCTACAGCACTCCTCCTGCTTTGCCTTGGATTTTATTTCAACGCTTATGCTTTTAGGAAACTATCGCAAAAGCGCCAAGAGCGTTCTGAAAAAGAAATCGCGCGTATCATTAATTACCTAAAGGATATGCAAAGTCAGATTGATATAATTACTAGCCAACAGGAAGAGCTTATTAAGGATCCTAAAGGCCGAGACCTAGAACCATTTATAGAGTCTTCCGAAACAAAGCCTAATAAATATGATGAAGAAGGAACGGCACATGGGTACCGCGTACCTTTTGCATTCGAGCTTGATTTAGACTTTGCTCAAAAGCAAGGCTTCACGGAGGAAGGGGCTATATTAGAAGCCGAAAGGTTTCGTCAAGCTTTTGAAAACAGGTACTGTTACGGCGAAAAATTATATTACCAGAAACATCACTGGATCGTTGCGTGGAAAAATTGGGTTCGTCAAAGAAAAGCCTTTCGAGGAACCCATTAGATGAGAAAAGCTAGATTATAAGGTGCGCGAGACAATGACAGAAAGTATTTTATTCTCAATCATAGGCTTATCTCTGAGTTTATGTACTTGGATTTTCTTCATATCGCATAGAGATATTAAGCTTATAAATCAGATAACGATAGATATAGAACAAAATTCAGCAATCCTCAAAGAGGAAGAGATGACAACAGAAGATTTGATGAAAAAGTTTTCTGAAATAGAAAGAGATATTTTAACTGTGAAAAGAAAGTGATAAAAAATGTTCATGCCAACAACTCCAATATGTTTTATTTTTTTTGGTCGCTATTTCTACTATTATTTTATTTTATTATCAAAAAAAGAATAAAAAAAACAAAGTACACTTGTGCTAATATTTTATATAGAAAGAAATCCGGAATAAGAAGACAAGTAGTCTTAAAAAGATTTATAAAATACAAGATAGAAGAAGCGAAAAGTGAACTAGAAAATCTAAAGGAATTGCAAGGATAGATTATTAACTTTATTTTATAGGAGGGATATCAAGACTATATTTTATATGTACCGTCTCATTATGATCATTGGCAGATGTATGATGTATATGAAGTGTAATCTTTGGCTCATTGTACGGCTCATTGCACAGGAAATGTAGATCAAGAATAGTATAATTAATGTGCTGTTTTTTAGGGCGTATATTGATGATTTTCAATAATACACAAGACTGTTCTAAAGCTTTTTTGCATGATCCATAGAAGCAAAGGTGTTTTTCCTCTGTCCTTTTTGCTGTAGGATTTTCACGCAAAAATGGGATTAAGTTCCGTTCCAATAAACTCTAAATGGAGAACATAAGATTCATCATCATACATCTTTTCGATATATTCTTGTTCGTTTTCCATGAAAAGACTACCAATCTTATTGGTTAGACTTCTCATTTTATCTTTAAAGGACTCAAATGTGCATGCATTTTCTTTAAAAATTAATGGATTGTCATCGGATATAAAGATATCCTTGATGATTATACTGTTGTTGGAGTTATTTATTAATTTTAATGAAACTATGAGCTCCCGCGAAAAACTACCATCTTTATTGCTTAAGTCACATTCATTACTTTCTGGAAAATATGCATGTATTCGCTCTATTTCTAAGGGAAGTCCAAGATCAACTTTTCTTTTTTCCTCTAAATTCAAGCCAAGTTTTGCTAAAGAAATTATCGTGTTTTCTTCCAAGCTTTTGGCTTTATTTTTTTCTATTTCTAGAGCTTCTTTGTTTGTCTTATTTTTGTTCCATAAGTGGACAAATTTTATAATACGCCCAATAATCGTGATTATTATTCCCGCTATAGGGATAATCCAGACTAAGTTTTTGCTTATCCAATCCCACATCCGTAATTACCCCCCTTTGCGTTTTATTTATTCAATAGCAAAGCACTGTAATTCGCGTTTTATGATTCTGCAACGGGGGTTGGCATGAGGACTATTCTATGCCTTGACCTTGGTAGCAAAATGGGCTGGGCGGCATTTTGCGGTAATGGATTTATACGCAAGCCGCAGGTACACAGCCTTGCTAAAGATGCTTTTTGCCAAGGCGCTATGACCAGCGGCTCTGTTACCTTTAAAAAAAGAACTTTTGACGGGGGCGGCGTACGCTTTTCTAAATTCCGCATATGGCTAAGTGATACCAAACACCGCTTTGAATGTGCTGGAAGTAGTCTTGATAAAATCTATTACGAAGAAGTGCGTCGCCACCTTGGAACAGATGCCGCCCATGTTTACGGCGGCTTTTTAGGCGTTCTCACCGCTTGGTGTGAACATCATCAGATTGACTATCAAGGCGTGCCCGTTGGTACCATTAAGAAGCACGCTACAGGCAAAGGCAATGCATCAAAAGATGATGTTTTAAATGCCATATGGGATAGAGGCCATCATCCAGAGGATGACAACGAGGCCGATGCCTTAGCCCTTTTATATTACGCTTTAGATCGAGAGGAGGAGGATATGGAGAGCTGATGCATATCTTGATTGATCTCACCACCGCTTTAGCAAACTCTGGAGCTAGCGCAGAGCAAATAGTTGCCGCGGTTCATGCTGTTTGCAATTACGAAAAAAAGGTACGCGAAGCAAAACGCTTGGCGCATCTTGAAGCACGCCGCTATAAGGCAATGTCACCTCTTTATATGGAGGTAGCCAATACAGACCATTTTCCCGATGTGGGAAAAGTGGTTTATGACTGTAACGAGTCTTCATATCAAGGCGAGGCAGAAGAAAAAAAGAAATCTGCTAATGCTCTTCGTCAGCAACGCTTTAAAGAACGTTTTAAAAAATGTTATGGGATAAATTATTCACGGCTTTATGACTGTAACACTAAAAGCGTTACCCAAGGCGTTACCCGCGTTACCCAAGGCGTTACCCACCCCACCGAAAGCGTTACCCAAAGCGTTACCCGCGTTACCCACCCTGCTGAAAGCGTTACCCAAGGCGTTACCCACCCCACCGAAAGCGTTACCCAAAGCGTTACCCGCGTTACCCACCCTGCTGAAAGCGTTACCCAAGGCGTTACCCACCCCACCGAAAGCGTTACCCAAAGCGTTACCCGCGTTACCCACCCTGCTGAAAGCGTTACCCAAGGCGTTACCCACCCCACCGAAAGCGTTACCCAAAGCGTTACCCAAGGCGTTACCCACCCCACCGAAAGCGTTACCCAACAAAATTTAAAAAAAGAAAAAAAGAAAATACCCCCCCACACCCCCCTAAAAGAAAAAAATAAAAAAAACAAACCCTATACGCGCGTATAAACGCGAGGGATCCCGAAACAAATTTCAACACTCCCTTCGACAAACCTCGACCTCGCTACAACGGCTAGTGAGCCCATAGAGGCTATTCCACAGCCCCCCAAAACACCACAATCCTCAAGGGGTTGTCGCCTACCACCCGATTTTGAGCCCGATCTTAACTTCGCTAGACAGCAAGGCTTAACGGAGGAGAAAATCTGCGTTGAAGTCGAAAAATTCCGTGACTATTGGGGCGCCAAGGCGGGGAAAGACGCCACAAAAGTTAACTGGCAAAGCACATGGCGTAATTGGATTAGAAGATCACAAGAATATTCCGCAAAAGGAGGCGGTAATGGAACCACAAATAACAACACCCGACAAAATTTTGGACAGCCCAATAACCATAATCAACAACAGCGCGGCTGGGGGCATCGCGTCGCGGAAAAAATGCTTAAGATCCCAACTACAGGAGATATGTACGCTTTTCTGTTCGAAAACACACCGCCAACCACCGTTTCTGTGGATGAAGGGGCAAAAGCCAACACCCCAAGAACAGCAGGAAATCTTATCGCTAACTAAGCAAGCTTTAAAAGAACTGGATAGGCCTGCTGATGCCAAGGACATTAGCCTTGCCTTTGCTCTGCTTAGCGCTGGTTTAAAAGTTTCAACCAATCAAGACGAAAATGCAACCGCTTTGGCTTATAAGAGGGCTCTTGAAGACATTGGCTATTGGGCTCTACAGAAGGCAACAGAAGACGTTTTGCGCGGTAAGGCAATAGGACTTTCAGCAACCTTCATGCCTGCTACTTCTGAGTTTGTTCTCTATTGCGGACAGCTTGAAAACAATTGCCGGCGTATGATTGATTACATTCACAAAACTTTAAATAAAGGCGAGGCCAATGTTTAAAAAACAAAAGACCATTGTCGCCACCCTATCGGGCTATGCAAACCATAAAGCAGGCGTACAACAAGTGTTCTACAACCTCTACGAGGACAAATACGGGCGGCGTTTCATGCAACGCTTTGAAGGCAAAACCTATAATTACACACCCTTTGGTGCTGATTTTAGCGTTGCGGCCTATGTTGATGCTTGGCTCCATGGCGGCTCTTTGCCACAAGCCGCTTTAGCAAAAAGCCAAGCCGAAGAAGCCGAAAACCTGCTTGATTTGGAAGAGATTACAGGACTACAGCTATTTGAACAGAAGGAAACCACACAATGTCTAGCCTAAATAAAGTTATACTTATTGGCCATTTGGGCAGAGATCCAGAAATCAAAGCCATGCAAACGGGCGGGCAAGTGGCTCTATTCTCATTAGCAACTAGTGAACGCTGGAAGGATAAGAACACGGGTGAGAAGCGCGAAAAGACCGAATGGCATCGCATTGTGATTTTTGACGAAAACCTTGTCAATATTGCCGCCTCTTATCTAAAAAAGGGAAGCCATATCTACGTAGAAGGGCAATTACAAACCCGCAAATGGAAAGACCAAAGCGGTGTGGAACATTACACCACAGAAGTTGTTTTACAGAAATACCGCGGTGTTATCCAAATGCTGGGGCAAGCAGGCAATCAAGGTCAAGACACACAGCAAGTCACAAGCCAAAAGCCCCCAGCTGGTGCTAGCACCATGACCTATGGCCAACACAGAGGCCAAACACAGGCATCCTATCAAGCGCCATTATCCTACGATGATCAACTCAATGATGAAATACCGTTTTAGAGAGGCAAACGATTGCAAAACGCGTGCTTATCATTGATTAATATTTTAATATTTCATCCAAGGAAAGCGAAACAAAGATGATTGATCCTGCACTGTTCAATTTACCATGGTTGACATTGGTCACATTAGCCTCTGGCTATGCTGGGTATCATATTGCCAATAACGGCATACACATGGATGATAGAACCGCAAACATCTTCTTCCCATCCCTTTGCTTTGGCTTGATTGGTGCGAGTTTTTATAAAGCCGCCGTGTATTTTGGTATGGTTGAACCTTTTCCGGCTATCCCTGCGTTTTTTGGGACAATTATTATAAGCGCGCTTTGGCGTAAATATTTTCGCCTATGGTTTTATAAAATACTACGTAAGCTGGATATTAGTCACGCTAACAATATGCCATCGGCTTGGATAGGCTTTTACGAAAATACCAAAACACGTACCTATGAACTCTGTGTTCAGCTAAAGGATGGCACCAATTTTTTATCACAAGACGTCGCTAAGTTTCAAGAGCTACCTAATGGGCCTTTCGCGTTAGGCAGTACAGGCGATGTTGTCATGTATGTTACTCATGAAGCGCATCCCGAAGTTGACAACTGGATAGAACGTAAGGAAATTTTACATGAAGAAGCAGGCGCTTATGCGACCTACATCCCTGCCGATCAAATCAAGCTGGTAAGCTTGAGAAGGATATGGGCTACCTCTTGCGCAACTTTGGGGAAAGACTAGGAGGCGCAGGAGGATTCTTGACATGATCGGATGGAACTGCTTTCTGCTGAACATCTAAACCTATTTTTCTGTCATCATTTAAATATGGATACATATTCAGACTTTTAGCTATTGTGGGATGTATATTGTTTTTTTTCTTCTTCATGGAATCACCTTTTCTTTAAAATTATAGAAGAAGACTATTTCTATAGCTACTCAACATCACACAATATCTAAATAAAGAGTTTAATATTAAGAATTGGCAATTCCATGGAAAGCGTTAAAACTTATGACTCCCGAACCGTTGCCTATAAGTTTTTAGACCTTAAAGAAAAAGAGGACGGCGGCAGTTTAACGCTTACGCAAGTTTTAAAGCTTGTATATATCGCGCATGGTTGGATGTTAGGCATTTATCACCACCCGTTGATTAAAGATCCTGTTCAAGCATGGACGTATGGCCCTGTTATACCGAATCTTTATGAAGCGATTAGGCGGTTTGGTAAATCAACGGTCAAGAAGGCCGCTTTAAAGACTGACGAGACATTAAATACAGAAGCAATTAAAATCATTGAATGGGTTTACAAACATTACGGGCATTTAAGTGACTATAAGCTCTCTGATATCACTCATGCAAAAGGCACCCCTTGGGAGCAAACCTATACAGGAGAATTTGGAACACCTATTAGTGATAAGTTGATTGAAACCTACTATCGTGGGTTATGGTGTGAGGCGAAATAAAACCGTGTAAGTCTTAATCGCTACATTGCTTCTAAGCTATAGGCTTTTGCCCTAGACATCGCTCTTTTACATCAATATATAGTGTGTACCATTTATTAATACGTAATATATTGATATTATTAAGAGAAAGGAGCGAGGGATGGCAGTTAAGAAGCGCAAGAAAGCGAGAGGTCGGCCACGGATTGAAGGCGTGGCTCGTGAACCTAGTGGACGGATATCGCGTTCAGGCCATGGTTTCACACGTCGTGGTGCTAATGATAATGAACCAATTGATTTACTAGCCCTAAGGATGCGTGCAAAGCATGCAGGCCTATCATTGGAAGATGCGAAGAACCCATTAGCGGCAACTTCTATTGGCCGTTTGCGTTTGCTAGGGCGCGAACAAGGATTGAGTGAAGCGCAATACGACGCCGCCGAAAAGTATTTACAGGTGCGCAATGATTATCTTTGTGCAAAGGGTTTTGCTCATGGCTATTATGATAGACCACAAAGCCAAGACTTTACAGGAACTGTAGAAGAATGGGTTATCAAATGCACCAAACGGTGGCAAGATGCGCGGCTCGCTCTTAAAGAAGCGCAGTTTGATAACCCCGATGACAATCTATTCGCGGCTATTCAGTATATCGTTGAGGATGATATGGATGTATCACATTTGGTAGGTGCTCTCCGTTTAGCTCTCAACGCTTTGTCGCGCCATTTTTTACTTGACAAAAGCATGTCATAAATAGAAACTGACATTGGGTGCTGTGAAGATTTCCGCCTAAATTTTGGTTCGACTTTGTAACGAACATTTTCACTTACCTTTCCCGACAATGCAGTGCATAGAGGTGATCCATGGCGTTCAGTAACGACGAGGCTGTCACTGTGCGCTTTGATCTAAAAGACGCCAATAACATGTTGGATGTCTTAGGTGAGACGCAATTACACAAAGTAGCAAGCGCCTCTATCAATAATACGCTTAGCAAGGCGCGTACCAAAACAATCACCATGATCCGCAAGAAAGCGGGTCTACCTGCTAAATACCGCAAGAACTATTTGAATGATAAGGTGAGGCGTTCAGCGAAAGCTACGCCCCAGCAACTCTATTCTAAGATGATTGTGCTCTATGGAGATATCCCGCTTAAGCTGTTTAAGCATGAGGAGCAAGCAAGCATCGGTATGCAGGTTGAACTGCTTGGTGGCAAGCAGATGTTTGCAGGCTATTTTGATCATGGCGGCACCTTCCCCAACCGTACGCCGCTAAAGCCTAAATTAAACAATCATGTATTCATGCGCGATCCAAGCAAGACTAAGCGTGTGCGCTTAGCTAATGGTAAGACAAAACTTGTGCCGCGTTTGATCAGGCCTCTAGGTGTTAATGCCGCATAATTATGACCCGCGATGGTATGCAGGCTAAAGTAGCGCAGATGGTTAGCACGATGTTTCAAGAGACCATGCAGAAGAACATCAACAAGGCTCTGCTTAAGTGAAGTGGGTTTAATTTTCCAATAATTAGAAAAATATTCTAATATTGCCAAGGTACTTCCCGCGGGGGGGGCATAGGCGGGTCGATGCGCAGCGCGATATTTTTCTAGCGTCAGGGATTTTTAAATCACTTAACTTGTTAACTCATTGAAACAAAATACAATTATTTGACGCTAATTTTGTTGGGATTATCGTAGCTATTTTGCAAAGCATTTCTATGCGGCTTTTGGAGATTTTTTACAAAAATGTCAGAGCTAGAATTAGAAAATAATTCCAATGTAAAAGAGCGACGCGCCCTATTCTCTAAGCGTCTAGGGGTTAGCAAGGCCTATATAACCCAACTTGTAAAGAAGGGTTTGCCCACAAGCGATGATGGTCAATTCATCCTCGTTGATGAAGCTTTAGCATGGATTAAAGCCAACATTGCGCCCGCCTATAAAAAGAGTAAAGTCGGTGAAGTTGTTAACCTTGATCTTAACGAAGTTAAGTCGCGCTTAACTCTTGCCCAAGCAGAGAAGGTAGAATTTGAACTTAAGGTCAAGAAGCAGGACTATGTGCCGATAGATTATGCTAAGCGGCAGGCATTTGTATTTGCCCGTAGCTGTCGTGATATGCTGATGTTGTTTCCAAGCCGCCACAGTGGTGATATTGCCAGCGCGTTAGAGTGTGACCATAACAAGGTTGCCATAGTTTTAGAACAGCATATGCGCGATGCTTTGATAGAGCTTGATACGATTCCTATGCCTGATTTTGCAAAAGTCGACGAAGAAGAGGAAAGCGACAATGTTCAGAACACCAGTGAATATGAAGCAACAGAATGAGGCTCTGACCAAAATTTGCAAAGCCCTTCAGGAAGGGATAATGCCTGACCCCATAGGCCTGCGTCCCAGAGGTGATGGGTTGAACATGAGCATAAACAAGGATTACCAAGCCCGAAACCTCGTTAAGCTTTGGGCAGCCTTTAAAGAAGGGTTTCGCTCTGACCCCGCCTATACGGTGTCTCAATGGGCGGACGTCCATCGTTATTTGTCGACACAAGCAAGTGCAGAAGCTGGCCTATGGCGGACATCAAGAACGCCTTATCTGCGCGAGATCATGGACAATCTGTCGAGCTATTCAAGCATTGAGACGACGGTTGTTATGAAGGGCGCGCAAATTGGTATGTCAGAAGCGGCGCTAAACTTCTGCGGTTATGCCATACACCATTCGCCTGGCCCCATTCTGTATGTGATGCCTACGGTAGATATGGCAAAGAAGCTCTCAAAGATGCGTGTTGAGCATATGATACGCAACAGCAAGGCTTTGTCAGAGCGCATTGCCCCACCACGCGCGCGCGATAGCGGCAATACGCTGTTTATGAAGGAGTTTGCAGGCGGTTCATTAAACTTGACGGGTGCTAATTCAGCGGTGGGCTTGCGCTCTATGTCTATTCGTTATTTGGTGCTTGATGAGGTTGATGGGTATCCGTTTAATGTTGATGATGAAGGCGATCCCATTACCCTTGCTCTTCGTCGTACGGCAAGCTACCCGCGGCGTAAAGTATTTATGCTCTCAACGCCAGCAAGCCTTGAGACCAGCCGTATTAAAGCCGAATTCGAGAAGGGTGATCAGCGTTATTATAACGTTGCCTGTAAAGAGTGTCATGAGCTACAACCTATTACGTGGGCACAGATCCGCTGGCCTGAAGACAAGCCTGAGGAGGCCCACTTTTTTTGCGCCCATTGTGGTGCTATTCATGAGGAACATCACAAAGCGGCGTTGCTGAGCGAAGCCAATGGCGCGCGTTGGGTAGCAACCAAACAGAGCCGCTATAACAACTTTCGCTCCTATCACCTATCGGCGCTTTATTCGCCATGGTTTACGTGGGGCGAATGCGCACGCGCATTTCTAGAGGCCAAGGACCCTGCCAAACTACAATCCTTTGTCAATACTGTATTGGGCGAACCTTGGGAAGAGTATGATGCTGGGGGAACGGATGCTAGCGCGCTTTACGCTTTGCGCGAAGAATACCCACTCTTACCGCCGCAGGTGGCCATTCTAACCTGTGGTGTTGATGTGCAACCTGATCGCTTGGAGTTGGAGCTTGTTGGCTGGGGGCGTGATGAAGAGAGCTGGAACATTGATTATAAAATCTTTTTGGGCGACCCATCGGCAGCAGAGGTTTGGCACCATCTAGATACGTATCTTAGTAGGCGTTGGCCCCATCCTGCTTTAGACAATGGTCTGCTGATCCATGCGACGTGTGTTGATACGGGGGGCTCAAATACGCAAGCGGTGTATGATTATGTGCGACCGCGTCAAGGCCATAATATATGGGGCATTAAAGGGAGTAGTAATAGTACGTCTACCGTGTGGCCCAAACGACCAACCCACAACAATAATGGAAAGATCAATCTTTATGTCATTGGTGTGAGCGCCGCTAAAGATATGGTTATGGCGCGTCTTAAAAGGACGGGGCCTGATGCTGTTGGCTATGGTGCCTGCCACTTCCATATCGAGCGTGACTTAGAATACTTCCAGCAATTAACAGCAGAGCGCAAAAAGACAAAATATAGCAAGGGTCAACCAAAGATAGACTGGGTAAAGGCCAATAATGCCCGCAATGAGGCATTGGATTGCCGCGTCTATGCCTATGCGGCGCTATGCGGCTTATCGGCGATGGGGATATCCTTAGAGCAACAAGCGCAAGCTTTAGAACAGAAGATGATAGAGCGCGGCCTATCCTTTGATAAGGACGAAGTTCTTGCCCCGCCAGCACCACCTATACGGCGGCGGCCGCGTATGATGAGAAGTTCGTATATGCTATGAACGAGGTTTGATATGCAAGACATAGAGGCGCGGTTAAAGCGGCTAAGACAGCAGCGTGATGCGCTGGCAGAAGGCCTTTATTCTGCCGCCCAATCTATACGCCATGGCGACAAGCAGATCTATAACCGCTCGGTGAGCGAGAATAAGCTATCATTGGCGGCTTTGGATGCAGAAATCGCCCAATTAGAAGGCCGCCCGAAAGCGCGCCTCTTTTATATCGCGGCAGGCCGAGGTTATTAATGGCAGGTATTATTAAGCGGATGGCCAACGCCTTTCAGGTGATGGTTGGCAGTGGACCCTATTTTGATGCGGCAAGCCGTAGCCGCCGCTTACGTGGCTTTATCCCCACAAAGACTCACATTAATAGGGCGATCCAAGCCGAAGGCCAAACCGTTCTTGCTCGCTCCCGTAGCCTTTATGATAATAATAGCATCTATGGTGCGGCGGTTGATGAATGGGTATCAGCGGCGGTCAATGATGGGATTAAGCCTGTACCACGCATCAAAGGCTTTGAAGCCCAAAAGCGCGCATTAGAGAATTTGTGGTGGCAGTGGGTTGATGAGGCTGATTATGAGGGGGTTAGTGATTTTTACGGGATGCAGGCCACCATTGCCCGCGAAGTGTTTCTTGCGGGTGAAGTCTTTGTGCGCTTGCGCCCTGTTCCGCTAGACGCGTGTAGCGCTGTTCCGCTCAAGCTAGAAATCTATCCTGCAGAGCTATTGGATGTAACCTATGATGGCCCCGCAGAAATACCTGGGCATCATATCCGCATGGGCATTGAATTTAATGCATTTGGTGATCGCATTGCCTACCATTTTTTCCGCTATCATCCCTATGACATAGTACCCAATGGAAGGCTTGCAGAGGGAATGCAAGAGCGGGTACGCATAGAAGCCCCCTATATCATCCATATTAAAGAACGCCGACAAGCCCAACAATTGCGCGGCACACCAAAGATCACCCGCAGTATGGTGCAATTGTTTCAATTGGCCGCTTATGATGATGCTGAGCTTGATCGCAAAAAGACCACAGCGCTTTTTACCGCTTTTATTTTAGGTGGTGAGAGTAATCCGCTCACCCCAGATGTACAAGCGGAGCGCACTATGAATACAGCCTCCCTAGCCGGTGGTGAAGGAGACACCATTGAACTGGCTCCAGGCTTGGTTACGGTATTAGAGAATGGCCAAGATATTCGCTTTTCTGCGCCCGCCGAGGTGGGCGGCTCTTATGAACCGTTTCAATACCGCAATTTGTTAAAAATCTGCGCTGGTCTGAACATGCCCTATTCAACGGTGAGCGGCGATGTGACGCGGGGCAATTTCTCCAATGTGCGCACATCCATTATTCAGTTTCGTCGCCATATTAGGCAATGGCGAGCCAATGTCATGGCCTTTCAATTAAACCGCATCGTGTGGAAGCGCTTTGTGGAAATGGCTGTATTGGTGGGTGCCATAGACTTACCCGACTATGATCACAATCCCTTACCTTGGTTGCAATCAGAGAGCCATGCCGCGCAATTGGAAATGGTCGATCCGTTAAAGGACATCGCCGCCGAGAAGGAAGAAATCCGTGCGGGTCTAAAAAGCTTAACGCAAGCCTTAAATGAGCGTGGCTATAGTCGCGATGATATTTACACAGAGATTGAAGAAGAGCGAAGCGAAGCACTAAGGCGTGGTCTGCATTTTGATACTGAGACCCCAGCCCCCCACAACCGTCCTGCTTGATGATGATAGCAATGACGAAGATAAACAAAACGCTCTCATATCTGAGAATGCGGCCTAAAGCGATAGGGTATCAGATGGACTTTGTGCATTGTCTTGCGCGGCTCTATAACCGCCCGCATATGATTACCCCAGAAAAGCTAGACACAATCTTGAGCGCGCTTTCGCCGCGCCTTACAGGGCAAATCGGTGCCTTTATCAAGAATAGTGATGAGACACGCTTGCCTGAAGCACATCAAGTAGTGGACGGCATCGCTATTCTTCCTGTTCATGGCACTTTGGTGCGCCGTGGCGGCTTTATGGCCGCACAATCGGGGCTAACCTCTTATGATGGCTTGCGGGCAAGCTTTATAGAAGCGGTGAGCGCACCGGATGTGCGCGCTGTTTTACTTGATATTGATAGCTATGGCGGTGAAGCGGGCGGCGTCTTTGATCTTGTGGAGGAGTGGCGTGCTTTATCGCGTAGCTATCAAAAACCTATTTGGGCGCATGCTAATGAAATGGCCTGTTCAGCCGCCTATGCCATCAGTTGTGCGGCTGAGCAAATATGGCTAAGCCGGACAAGTGATGTGGGCTCTATCGGGGTGGTAACAGCCCATATGGATCAATCTAAGGCGGATGCAAAAGAAGGGCTGCGCTGGACTTACATATTTGCGGGGGAAAATAAAGTAGATGGCAATCCGCATGAACCCTTAAGCGATGGCGCACGGGCTAAAATCCAAGAGGATTGCGATACGCTCTATCATATGTTTGTCGATCTGGTGGCAAAGGCGCGCAAATGTTCACGCCAGCAGATCATTGATACACGTGCCGACACATTTTTAGGACAAGAGGCACTCACACAGGGCTTGGCTGATCGTCTTGGAACATTTGATACAGCTTTACAACAACTCATAGAGACCACAAAAACGCAAGAAGGACAAAACGTATGGCTTACCGAAACTACCGCCTCGAGCAAAATGATGACGATGCAAAAAAAAAAAAAAACGCAAAGACACCCTGCCTGATGAAGAAGAAGACGACGAGGACGACACAGGTGATGAAGAACAAGACGACGATGAAGAACGCGACTCCGGCGAAAGCACCGATCCAGAAGATGACGAAGAAGAAGACAAGAAAGACAAGCCGCAAGGCCGCCCTAGCAAGGCTGGGATAAAGCACGAGCGCCAGCGCTGTGCCCGCTTGCTTGCAATAGAGAAACAAGCGCAGAGCCTTGGAGCACGCTTTAACGCTCAAGCGGCTATCGATAAGCGGCTGAGCGTAGAACAAGCCCAACAGCATGTTCTAGACGCCTTAGTAGAAGCTAGCTGCAGTAAAACAATCTCTCCTTATGCAAACACAAGTGCGGGCGAGATCAGCCAATCAAAGAAACTCGCATCTGGAAATGGAAAAAAGGGAAAGTGTAGAATGGCAAATGTTCTTTATGAAGGGCGCCGCACGGGCGCCTATCTCATTAGCGACGATATCCACCTTTCCCGTGAAAGCGTCACCTTTGCCGCGGGAGATCAAGTAGAGGCAGGCACGGTGATGGCCAAGCTTGTTGGCAATGGCCAGTATGTGCCGCTAAACCCAACGGCAACCGATGGTAGCGAAGTAGCAAGCGCTATTGCCTATGACAATGTTGAGCCTTCATCCACACCGCGGCGCGCTGTTGTTACGCTACGGCAAACGGCGGTCAAAGCATCGGAGCTAATTTGGCAAAAAAAAAAATAACAACAGAGCAACGTCAAAAAGCCATAGATGCCTTGGCGTTAGCAACCATCATTTTACGCTAAAGGACAAAGCCCCATGCAAATAGATATCTTTAATGATGATGCCTTTTCGGCAATAAACATGACCAAAGCACTGGATTATTATGATTTTAAGCCAGATCTCATTGGCTCTCTTAAGCTGTTTGATGATGTGCCTATTTCCACAACCCATGTGGCCATTGAACGACGCAATAACCAATTGCAAATCATTCGTACATCAGAGCGCGGTGCACCACTGGAAGAAGCGGGACGCGAGCGCCGCGATATCCGTGCATTTAGAACGGTGCGTCTTGCCAAGGGCAATACTTTGTCTGCCTCTGAAATCCAAAACGTACGGGCTTTTGGCAGTGAGAGCGAATTAGAAACCGCCATTGAATATATATCGCGCGCTCAAGATCGCCTAACAAGCGATATGGAAGTAACCCTTGAAAGCCATATGTTTGGTGCAATCCAAGGGGTTGTTCTTGATGCTGATGGCTCGGTGATTATTGATTGGTTTAAGGAATGGGGTATCACCCCTCCCCAAGATATTAACTTTGCTTTGGATAGCGAAACAACGCAAGTTGAGCGCATTTGTCGTGAGATTATTCGGACAATGCAACGGGCTTCAAAAGGGGCTTATCGTTTAGGCTCTAGTGTCATAGGGCTTTGTGGCGATAAGTTTTTTGATGATCTCACCAACCATAAAACCGTGCGTGAAACGTTTCTCAATACCCAAAATGCCCAAACCCTTAACCGCTCTTTTGGAGCGGCGACCGCATCGGTACTACAAAGCGGTTCTTTTGCAAGTTTTGACTATGGTGGCATCCGCTTTATCAACTATCGTGGCGTTGATGATTATGACGATAAAGCACAAGCAGGTACAAAACGTGCTTTAGGGATTAGACCTAATGAATGCCAATTTGTGCCCGTTAATACACCTGGGGTGTTCCAACAGGCCTTCTCGCCTTGTGAGAGCTTTGCCTTTGCTAATACCATCGGCCGCCCCCTTTACTCAATGCTCATCCGCGACATAGCGCGTGATTTTTGGGTGCGACCTGAAGTCTATAGCTACCCCCTCTTTATCTGTACACGCCCCGAAATGCTCATCAAAGGCGTGACAAAGAAATAAACCATTAGAGCTAGCGGTAAATAGCGCGGCGATTACCAACGCGTAAAACAACAATGGTAAGAGTTTTATCCTCTATATTAGCAATAATACGGTAATCGCCGATACGGTATTTCCAGAACTCGCCCAAACGATTCCCCCTTAATGCCTCGCCTATGCTACGGGGGTTATCAAGGGGTGCTATGCGCTCATGAAGAACTGTTAAAATCCGCTGTGCTACTTGTTTATCAAGCTTTTTTAACTCTCGCACAGCCGCGGGAACGAATTCAATGGCCCATGTCATAATCAGCCAAAACATCTTTTAGAGGTATTGCCTTGCTTTTACCTGAGCGTAATTCCGTCATCCTTTGTTCAGCTAGATAAAGGTCTTCGAGATCATCAATATAATTATTTAGAGCTTCTCGTAGATAAAAAGACTTACTACGCCCCGTTTGCTTCGCTAATTGGGAGAGCCTTTGTTCTAAGTCTTCGGGTAATCGCACTGCTAGCATGAACGTTCTCTCTCCATAATTAGTGCCCTTGTCATACATGTATAACATAGTACTACAACAAAGGCAATTAAACAAAACGCTTTAGGATGAACAATGGATAGGTTGCAAGTATTGTCTGCGCTTGGGCTGGATAACATTTCTGCTGAGACTGGTGCTCAAGAGATTATCGGGCTTGAGGTAAAAGACGATGTCATTCGCCCTATTGAGCGGGGGGTGTTGCACGCGCAAGTAGCTTCTGTGCAAGAGAAGACGCGCTCTATCATCATCCATGGTTTTGTACGCGAGGCCTTGATTACCTTAGACCCATTGCAAGATGGGTCTAAGCTTTCTGCTCAAGAGATTGATAAGGTCTTATTGACAAAGGCCAAAGCGGCCATTCCTGCCCTTATCGAAAACATGGACCTAATCTTTGAGATCTTTCGCTTTGGTGCCATGCAAGGCGTAGTTTATGACGTGAATGGCAGTGTATTGGTTGATTGGTTTGATGTTTTTGGCATTAAGCGGCCAGAGCCTATCCAATTTAACTTGATTTATGACCTTGATGATAGTGACACAGACATTGCAAGTCTTTGTAGCCATGTGATAGAGGCGATGAAACGCGCCTGCCATGGTGCCTTCCCCACAAATGGAAGTGCCCTTGCCCTATGTGGAGAGGCATTTTACGATGCGCTTATCCAGCACCCACAGGTACAGGCTCAGGCCATTGAGGGCGGCTTTACCTATGGTGGTATTACATTCATGGATTATCATGGCGTTAGTGATTATGAGGGACGTGCGCGCTTTGGCATACCCGATGCAATCGGTATGAAGTCCAATGAATGTCAATTCATCCCGCAAGGGATGGGAGGGCTTTTTTACGAGATCTTCACGCGCAACGACGCGGTAGAAGGCGCTCATGATAGCGTGCTTGAGATGTATACAGAGGTTTTCATGGGTGATGCGCAAACCCCGTGGATACGGCCGCGTATTTCTAGCAATGGTTTGTTTATTTGTGCTCAGCCGCAAATGTTATTGCGCGGCATTGGATTTTCTAAGGCGCCAGAAACAGCTAAAGCCAAGCCACCTGCATCAAAAAATGTAAAAGGCTTTTTTAAAGGCCTTGGTGTGTTTGAAACGCGCCTATGCAATGCCCCTTTTGTTGATATCCATGATGGAGACAACATAATAAAAAATTATTCCCCTTGATCGGCTTGGTGCACAGAGCAATAGCAGGCTTAATCATGATTGAGAACTGGAACGCTAACCTTAAGGCCATGAATGATGTCTTATGTGAGACCTTTGGCAGGGCTCTAACCTATACACGCAAAACTACGGGCGAAGTTTTTAGCATAAGCGCCATTTATGATGAGACCTATGCGCAAGACCCCGTCTATGGCACAACAGATTTTACCAATCCTATTAAAATGCTTGATATTCGCCTTAGCGATATAGGCGGTGCCCCCAAACAAGGTGATAGGGTTGTTTTGGATCAGGAGACCTTCATCATTAGTGATGTGATCACCTCGACCAGCGGTATGATGAAAGTGGCTTTAGTAGAAGACCACGCCTGATAGGAAGCGCTATAATATGAGCACCCATCGCCTACTTATTCGCAACACGATTATTGACCTGCTTAAGGCTGGAAACACCATAGCTGGTAAAGAATGTGTTTGCGCAACGGGCGTTTGCGCTTAACAAAGATATATTCCCTGCTCTACTTGTTTACACATTAGGTGAGGATTTAGACCTTGAGCAAGTGCAAGACTACGGTATGCGGCGGCGTACCCTGCATATAGCGATTGAATGTTGCATAGCGGGCTATGAGCAGGAAGATGATATGGATCGTTTGACATGGGATGTCGAAACCATTCTCTATCAAGCGCCTAATCTTAATAGATTGGTAGAAAGCTGCTTATTGACCCAATGGGAGTATCATGGGGGCGCAAAAGGAACGACACTTGCCCTTTGGGCGACCCTTTATTACGACATCATCTATTGCACCCATATGGCGCCAAGCGATGAAGCGGTAGTGGTGCACAGCGTGCGCGCTATAGCTATGAGCCCGATACGGGGCTTTCGCACCGCAATGATTATCAAGAGGCTTTATAGATGTATAGCGAGTTGTATCGTCGTCTCATTGATTTAGAGCGGCGCGTTGCTGGTTTAGTGGTGGTTGGTAGTGTATCACAAGCCAATCATGAGAATGGGCGCTACCGTGTTAAAAGTGGTGACCTTGAGACCGATTGGTTGCCCGATATACAGCCGCGTGCGGGCAAGACCCGCCAATGGAGCGGGCGTGATGTGGGCGAGCAAGTTGTTATGGCGTGTCCAAGCGGTGATTTGGCGCAAGGGGTGATTGTAGGGGCGCTTGCGACCGAGACTACTCAAGCGGCCGATAAAGGCAACCTACACCGCACCGTTTATCCTGATGGAAGCCAAATAGAGTATGATGATGAACGCCATAGCTATACAATGACCATTGCGGACAAAGGCACATTTGATGTGTCTATTAGCAGTGGTGGCGGCTTTAGCCTTGCCATTGAGGGCGGCGCTAAGATCAGCGCTAAGGATGGCGTGCTAGAGATTTACGCGCCGCGTGGCATTATGCTTACTACCGATGAAACGATCGGGATTAATGCACAAGCTATGCAAACAAAACTGCCCAAAGGCATTAGCATTAAAACTGATGGTGATTTGGGGATAGAAGCACAAAATGTAACCACCAAAGCCGCAAATCAAATGCGCCTACAAGCAGGTGGTGTCGCCATTCAATCAGGCACGCTTAGCCATAATGGTAGCAATATTGGGCAAAGCCACGTGCATGGTGGCGTTGCGGTCGGTGGCTCTATCACTACCTCAGCGCAATAGAGAGATAGTATGAGCGATCCTGTATTGTTTCTTCTAGTCTGGCAGATATGGGCTATATTAGCTTGTGGATACGTTGGGTATCATATTGCCAATAACGGCATACACACGGATGATAGAACCGCAAACATCTTCTTTCCATCCCTTTGCTTTGGCTTGATTGGTGCGAGTTTTTATAAAGCCGCCGTGTATTTTGGTATGGCTGAACCTTTTCCGGCTATCCCTGCGTTTTTTGGGACAATTATTATAAGCGCGCTTTGGCGTAAATATTTTCGCCTATGGTTTTATAAAATATTACGTAAGTTGGATATTAGTCACTGCGACCACACCCCTTCTGCTTGGATCCAGTTTAGCGAAACTCTAAATGCGCGTCCTCAGGAAATTAATGTTGTTTTGAAAGATGATACTACCCTTGTATCAAGAGGTCTTCATCGTTTTGTAAACCTTCCTAACGGTCCCTATGCTTTGGGGGCGACAGGCGACGTAGTGCTTTATATTACGCATTCAATGGCCCCTGCCCAAGAAGACTGGATAGAATATGAAGATGTTTTACACAAAGAAGCAGGTGCTTACGCGACTTACATTCCTGCTGATCAGATCAAAATGGTAAGCTTGAGAAGAACGTGCGCGACTTCTTAGAATTCCCAGCGCAATAGAGAGATATTATGTTGATTGGCATGGATAGAGAGAGAGTGGAAAGCCGCTTTCTGGTATGGATCATCTGCGGCAATCGCTGATTGATATTTTAATGACTGCTAAAGGAAGCCGTGTGATGCGTCGCGCCTATGGTAGCGATGTAGCGCGCTTACTTGACCAGCCAGTGAATGCATTTTTTTTTTGCTGTGGATCTGTATATGGCTGTAGCCCAAGCGCTTAAAGAATATGAGCCGCGTTTAAAGCTGAACACGATCTCTTATACTATGCCCCAAGCGGGCTGTGTTGAGATCAGTTTTGACGGGCTTTACATGCCAAGCGGCAAGCCTATTAAAATGGAAGGGCTGGTTTTACAATGAGCCAAAACGCCTATTTCCATACATTAGACTTAACGCAAATTCCTGCCCCTGACTTTGTTGAAGAGGTCTCTTATGAAGCCATTCGCCAAGCTGCCATTGCTAAGTTAAAAGCGTTAGAGCCAAATTATAGTGTGCTTGAGAGCGATCCCGCAATTAAGGTGATTGAAGCCTTTTGCTATATCGGGAGTTTTTATTGCGCCAACGCATTAACGATGCGGCACGCGCTAATAATATTGTGAGCGCGCGCGGACATGACCTTGATGTTATGGGTGCTTTTGCCAATGTTATGCGCCTTGATAGAGAGACGGACGCGCGCTTTCGCTCGCGCATTCAGCAAGCACTAAGCGGCCTTTCAACCGCTGGTCCAAGACGGGCTTATTTGTTCCACACGATGAGCGTTTCAACAGCGATTGTGCATGCTAATGTTGATAGTCAGAACTTAGGTGAGGTGAACATTAGCCTTCTTGCTTATGAAGATGTGAAGGATGGTACAGAAGAAGAAACGGTGATCGGGCGTGCTTTATTTGCTCAACCAGAGCAAAGCGCGTTTACACGTATCCTTTGCCGCCCCGATCATGAGATTTTAAAGATGGTGCGTGCGCGTTTAAACCAAGAGGATTTACGCCCTTTAACCGATCATGTTGTGGTATCTATGGCGGTTCCAAAGCCTTATTCTATTGCCGCCGCCAAGCTTACAATTTATCCCGGTCCCGACCAAGGCGTTGTGAAAGAGCAATCCCTAAAGCGCTTAAAAGCCTATTTGCAAGAGGTGCAAAAGGTTGGTTATAGCGCAACGCGTTCTGGCCTTATTGCCGCTCTAACAAGCACAGGCATTCAAAATGTGGTGCTTGAAGCGCCAAGCGTTGATCAGCTTTGTAAGAGTTTCGAAATCGCTGTAGCCACAGATATCGCGGTGGAGATTGACCATGTCAGCGTTTAGTTCGCTTCTGCCGGCAAGGTCAACAGCCTTTGAGCGCAATCTAGAACAAGCAACAAGCTTTCCAAGCTTACCGATTGATGCTTTGGCTGATTTTACCAATCCTGATGCTATTGCGGAACATCTCTTGCCATGGCTGGCGTTTCGCTTTGGCATTGAGATATGGAATGACCAATGGACGATCGCCCAAAAGCGCCAAGTCATTGCCCGCGCCTTTGAACTCCAGCGCATTAAAGGCACGGCGGCAGGATTAAAAACCTATATTGCCTTGGTTGGTAGTGAACTACGCCAAATTGTCACACCCCCGCAACGGATGTTTTTGTCAGAAGGCATGAGCAAAGACAAGCTAGAGGCGTGGCATAGCGAGCAACCACAAATCCGCATTCGCTTTGTAAAAGAGCGGTTTCTTGCCCAAGGTGAGGCCTTTTGTGGGCAGGGCTTTTTAAACCATAGTTTTCTATTGCCATCGCGCGCACGCCAATTTTATGGGCGGCGCGCTAGTTTGTGGCAGAATGGTAAGGAGACACCGCTTACCAAAATTGACTTACCCGCAAGGCAAAAGCAGCGTGTTGAGCGCTTTCTGTTAGCAGGTGAGGCTGGACAGGGCGCCTTCTTAGGCAAGATGGGGCGTAGCTTTTTAGGTGTTTGTAAGAGAGAGCCACAAATTATCACAATACGCCAAGACGTGGATTACTATGATCAAACCTCGCCCCTATGGCCTAATGGGGTGAGCGCGCCTCTCTTGAACCTATGGACGTGCGACCTAAGCGGATGTCAAGCAAAGGCGAGGATGCCTATGGCATGTTTTGTGGCAAAGGAACAACGCGTTTTCTAGGGCGCAACTTTTTATTGCCCTCCAAAGCCCATGAGATGATCTATGACTCTATTGCGCTTTATGAGCAAAAGCCAACATGGGCTAAGCGCACTACCGGTGCTTTTCTTGGCCATTGCCGCCTTTCTATGCCCGCCTATCAGGCAGAAGTGGCTATTGATTTAAAGGTTAAGAGCCGGCCACGCAGTAGTTTCTTGGGGGTGAGCTTTTTAGGAAAGAGCTTTTTATACACGAAAGACCACAGCCAAATGCAACAGGTCGCGCGCGCTATTGCCCTTTCCAAAGCACAACGCGACCAAATTTTGGTGACATGGCAAACCACGCGTCCCCGCCGCTTTGATGACCAAACACCGCTTAATGGATCGGTGCGGTTTAATAGCGCGCTACCCTTTCAGCTTTAGGAGTATTTTATGGAAAAGACCGCCATCTTTTATCCACAACAACAAATGACCTCAGACTCTCTCAATAATATTGGTGAGTTTGCGCGCGAGGGTTTGGATCATATTGTCCATGATGCAATCACCAGCACCACCAAATTTTGGAACTTTCCCGTAGCCAAGACCGGCCCCATGGAGGTAACGGTTGGCGAAGGCAGGCTTTATTACAATGGCAAAGTATATGCGCGCCAAGAAGATAATGGGGTGATTTTATCCCTTGCCAACTACCTACCAACCATCACTAAGAAAATTGTCACCATTGCGGTTTGGGGCAAAACGCTTGATAGCGCTATTGAACCAGTTACCTTTCTCGTAAAGGAGAAGTCGGATAAAGAGTCAGATGAATGGTCAAATAAGATCGAACCACGCCCCGTAGCGACCGTCAATCAGCGCTTTGCAGAGGTTAATGCGGTAGAAGGCATTGAGAACGCCAATCCACAACCGCCCATCCTTGATAGCGCTGTGGTACCTGTAGCCTATGTCCTATGTCACGCTCACACCTGCGGGCATAGCCTCAATTGAAGCGGTGCAAGAGAATAGGATTATCTCGCTTGAGAAGGTACAAACCGATATCACAAATGTGAAAGGCTGGATGCACAACACAGGTAAGCGCATTGATACGCTGGATACCGATATGACCGCCTTAGCATCAAGCCTTAAAGGCGTGGTGCGCCAAGATGAGTTTTTTAATGCCGCCGCTGATATTGGTCGCCTCAAGGCGCGGGTTGGCATGCCTGAAGATATGTCCTTTTGGGGTGCTGATCACTATTTAAGCCTTAAGCAATCCGATAGTGATAGCCAACACCCTGAGTATCTTTGTAAGGTTGAAGAAGGTATACGCTTTGGCAACGCGGCTGAGCGCAAAGCTAATATCAACTTGCTTAATCCATTAGAGCCGCGTGTTATGCTTAATGGCAATTTTGCGCTTCCCGCCTATAGTCCTAAACTAAGGCTTGATCTTGCGGGTAAGGATGTGAGATTATCCTTTCGCAATATACGGTGCGAAGCGGTGTGAACATGGTGCAAAAGACCCGCACCCGCACACGCATACGCTATGGGGTTACAAGGTCGGTGTGCACCAATTCTTCTTGGTGGAATTCGGGGCGCTATGACCCCGTTACGGGGATCTTTCGCAGGGATGGTGAGACATGGGAAGTAACACCAGAAGATCGTCGCAACGCCGCCGCCCATACGGGCTATGTGCGGGTGACCCAATTTTGGTATGATAGTTATGATGAAGCCTATTGGGATGCGCAGGTGGAAACGTTCACCCTAAACGGCACGATTGCCGCGCAAACATGGCTCAATGCACAGGATGGTTGGTTGACCCATATTGATTTGTTCTTCTCACAAATCGCTAAAACGGGTGACATCCATGTATTGATCACAGAAACCGATCACGGCGCACCTGATTTGAACAAGGTGTTGGCGCGGGTCAAGATCGCAGTAGAGGATCTTAAAGTCTATCCCCATGAGACCAAAGTCCCTATAGGCCCCGTCTTTGTGACCAAAGGCCGCTATGCTTTGGTTTTGGTAACAGATGGTGCGCATATGGCCTGCACGATCAATGGCAATAAATATGGCCAAGGCCAATATTTTTATTCGGGCGATGGCGGCGGCTGGTTTATGGGCGACGCTAAAATTGATCTTGCTATGCGCCTTTATTATGCCCATTTCAACGCAACACGCGCAGAAGTGCAAGTGGAGCCATGGGTGTTGGAAGGCGGCATTGGTGATGTTGATATTTTGGCCGAAAGCTTTGTGCCCGAAGGCTGTCAATTGGTGTGGCAAATCCGTGTTGAAGGCCAATGGAGACCCATTGCTAGCGATGCACCAAACCTCTTGCTCGGTCTTAACCCGCTTTATGAAGCGCGCTTGGTGTTCATTGGAACAACTGACCTTATGCCAAGCTTTACCTTTGGCTCTGCGTCAAGCATCACAACAGCGCGCGCACGCACAGATTATACCCATATCTCAAAGGCACGCACAATGCCTACAGGCGTCACCCTTGTAGAGGTGCGCTTAAGGCTTGAAGACTACGAGCAGACTAACCACACATGCGTTGTGCGACTTATGGCTGGTGATGATTTTAAAAGCCTTACCGCGCCAAGTAGCGTCAAGGATTATAAAACTGAAGATCCCAACGCGATAGAGCGGCGCTGGCAATTTAAGTTTACCTCCCTCAAAGCCTATAAAATCAAGATTACCGGCACCACTAAAAGCCCACTTAACACCTATCACGTAGCAGAGCGCGTTGATATTGGTCGCACAGCGTAAAGGAGAAGACTCATGGCAAAGACGACACAAGAGAGCAAATATGAAGCCGATATCTATTATAAGGTCACATTCAATAGACCAGTGACTCTTCATAATACAACCTATACCGCCATTAGTACTAATTATTTTCTAGGAAGCCTGCTTGAAGATGTTGACCCCGCTCTGATTGAGGAAGTCATTAGAGTTGGGCCAGAGGTTTAAGCGCGAAGATAAACAAAGGTTTTAGCTGTGCAGCAGGTAGAAAAGAAACACCCAGAAAGCCGCTATCCAGCCTATTGTGTACGCGGTAGTGATATTTTAGATGATGTGCGCTGGAACCGTTTGGTGCGCGATCTTGACACGCGTCTATTAAAGGTTGAAGGCCAAAGCTTTAGCTTTGATGAAGCCAATAATGAAGTGTTGGCTATGGGGCTTAAACGGCTTAATGAGATTTTAGGGCCGATAACAGAGCGTTTGCGCAAACTCACAGAACTTGGGTTTTTGCTTGCTGATGTGGATGGTGCTTTAAGCGTTCGCCAAGGGGATATCCGCGATATTGCCTTAGTTAAGGGTGAGCAAGCCGAAAGCTTTGTGCCCTCGCCCTTCGTGGCTTTAACCAGCAAGCATGATAGTACGGCTTACGCCATTTGCCGGATGATTCACTATGATCGTGAGAGAGCGGTTTTACGACTATTTGTCATGGCGGTTTATGGGGCAAACAGCGATGCAACGCTTGGCCCCTTAGATGATTGGCAAGTATCAGCCTTAGCCGCCGCAACCATGGCTAGTCAGACCCTATTTGATCAGACGAAAAGGTTACGCGATGACGTAGCCCTTGATAAACAAAAGGTCGAAGACGATAAGCAGCACGTGCATGTCGATTTAAACAATGCGATACAAGCACGCAATGGTGCGCAAGTAGCAAAAAATGACACGCAACAATTGCTTGCTGATTTTAAACAACGCTATCTAGGGGCGCTTACAAGCTTACCTGTCAAGGCTCCTATCGGCACTTTGGCGTTTGATATAAGCCAACATCCCAATCAGATGAAGCAAATGTCTAAAGATGGCTGGGTTCCCACTTCTACGGTGTCGATTGGTGGTTTGCGTCAACAGCTTTATGTCACAAAAGTAGAGGGTGAAACGGGTCCATTTAAGGTTGATGGTGGGTTTGATGATGGCATGGTCTTTATAAGCGGCAATAGTTATTATGAAGATTAGGATTAAGTTTTAACAAAGCAACGAGCACCTTTAGCCTCAAACTAACAGCGCCGCTTAAAGCCGGCACGCAGATTTTGTTTTGGGGCTATTTAAAGAACGATGCCAGTGACATCTATACTAAGAAAGAGACCGACCAAACACTTGCTAGTACCAAGCAACAGATAGAGCGTGACATTACCACTACTAAGCAACAGATAGAGCAAGAGCTTAATCAAAAGCTAAAGCAACAAGAACAGGATATGCAAAATCGGCTAGCCAATCAAAAAAAAGCCTTTGATGCGCAATTTGCTGATTTAAAAAAAAAATTTGGAATAACCCCCTAAATTGGCCAAAGACAGCTGATGCGTCGCTTTATTTGGAGACAAGCGGTTATATTAAGTTTCCAGAATGGGTAGATGATGACACGGCTATTGAAATCATAGCCTATGGTGCGGGTGGGAATGGTGGGGACGGTGATTATTATTATGAGCATAATTGGCTAAGTAGTAATGAGTATCGTGCTGGTGGTGGAGGCGGCGGCGGTGGGGGCGGTCGATCTGTTTGGTATGGATTTAAAGCCGATTTAAAAGATAACCACTATGTTCATATAGGCCTTAGTGTCACAATAGATACTATATTACACGCTGGGAGCGGTAATGATGGTACTGACGCGCGTTGTTCTTCTGGCACCACCTATATAGGCCTAGGCGGTAGCGGTGGTAGTGGGGATAATTATGGCCTCGCTAAGCAGGGTTCAAGCCCCGTTAGAGCAGTGGACGGGTCGCGCGGATCAAATGGTCAGACCTTATTTTATGACTGGTCAAATTATGCGTATGGCGGTAGCGGTGGCAGTGGCGGTAGCTGGGGTGGTGCTGGCGGGAAAGCCCGCTGTTATGAAAGCGGTGGTGGTCAAAGCTATCGGGGCGAGCATGGAGAATCTGCCAGTGTCTCTATACGCTTTTGGAATACAAAATAAGGGATACGTTGATGCCTGTGCCAAAGGACATAACAGCCTATTCACTAACACAAAAAAATTGAAGATGTTGAGCAAGCCTTAGCTGAGAGGATTGACGCTACCAAGAGTGAACTCACTCAAAAGATTGATGCTAAAGGCGGCGGGGATGGTGCGAGCAATCTAGAACTAAGACAACAATTAGCTATGCTAAAAATGCAGTTGAAAGGCCTATTGCCACCAGATGAAGAGATAGAAATTTTCGAAAGCAAAACTGTTTTATGGCCAGCTGAAGTCACTGATGATAGTTTCATAGAAGTATGGGCTTGGGGCGGAGGCGGTAGCGGCGGCAAAGACGGTAGTGGCGGCGGGGGTGGAGGGTGTGGCGTAGCTAAATATTTGAGAAAAGATTTGCCTACGCCATTGAACGTGATTGTTGGGAAGGGCAGTAACGGCAGTTTTAATGGTGGCAGTACATTCTTTGACAGACATCTATTCGCAAGCGGTGGTACTAGTGGCGATTGTCCAAGCGGAGGCGGTAGTGGCGGCCCTATTCTAAGTAGAATATCCACAGAGGCCATTTCAGTGGCGATGGGGGAGAAGCAGATCTCAATGGAGCGGGATATGGAAGGAATGGCCTTTCTTCTATTTATGGGGGCGGAGGTGGTGGAGGCTATGGTTATCAACAAGGCGGTGATGGGGGGAATAGTCTTTATGGGGGCGGAGGTGGTGGCGCTACACAAGGTGGTGGGGGTGGTGCATCTCAATTTGGCGGCCGCGGCGGAAAATATGGATCTGATGGCGAGATAAGAGGCGGCGGTGGAGGCGGCGGTGGAGGCCGCGGCGGTAATGGTATGGTTTTAATCAAAATTTGGTACTAAATTAACACAATCAAAGGAAACAGCATGTATTACGCAGTTGTAAAAGACGGCGTGGTGGTTAACACAATCGTTGCGCCCGAGAACTACACCTATCCATTTGATGACGGAGCGATTGCCATTCCCTCTAATGAAGCGGGTATTGGTTGGCGCTATGAGAATGGACAGTTCATCCCGCCAGAGGAAACAGAAAAAAGTGGTATTAGATGTTCCACCAGATATCCGATTATCTACGCCTATTAAAAAAGCTGAAACCTAAAAAGTAAGCCTTTTATTCATCACGATTTTGTAAGCGGTAATGCAGCATAATCGCTTCCTCTTTCAAGCTCTTTTCCAAATCAAGAAGACGGGCTGGTAAATCGCGTGCTGCATTCTGAATGGTTAAAACCGTAAGGCGCTTAGGGCTTAAATCACAAAAAATAAAATGTTGCTCAACGCGATAAAAGAACAGATTTTTTGATATTTGGCTATCGCTCCGTAAAAGCGCCCTTGGATTTTCCATAATCCTATCAATAGCTAGGTAGATAAGACTTAGGTATTTTTCGGCCTGCTTTTGCCCCCAATATTGGGTGGTGTAAAGCGCAATCTCATCAAGGTCAGCATAGGCGTTGAAAGTAATTTCAAGCTGCATTAAGCTTCACCAGTGCTTTTCATTTTTTTGTATAGATTGTGCCCCGCTTTAGCCGAACGAACCTGTATAGGGGATCGTACGCCCATTTGATGCATCTTGATAACCACGCATAAGGCCATCGCGGATTTTCGCAGCCTCTAACACCATCTTTTTTTCACGCAAAACAGCACGAACAAATTCGCTTGGCGTTGCATAAAGCGTGCCGTCACCTGCGTGGCTATCTACAAAGGCGCGTAACTCATCGGTTAAAGAAATATTCAAACTACTAGCCATGTGTATGCTCCTATTCATCCTGCTATGATAGGACTTTGGCGTTAAATGTCAATATATGCCAAATATTGTTATACAAACTCAGCTTATGGCTTCCATAAAAGAGCACTTCAAATACAGCTTTATCAAAGCTTACTAATTTCTTTTCGCAACGAAAGGTTACCCTATGACAGATTTTTTACATGGTGCTGAAGTCATTGAGATTGACGACGGCCCCCGCCCCATACGCACAGTCAATAGCGCAGTTATTGGCTTGATTGGCACAGCACCTGATGCTGATGAGAAGTGTTCCCGCTTAATGAACCCGTATTGATCGCGGGATCACGGCTTAAAGCGGCAAAATTAGGCGCAGTAGGTAAAGCCCGTGGCACACTCCCTGATGCTGTTGCACAAATCTTTAACCAAATTGGTGCGGTGATTGTGGTGGTGCGGGTTGAGGAAGATAGGGAAAGTTTTGCAAAAGTCCTTGGCGGTGTAAATGAGGCCGGCGCTTATGAAGGCCTTGACGCCTTCTTAGCCGCTAAGTCTAAACTGGGGTTGGAACCACGTATTCTATGTGCGGCAGGCTTTACCCATCAACGACCCCAAGAGGAAAAAAGCAAGAAGCCTATCATAAACCCCGTTGTTGCTAAGCTTAGCATCATTGCGCAAAAGCTTCGCGCCATTGCAGTAATTGATGGACCCAATACAACCGATGAAGACGCACAGCAATATGCTGCTGATTTATCTTCCAAGCGCCTTTATATGGTTGACCCCTTTGTTAAGGTTAGCGCAGGTGATCATATACTTACCCTGCCAGCAAGCGCCGCAGTTGCTGGGTTGATTGCCAAAATTGACTATGAGAAAGGTTTTTGGTGGTCACCGTCCAACCAAGTCTTGAATGGGGTATTGGGGCTTGCGCGCCCCGTTGACTTTGCGCTTGGCGACAAAGCAAGCAGAGCTAATCTGTTAAATGCAAGCAAGATCACCACCATTATTCGCGAAAATGGCTATCGGCTTTGGGGCAATCGTACCTTGGCAAGCGAAACCAAATGGGCCTTTTTGCCGGTGGTACGTACCGCTGATATGATTGAAGACAGCATCTTGCGTAGTCATCTCTGGGCGATTGACCGTACCATTACCAAAACCTATTTTGACGATGTTTGCGAAAGTGTGAACGCTTATTTGCGTGATCTCAAAGCCCAAGGTGCCATTCTTGGTGGCAAATGCATTGCCAATCCTGAACTTAATAGGCCCGCCTCTTTAGCCGATGGTGTTGTGTGGTTTGACATAGACTTCACCCCACCACCCAACACCCGCTGAGCATATCGTCTTTCGCTCAAGGCTAACCAATGATTATTTTGAGGGAGTTTTCTAATGGCGTTACCTCGTCTTCTCAAACATTTTAATCTTTATCTTGACGGTCGCTCTTACCTTGGGCGCGTTGATAGCGTCACTTTGCCTAATCTTACGGTACAAGTAGAAAGCCATCGCGCCGCTGGTATGAATGGACCTGTTGAGATTGAGTTAGGCCTTGATGTCATGACCATGCAAATGGTGATTTCTGATTATGATCCTAAATTATTAACGCTATTTAGCACACCTAACACGCCGTTAATTTTGCGCGGCTCTGTACAGGCGCAAGGTAGCAAAGAAGAGCCCGTGGTGATTTCTGTACGTGGCCTTCAAAAAGGCTTGAACTTTGGCCAATGGCAAGGAGGACAAAAGACCACGCAAACCATTGATTATACGCTTTCATATTTCCGCTATGAACAAGACAATGTGGAATATGCCGAGATTGACATTGTTAACATGATCCAACGCATTGGCGGCGTTGATCAACTTGCCGCACACCGCACGAATATTGGACTTTAGGAGAAAAAACATGAGCGTTAATGTTAAACGTCTAGCAGGGAAATTTGCATTAGAAGAAACATATGAGCTTGCCATGCCGCTTGAGTTTGAAGGCAAGGTTCACGAGGACATCACACTACGGCGTGTCGCAGTTGGAGACTTACGCCATGTAGACTTAGAGCGTATAAAGCAGGAACAAGTTGAGAAGCTTATTGTAAGGCTATCTGGTTGGCCCCCAGAAGCCGTAGCGGCACTAGACATGTATGACATGAACGCCCTTGCGGAGATGATTGGCCATTTTTTGCGG
Source organism: Bartonella sp. DGB2 (assembly GCF_046843095.1). Lineage (GTDB taxonomy): Bacteria > Pseudomonadota > Alphaproteobacteria > Rhizobiales > Rhizobiaceae > Bartonella. Next base: position 927,674 of record NZ_CP177325.1, read on the forward strand.
CCATCCCAATTAGAGATTGGGACACAGCCGCCACCTACATCACCGACCTAGCCCTTGTGTTTCATTGGCCGCTTTCTGAGCTTCTAGAACTCACCCCACAAGAGCTCGTCTCTTGGCACGAGTGGGCGCGCAAAAGATTAACACCACCTGAACCACCTGAACCACCTTCCCCACCTTCAAAGGATCATCATGGACAAATTAGCTAATGCCGTGATCAAGCTATCGCTTGAAGATAAAATATCCGGTCCCATTAAACGTATGCAAACTAAGCTCAATAAGATGGGGCGGGTTACAGGTCTTTCTACCTTGTCAAAATCGGTCAAAGGTTTAGGCAAGGCTTTTGACAATGTGGGGGCTGGTGCAAACAAAAGCTTAGGACGGATTGCGAAGTTGACAGCTCTTGTAGGGCTTGGCAGTGGTGGTTTGGTAGCCGGTGTTTATGGGCTTGAGAAGAAGCTAACAACCAATGCCCTTAGCCTTAATAATTGGGCACAAGCCATTGGCACCTCAGCGGAAAGCTTGCAAGAGCTCCAATATGCAGGCGATAGTTTTAACATAACGGCTGATAGTATGGGCGATGGTCTTGCACAGATGACGCGGCGCGCCAATGAATTTATCGCCACGGGCAAAGGGAAAGGTGCAGAAGCCTTTGCCGCCCTTGGCTATAGTGCACAAAGCCTTAAAGAAAAAATGAAAGACCCCGCCGCACTGTTTGGCGATCTCATTGAGCGCATGGGGCAGATGAAGAAAGAAGGCCAACAAGGCTTAAGCGAGCAAGTCTTTGGCCTTGATAAGGGGCCGCAGTTTTTGGCCTTTATGGGCAAAACACGTGAAGAGATCAAAGCCATGCGCCAAGAGGCGCGCGCTTCGGGAAGCATTATTGGTGATGATGCGGTGGCGGGGGCACTTGATTTAAATAATAGTATGAAAGGCCTTTCGGATCGCTTTAGCACCTTTACCAAGCGGATCTCTGTAGGGTTTATGCCCATTTTGAAAGAGACTCTTGATTGGCTTAATCAATTGATTGATGCCAATAAGAATTTAATCAATGACAAGATCAAAGAGGGTTTAGAGTGGTTTAAAGGAACCTTGAAGGACTTAAAAGACCCAACATCAGACTTACGCAAGAGCATAGATGACTGGGCAGAGAGTTTTAAATGGGTCTATAATTGCATAAAGCCTGTGGCAAGCTTTTTGAGCAATCACCTAAAGCTGGCGCTTGTGGGTGTTGGCCTCTATATAGCAGGACCGCTCATTGGGGCACTTGCGGCGCTTGTACCTGCTTTTATAAGTCTAGGCGCGGCGATGCTGGCAACACCTATTGGTTGGCTTATTGTGGGGATTAGCGCGCTGGTACTGGCTATTAAGAACTGGCGTAGCATTACAGACTTTCTAGCTAGCTCATGGGAGAAGGTTGTTGATGTCTTTAGCAATGTTGTCAATTATATATCTAGCATTGACTTCTTAGGGCTTGGTAAGAGGATCATCGGCTTTTTATGGGAGGGCATCAAAACCGGCTGGAATTGGATTACTGACTTTTTTGCAACCTGCTTTGACTTTATTACTGATGTTATCAGTAATATTGGTAGCCGCATGTTAAATTTTGGCAAAGGCATCTGTAGCTTTTTATGGAATGGCTTAAAATTGGGTTGGAATAACTTAACAAAATGGCTCCAAGATAAGATTATGGGTCTTATCAGCTGGATGCCTAACTGGGTAAAAAACAAATTAGGCCTTAATGTTGGCGCTACGGTAACGACTAAAAGCGTTGAAGAGGTACAACGAAACATTGTTAGCGATGGCAATAGCCAATTGGAAGCAGACGCGCAGGCACAAGCCAAGATAGCATCAAGCCAACCACAAACGCCCACTGCTACTATCCCGCGTCTTAGTGGCTATAGCGCTCCCAATACTGTTGCCTATAATCCAAGCATAACGATTAGCAATCTTACGGTGCAAAGCAATGGCGATGTTAAAGACGTTGCCGCGCAGATCAAGCGTACCTTGCAAGACATGGCCATGCAACAGCGCCGTGAGCTCATGGCACAATTGGGTGATTTAGCATGATGATGGCGTTAGGCGACTTTCGCTTTTCCCTGCGGCAATTGCCTTATCAAAGATGGGCACGAAGCGATAGTTATGGCTGGGTTTGAGCAAGCGCGCTTAGGCCGTAAGCCCGTTTTGCAAAACCCAACGCTTAATGCAACAAGCATCAGCCTTGAAGGGGTGATCTACCCGCAGTGGCGTGGTGGTTATGGCCAGTTGGACGCGATGCGCGCTATGGCGAGCGAGGGAAAACCGCTTTTGCTTATCTCTGGTGATGGTAAGGTGTTTGGCGAATTTATTATTGAAAGCGTAGAGGAAGAGAACACCATTTTTACCCGTGATGGCCAACCAAAGCGTCAAGAATTTACCATCAACCTTAAAGAATATAGCGGTCAATAGTATGGATGAGATTTATCTTACGCGTGAAGGCGATATGGTGGATGCCATTTGTTATAATTATTACCCAAAGGCTTACCAAGATTTGGCGCTACGCCTTGTTTATGAAGCTAATTACCGTTTGACCGATTATGGAGCGCATTTGCCTGCGGGTCTTAAGCTTGTTTTGCCTGATCTACCGACCCCCAACGCAGGCTCCTATGTGAACATTTGGGATTAAGCCCATGCAGCCTATTTGTCAGATCATCAGCCATGAGAGAGACATCACAAACAAAATAGCGCCCTATTTGTTAGAAGTTGAAGTAAAGGATGAAGCGGCCAATAAAAGCAATAGTTTAACCCTTACCCTTGATGATGCAAAGAGCGCGGGTCATGATGGTTTGACTATCCCGTTGATTGGTACGGTTATTGGCGTGCGCTTAGGCTATACAGAGGGAGAGGTGCGCGACCTTGGTAGCTTTACGATTGATACGATAGCACTAAAACCCAATCCGCGCAGTTTAACGATTACTGGCCATAGCGCTGATATGCATAAAACTTATCGTAGCGCCAAAAGCCAATCCTATCATCAAACTACCTTAGGCACGATTGCTCAAGAGATTGCAACACGCAATGGGTTTGAAGCGAAGTTGGACAGGGATTTAGCTAAAATTGTTATTCGGCATATAGATCAGCATAATGAAAGTGACATGGCCTTTGCGGCACGGTGGCTGGCTTCTATGTATGACGCAGTGGCTAAGCCCGTAGATGGCAAGTTGGTTTTGGCTAAGCGTGGTACGGCTAAAAGCCTAAGTGGCACTGATTTAGGCGTGTTTACGCTTAAAGAAAGCATGTGTTCTGACTGGAAGTTTAGCTATGAAGCGCGGGTTGAGGCGGGTCAAGCCAATGGTTTAGCCAGCACAGCTTGGGAATTGCCAGAGGAGAAGGACACAAAGCCAAGTGGCAAAGAGGATATCATCCATAGCGGGGATATGGATAAGAAAGACGACAGGCCTGCGGATAAGGGTGGTGTTACGGTACAATATAATGATATTCGCTCTGGTTCTGTAAAAAGCGTGCAAGTAGGCAACGCGCCTTATCAACAAGCGCGTCACAGAGCCCATAATGAGGCGGCGGCGGTAAGCCTTGCCAGCACACAAAAGAATGAGGCGACACGCGGCAAAGCCAAATTTAGCTTTGAGATGGGCGGAGCACCTTCTATCATGGCAGACCACCAAGATTGTCTTGTCGCCACCGTTTCGACCCTATATGCCCTCCACTTGGCGTGCGTTGAGCGTAAGTCACAAGCTTACCGCTGAAAGTGGCTATGTCACAAGCGTTGAATGTGAGATCTTTGATGAAAACCAAGAGCGCATTGTCGATCATATCCAAGCAACCACACCCTCAAAGGATGATCTCATTGATGACAATGCACCTCCACAAAATACCGCTAATGATGATGTGATCCATATAAGTTAGTTTACCACACCTATTCTATGAAACCACAATCCCCCGCTTAGGCGGGTTTTTTTTTTTTGGAGTAATCATGACCCGAAGGATTAGCAAAGAAGGGCTTGCACTGATCAAGCAATGGGAAGGTTTAAGGCGTGAAGCCTATTGCGATAGTGCGGGTGTGTGGACGATTGGCTATGGCCACACGGCCGCCGCAGGTGCTCCCTATCCCAAACAAGGCATGGTATTGCGTGAACAAGAGGCCGAAGCACTTTTGTTGCAAGATCTGCACCAATATGAGCAAGCCGTTGATGGCCTTGTTAGCGTTGAATTAAACGACAATCAATTTGGAGCACTTGTTTCCTTTTGCTTTAATGTGGGGGTAGATGCATTTGAACGCTCAACCCTTCTCAAGAAGCTTAATCAAGGTGATTACACTTGTGTACCAAGTGAACTTGCCAAATGGGTGCAGGCAGGGGGTAAGCGTATTGTTGGCTTGGTCAATCGCCGCGCCGCTGAGGCTGGCCTTTGGGCGCGCGGTGACTTTGTGGTATCACATTATCAAACACCACAAGTAAGCGAGAAGAGCGCCTTGTTAAAGGCTGGAACGATTGCGCCGCTTATTGGTTCTTTATCAGGGCTAAGTGGCTTTGTGAGTGGTTCTGGTCCTGTGCAATGGGCATTTGCTCTCATCATGATTTTAGCCGCAAGCGTGGGTGTTTTTGTCTTCCTACACCATGAAAAAGAGAGACGGTTGTAGCTGATTAACTGACGGGTTTATACGTATCAAGCGTTCTAGTTAAAATATTTTTACTATAGAAACAAATACAAAGATGTGATATAAGATGTGAATAATGTCCTATAAACGCTCTTTGAATGTTTAAAGTACTATATACTTATAGGGGATAAGATAGTGCAGGATAGAGCCATGCAACCCAATTATGTTAAAGCCAAGAATACGGCTCTTGGGCTATTAAAGACATACGGTATCAGTTCTCCCCCCGTTAACGTTATGGAGCTTGCACGAAATGAAAACATCAAACTCAAATTTGTAAGCTTTACATCAGAGGAAGCGATTAACAATGTTTCTGGGTTTTATGACGCCGAGGAACACGCGATTTATATCAATAAGGATGAATATCCCTTACGGCAAATGTTTACCATTGCCCATGAGCTTGGCCATGCCTTACTCCATAAGGAATGGGCGGCGTCAAACGCGTACAAAGTCCTTATGCGCCAAGACCTGAATAATGAAAACGCTGTGCAAGAAAAAGAAGCAATTGTTTTGCCGCTCATTTGCTTGTGCCGCGCTTTATGCTGGATGAATTTTATCAACAGCCACTGCCAACGCTTTCAAAGATATTCTTAACCTCCATTCCTATGCTTAAGAACCGACTAGAGTTTGAATATGGCATTGGATAAGGGGGGCTTAAAAAAAAAGAGGTATCTATACTAGATACGGATAATTCATCAGTACTAGAAGAGGATTTGAAGAGTTCTATAGAGCATAAGATGCGACTGTCAAAACTTGATCACCAGCAATGCATAGAAAAAGAAAAAATAAAAATCGGAAAGCTTGGTGAATTCTTTGGCTCTTGGGACAATATGCCCCTTTTTATCGCATTGATAGCAGTTGTTGGCGGTATTTTTATATTTGCACTTCTTTGTTTTGCATCTTTTTTTGTATCTGAAAATGTCAAGTTATTAAGTGATCTAAGCAAGACATCCGTCACAATTTCACTAACTGCGCTTGGTTATATCTTTGGGCGAGGCATATCCAAATGACAATAGGATACGTAGTAATCCACTTGGCAGACTGATTCGAACCTTATTAAGGAGCGCATATGCCGTTTCCCTACCGCCTTGGGGTTTATGGTGCCCTAGTCCTTGCCGCTTTTATGAGCGGCTTTTTTTATGGCAAAAGCATAGCACGGGTAGATAGCTTAAAGAGTGCTGTTTCGGCCTTTCGTGAGAGGAGCAAAATCACCGATGAAGTTATTAACCTTTCTGATTTTGACCTCTGCCGTGCTCTTGGCGGGCTGTCAGATGAATGCACCGCCCTTGTGCATGGGCTGGACGAGACCACCCCGAGTCAATAAGCCCGCACGCCTTGTTGCCGATGAACCAAAGCTTGCGCGTTGGGTACTTACCACTGATCTATTCGGCAAAAAACAACATTGTTGGAAATAGGTTACTCTTCACTAGCTTTTGTAAGGACTTCACTCATTTTTGCGCGCCAATCAGCCCCACATGTCTTAAAGTGAGCGATGACGTCAGGGGCGAGCGAGTCGCAAGGTTACAGCCTCCTTTGGTACACTTACCCGCGGCCGCCCACGCTTGCGTCTTTCCTCTTCCACACGTTGAAAAAAAGAAGCAGGCAAAACCTCTTGGGCTGGTTTTAAATGCGCTAACTCCTCATCAGTTAAAGGTGGAGAAGTAACATCTTCCCAATCTTCCTTTGTATAGCCTCGACCCTCCTTAAAGCTTTTTATAGTGGTCATTGAAAACCTTCCTTTCTTTTTCGTTAGCGGGGCGAAAGCTGATCACAGATATAGCTTCTGTTCCAAGCAGTGCAAATACAACAACCATTGTACCATTAGCAAAACGGCCAATCGCTTTTAAACGGTTTGAATAGGTGTCACTGATAAAAGCGTTTTTCCAATCAAAATAAATGACATCGCTAAAGTCTAAGCCATGCTTATCAAGGTTTGAAAGGCGCTTTGGTTCATCCCAAATTATTTTCATAATTTTTTGTACACGAAAAATAAAAACTTGTGTCAACATTTATGTGTACGAAAATTACAGTGGCAAGGCGTAAAATATCTACACAGTAAGAAGGATCCCCTATGCCCGAAAAACAGATACCCCCCGATTGGCTTTCATGGTTTGGCATGATGCTATCAACAGCGCTTGCTGGTATATTTGGTGCTTTTGTACGTCAATTGGCCAATCATGATAAATCGTGTTGGCAACGGGTTTGTGAATGGGTGGGCGGCGGTGTATTGGCGATTTATGCTTCACCCACCGTTTCTTATATGCTTTATCATCTCTTGCTAAGATTTGATATGGTGGGCGTTGATGATGGCCTCAGCCCTAATAATATTATGGGTTTAGCGGGGTTTATTTGTGGTGCTGTTGGTGTTTCCAGCATAGAGCTGTTGCTTAGCGTCTTGCGCTATTATTTTCACGTGGACAAAACTAGATAAGTCTATATTTTAGCTAGTTAAATTTTCTTGACATGAAAATATATCTACGCTACTATTGATCCAATTCATGAATGATGACTTTTCTGAGTTATTGAGTTTAATAAAGTCCTAGTTTCCGCTAGGGCTTTATTTTTTATAGGTCATGCCAAGAGCAAAGCTGTAAGTCATGGCTTTTATTTTTCCTGTACTGTGGCTCCATTTCTTTAAAAACTCACTCATAATCTCTGTATGGACGCGTCTACAAAACAAATGGTACTGCATGCGAAATATCGGTGCGAACCTTCTCTTATAAAAACAGTGCAAACGCCGTGATGATCTGCACCAACTTCTTATCGCTATCGTTTGACAGGCAAGAGAAAATTAGTAACATGAAGCACTAGAAGACTCATTTCGATAGGTGTCGTGTCTCTCCTAAAAAAAAACTAATCACCCGCAATATTAGAGCTGAATTTTTGATTTTTATCCAATAAGCAGGCGAAGAAAGCATTCAAACTGGTTGTGAGAACTATTTAATTAGGCTTAGTCACAAGCTTATGGCAGAGTTATTCAAGTGCTCCATTGATAATATTAGTCTTTATCTTAAAAAAAACATATATGCTGAAGGGGGATTGATTGAGGAGACAACTACCGAAGGTTTTTGGATATTTTATAATTGAGGTTAAGCGGTGTATCGGGTAATGTGCTGGAGCAGATATGAGCAATGTTAACATTAAACGGCTAATTGAAAACATCCGATCTGGCACTAATATTTATACGCCATTGCTAGAGCTAGTTGTAAACGCCATTCACGCCACCGAACAAAAAGGTGATGGGAAAGGCTCTATTAACATTCAAGTCATACGTAGCCAAGGCGATTTTATTGATAGATTGGGTGTTATTGATGGCTTTATCGTGAGAGATAACGGGATTGGCTTTACGGAAGATAATCGTAAATCATTTGATACAGTCTATAGTGACCAGAAGGCTCATTTAGGCGGCAAGGGTTTCGGGCGATTTTCTTGTCTCAAATATTATGATCATTTAGAGGTAGAAAGCACCTTTGTTACCAATAGTATACTCTACGATCGCTTGTTTAAGAGATGGGGAAAGAACAAGATATTATAATCAATGAGAAGACATCTGTTTCCAAGAATAAGCATACTGGCACAGTCGTTAAAATATATGGGTTAAAATCAGATAGTTTTCCGCATAAAAATATTGATAATATTGCTCATGTTATCGTAGCTCGGTTGTTATTATATTTTCTAGATAAAGATATAATTTGCCCAGATATCACACTATGTGAGGAGAACGACCCTAACAATAGTATTTGCCTCAACGATTATGTAATAAGCGATGATAGTAAAATTGTTGAACTACCTATTGAACGAAATATATTCACGCTCCAAGCGCACCAAGAAGCAGAAAAATTTCAGGTGCGGATTTTTAAATTTTATGGGCAAAGAAAAGATTTAGGAGCGCCTAAGAATGAAATTTGCCTTATAGCACATCGCCGAAATGTAGTATCCACTTCACTTTCTAAATATGCACCAGAATTTGAAGAACTGTTCTGCGATAATGATATAGATGGTATATCCTCAAAGGAACAAAAGTTTTGCCTCAAGGTCTACGTTTTTGGTGAGTATCTAAACCAACATGTGTCGCTTGAACGCAGTGAATTCAATTTTCCGCCAGATACAGATCTTTTTAGCAGTATTTCTCAAAGTCAAATTGAAGAAACAGCCGCTGAAATTGCTCAATCTGTTTTAGAAAATGCTCTTGCAAAGAGGAGGGCGGATAAACAGGAGCTAATTAATAATTATATTAGTAATGGGGCGCCATGGCATAAAACCCTCGCGAAGGAGGTTGATTTTAGTGATCTAGGTATGAAGCCATCAAATACAGATATTGAGCTTTATCTTCAACGGAAAAAGCACGAAAAAGAAACGGAAACACTTCAGCAGGTGACTGCCTTATTAAAAACGCAAAATTCCGATAAATTAGCTAAAAACGTCAGTCAAGTAGTGAAAAGGATTTCTGCAACAAGTAAAAATGATCTTGCGCACTACGTCTGTATGAGGAAATTGATTTGATATTTTTGAAAAATCACTGGAAATAGACGCCAATTGTAAATATAAATCTGAAGGCGAACTACATGATATCATCATGCCACGTAAAAAAGATACAGAAAGTCTCAATTATGATGACCACAATCTTTGGATACTAGATGAAAGGTTAAACTTTACTTCTTATATTTCATCTGACAAATCCCTAGACGGTTCTAAGAATAGTGGTCGGCCTGATATTATAGCTTATGATCAACGTGTAGCATTTCGGGGTGAGAATGAAACTAGCAATCCTATAACGATATTTGAATTTAAAAGACCACAGCGAGACGATTTCGCTAATGAATCCTCGAGCGAAGACCCCATTACACAAATTATTCAATATGTAAACCATATTAGAGATGGCGAGTTCCGTACACCCACTGGATTAAATATTCGCGTTAATGAAACAACACCTTTTTACGGATACGTGATTTGCGACTTAACACCTAAAGTAAATAGGTGGCTTCTCAAAATAAAAGACTTTAAGCCGATGCCTGATGGATTAGGTTGGTTTCAATGGCACGATAGTGGCAATCTCTATATAGAGGTCTTGAGCTGGACAAAGCTTCTTAAAGACGCAAAAATGCGAAACAAAGCGTTCTTTAAAAAGCTTGGGATAGGCTGAACTGATACAAGTCATCAAAATCCCCCGCCTAAAGACGGGGGAAGTTGTTTACGCTTAAGCGACCAGTAAGCGCTCGTTAGGTGCTGAAAGGTGTAGCTCTTCCAGCTTCTTAACGTCTCTTGTGATCATGTCTCTTAGCGCTCTGAAAAGAAGATAATGGGCAGAGCGCATTTCGGCTAACTCTTTATCGACCACATCTAGCCATAGGACTTTCTTTAGACGTTCTTCGACCTTTGAGAAGGATATCTCACGCCATATGCCTACGGCACCCATGTAAACATGATTAAGCAAATAGGCCTCTGCTTCTAGCCGATATAGCGCGGCTAGTTGTTGGGCGTGTTTATCGATGCAGTCTCTGATGCGTAGTGGTATTTTTGTGCGGTCTTCTGGAAGGCGATAGACGGTATCATCTTCTTGCGTCAATTGTAGCTGTGGTTGATGTGCTTGCTCCAGCTCTAACCAGCGGTCGACAATCTTTGCCCGCAACACTGTGCTGTAACCTGAAACAAGGATCAAGCATTCGCGCTTGGGAAGGTAGTAGCAGTTTTGTTTCTTTCCTTGCTTATCCAAATAGGTGCCCCCAAATTTGGGGAGACCCCCTGCGCATGCTTCTTTTGAGGCTTCTAAAGAGGTATCTTCAGATTTGATGATACCTTCTTCGGCGTACAACTCCGTTAACATTTGCCGAATATCCCGCATGACATGATCATGCCGTTTACCACACAGCTTTGCGATTTCGCGGCTAGACATAGTGAGTACTGATGCGTCTAAGCCTTTCGAAAGCTCTTGTTTTATTTGGGAAGTTTTTTTTGCCTTTTTGGCATTGTTCACTGAACCAGTCATGGTTTTGCTCCTAACGAAATTAACGTTTTTGATAAGACACCCGTAAGGGTGTCGGGTGCTCAAAAACACGGTCGTTAGTCCGTCGTTACACTTTCCCCTTGCGGGTATTGTATGGCGTAACCACACCCGACATAAAGCACATGCATAGAAGCATGACAATAAGTCGAATTGTTCGGAACGGTAAATAATTTCGGTTATTTGACCGCTAACGATTGAAGTGTTTTTGAAGCACTTGCTCTCAACATAGCGGTTTTAGGATTTTTGTCAAGCGAGGCGATTTGCCCCATGCCCTACCTTTTGATTTTAGGCTTATTGTTATCTTAACAACAATAACTGCTAACATTCCCCCCTTAAACGGTTTAATGTGCTTGTTGGTATTCTTTCGCTAGTGCACCCTCTAAATAACCTCTAGTAAGAAATTCCTCCTTTGATAAAATCATGTCTTTGACAGCGCGACGCAACACGCGCTCAATATCAGCATAGGATAGTCCCTCAAACAGAGAGATTATTTTGGGATCACCTGTATCAAACTTGCGGCGAACACCAGCCAACTTTAAAGCAAGTAACTGTTTGATCTGCTTAAGATCTGGTGGCTCAAACCGAATAACTTCATCAAAACGACGCCATACCGCTTTATCTAACAGAGTCTCATAGTTAGTCGTAGCTATGAGAATACTTTGCCCCCTATAACTATCCATCATTTGTAGCACAGCATTAACAGAGCGCTTCAGCTCACCGTGGTCATCGCCTGCGCCGCGATCTTTACTGAGGGCATCAAACTCATCAAATAACGCAACGACGGGTCGAGATGACACATAATCAAAGACCTTGCGCAGGTTGGCCGATGTTTCACCTAATAGGGAAGTGATAACGCAATCCAAGCGCACAACCAAGAGCGGCATTTGAAGTGCACTTGCAATCACTTCAGCCGCAAGCGTCTTTCCACAACCTGAAGGGCCACAAAACAATAGGCGCTGAGCGGGTTGTAAACCATGAGCAAGTAAGATATCGGCGCGCTCATACTCTATTAGTATTTCTTCTAGCGCTAAACGCGCCGCATCTCCCAACACAATATCGTTTTCGTCACGTGTAGCAGCTCTCTCTTCCAACAGCAATAAACCGCTGTCTTTATTAATAGGCAAATCTTTTACTGGAAACAGGCGCAAGAAACTACCACTAGACGGCGACCGCCCACCATAAAGCAGGCGCTCAAGATCATTAGCGACCAAGTGATGCTTCTTCTCACGCTCTTCACGAATAATCGCCTCTGATGCAGCTTTAAAGCCGTCCACATCCCCTTCAATGCCGGTTTTTATCAACTGTCGAAGTAGCTTTGCATTAGACATAGGTCACCTGTCTTTATTTATTGGGGTACGAGTTCTACCGCTACAATCATGCCATTTATCTTTGCGCTTGCTTAGCGCGTGCTCACCGCGTCATATATGCTTGATCCCATAGACCCAGTCAGGACGATCTGTCAGCACTTTTGCAATACGACTACGATGACAAAAAGAGGCGTCACATTCAAAACAAGTAAGTGCTATTCGTTGATCTCGTTGCAACCTATCCCATAAGACATCAATAGTTGCTGTATGATTCGCTAATAAATCGCGTTCGTATGCCTCTAAAAGGTTCACGTAGTCTTCTGGTGTTTTAAGGGCTTGCCGCTTTTGCGATGCAATGCCTAATTCAGGAAGATGTACATACGCAATTCTCACATCTTCAACTGCCGCAGATAAAGCTTTTTTGGAAAAGCCTTTTTTACGGCTAATAGGATTGCGCCGTACATCAACCAAAGTTCTTACGTTGTTTTCTATGAGATGGTTTAGATAAGTCGCTAGCGAAATACCTTCATACCCAATCGTAAAAAGGCATGTATCTGCTACGGTGTGATCAGCGGCGGTAATTTTCATTGTATTTTGTATCTTCTCAAAGGCAAAAATGGACAGAGGCAAGGTTTGACAAAATCCTGCTAAGTTATTGATATTTTAACCAAGGTTTGACACTTTTTAAAAGCTAAGTTTTTGATTTTTTTACAATAACATGTGATTTAATTTCAATAACTCATGATATGCCAAGCTGGGGCCAAGGCGGTGAAATTATTACAATTGATGGCAATATTTTGACTCTATCGGAGCCATTGACTTGGGATCACGCACTTGGCGATCATTTTATCAGCCTGCGCAAATATGACGGCAGCGTTTCAGGGCCGTGGCCGGTGAAGCCTGGCAACGCCCCCAATCAAGTTGTTTTACAAGAAAAGCTCGATTTTGAACCCTATACGGGTGAGAGCCAAGAGCGCACCCATATTGCTTTTGGCGTGGGCGAAAAATGGAGCACGCTTGCACGCGTAACGAGCGTGCGTCCGCGTGGCGACCTTGTTGAAATCAATGCTGTCGTTGAAAACCAACGCGTCCATAGTGCTGACCAATAATCATTAAAACATGGAGAATATTTATGACCGCTGATAATGATCAGGGGCAGCACGATATGGTGTGTCTGCCGCGTGGTGAATTTGAATCTTTGCTCGAGAATGCTGCTTGTCGTGGCGCACGAAAAGCCCTGAAAGAAGTGGGCTTGGCCGACATTGAGGCCGCGAATGATATTCGCACTTTGCGCGATTTGGCAGGGTCAATCAAAACGATGCAACGCACTTTTCTGCAAACAGTAGTGCGCTGGCTAACGATTAGCGTGCTGGCGCTATTGGTTGCAGGAGTTGCCGCCAAACTTGGTCTTTTTACCCCGAAATAAAGGAGAACACTATGCTGACTTTACTTGGCAGCCTTCTAGGCTTTTTATCGTCCGCTTTTCCTGATCTACTTAAAATATGGCGTGATAAGGAAGATCGCAAACATGAATTGGCGATTTTACAATTACAAATGGAGCAGCAGCGGCAAGGCCATAACCAACGCCTTCAAGAGATAGAGGTGCAAGCGGATATGGGAGAGACCAGGGCGCTTTATGCCTATGCCAATAGGCCTAGCGGTGTGCGATGGGTCGAGGCCTTGGGTGCGTCGGTGCGGCCGATTATCACCTATGCATTTTTTATCCTTTTTGCCACGGTCAAAACCGTGATTTTATTGCGGCTCTTGAATAATGGCCATGATTTTACAACGGGGCTGATTACGGTGTGGGATGGTGAAACACAAGCCTTATTTGCGGCGGTGATGTCGTTTTGGTTTGGGCAGCGAGCCTTGGCAAAAATGCAATTAAAATATTGAAAAACATAAGCTTATTGACTTGATAAGCGTTGGAAAGGAAGCATTACTGTAATCGTAAAAACCATTAAAAAACAAGGAGTTAGGCGATGGCTAAACGATTTAAAAAAAGCAAACAATTTGCAATTGCAGAAATTATCGATGTTCAAAATGAAAACTGCACCGCGCTTGAAAAAGAGAATTTACTCGATATTTTTGAATATACAATGAAATCTATGGCTTGCACGCTAGCAAGCAAATCTTGGTACGCCCTTGAAGATTACGGCACTGCTAAGCAAAGAGGCATTGACCAGTTTACGCTGATGATGGAACGCAAAGATAGTCTAGATGGAGACGATTATTTCTGGGTCGGCGTTTTTGAAAACGGCGATAAGCGTTTGGAAGTAATGGGCATATTGGTTGACGAATAAAGCGATCACTTAGGCGAGCATAACGCTCGCCTGGGCAACTCTGGGCCTAAAAAAGCCCACTGATTACTGTAACGCAAGGGAAGCATATTATGCGCCATATCACACAGTTTGAGCGCTCGAACGGAGCGGCTAAACATCGCACCGTTAGCGATAAGGGACTAAATTTGATTAAGCGGTTTGAGGGTTTCTCTCCAACCGTTTATTTTTGTCCAGCGGGCTATCCGACGATTGGCTATGGCCATGTCGTCAAAGACAATGAGGAGTTTTCAGCGGGCATTGATGAGGCGCACGCTATTGCGCTTTTACGCCAAGACACTGTGGTTGCAGAGCGAGCTGTGTTGCGGCTGATTAACGTGCCTTTGACGTCTAATCAGTTTGATGCGCTGGTGTCTTTTACTTATAATTTGGGCGGGGGCGCACTACAAAGCTCAACGCTACGGCGTAAAATCAATCGCGGCGAACATAATGAGGCGCCTGAACAATTTCTGCGTTGGGTCTTTGCCGGTGGGCGTAAACTCAAAGGCCTCATCCTCCGCCGCCAAGCAGAGGCTGATTTATATCAACAAGTGGGACTATCAATTTTATAGCTATTGACCAAGCCCATAAAGCTTTTATTTGCAGTGATCATATCATGTGGAATAAGAATATAGTACCATGGTTTACCATTATTGTCTTTGGCATGCTGTGTGGCGCGTTCACACCAAAGTATGGCTGCTTTTTGTTTTGCCAAAACGGTGTCATCTTGCATTTGCGAGGCCATTTTTATTTCACATAGATATTTCGTATCAATAGTTTCAACAACAAAATCTGGTTCATATTTAAGGCCATTTTTATATTCAATGAGGGGAACGCCGAGCGGTGGTTTCACCCAGAGTAAAACTTGCTCATCATTTTCCAGTATTTGAGCAAATCTGAGCTCGCCATCAACGGAATCAAATTTTTGCAACGGGTAACAACATTTTTTAAAGCCGCCAAAAACAATCTTTTTTACATCGCTTTTCTTTTCTGGAATATATCGGAAATCTCGCGGCGTTGAACCTTCTACAATAGTATAATTGAGTGGCTTAAGTATTGTAAATCCTCGGGTGACATTAACCTGATAATCCGTCGAGGTTTCCCAATAATGAGCCTTGAGTTGTGTGATAATAAATTCGGTTATGCTTTTTTGGTTATGGATAAGGACATTTTCGACATCTTTTTCGTTCGACAAATAGGATTTGAATCGCTCGATAATCTGTCCTGCTAGTTTGTTGAGTAATACACAATGCTCGTCATAATCAACAAGATCATGGTCTACCATGCCTCGAGTAATATAGTTTTCAAGCTGTTCTTCTCTATCATAGCCGCCATCAAAAGAGAGCAAGCTACTATTGTTTGTGCGAAGCTGGCGGATCAATATTTCATCGCTGACCGGCTGGTAGTTAAGCCTTTCTAATCCTGTTAGATCAAAATCGCGGAAGCTGTAGGTCGTATCGCGCGAGGGAATCACGACAACATTGGGAATGTCGATAGTGAATTCGACAATATTTTTCGTAACCGTTTCGACGACATCTTTAACCACAGCGCTCGTTTCATCAGGCTCTAAATTTAGTGATTCTTGCGCTGGTTTGATCTGTTCTGAAATTTCTTTGATAATTTGCGATTGAATTTCAGGGGCTGATAATTCGCGGGACGTATTTAAATGCTCATAGCGATTGACAACTTTTATTGCTATTTCTGCAATTTGTCGCTGTTGCGGGGTATTAAAAATGCTTTGCGGCACCGTACTTGGCTGACTAGGATAATCATTTTCACTCGCAGCAGAACCAACCAAAGGGCCTGAAGCGAATGATGGAACAGTGATGATTTGAGATTTCTCACGAGGCACATCACCGCCATCACCGATTTCAATATGTTTCTTGATGATTGAATTCGGGTCGTTAGCCTTATCAACAATTTCTTGGAATCTGTCATGGGCAATGATCGTCAGGCGATCAATTGCTTCAACACCGGTCCTGCGCCCATAGGGCAAGCGCAAACCACGCCCAATCGTTTGCTCGGTTAAAATCTCAGAAGCTGAAGCACGAAGAGGCACAATCGTATAAAGATTGGTGACGTCCCACCCTTCTTTCAGCTTGTTTACGTGAATAACGATTTCTGTTGGCTCATCGGGGTCTTCTACAGACATAAGGCGTTGAATATTCTCATCTTCTTCAGCGCCAGATTGCTTTGAGTGCACCTCAGCGACTTTACCTTTATAGCGTCCTTCAAAGAAGCTATCAGATTCCAATAACTCACGCAATTGGCGAGCATGCTTGGTATCTTGCGCTACAACCAATATAAAAGGCTTCACAAGTTTTTGATCATATTGGCGAGCATAAACGTCTAATTCGACCTTTACATGCTCATGATGATGGATACCGTCTTCTAGTTTTATGCGCTCTAATTCATCTTCTGTGTAATTTTTAGAGTCAAAATCTTTTCGGGTCGCAACGGCGGGCTCTTTAACAAAACCATCATTCATGGCCTGTGCGAGGGAATAGCCATAAATAATATTTTTAAAATCAACTGATTTGGCGCCTGTTGTTTTCGGCGTGGCCGTTAATTCAATACCAAGAATGGGCTTAAGCTCATTAATGGCCGCTGCACCCGCACTTGCGCGATAGCGGTGCGCCTCATCCATAAGCATCACGAGATCAGGTAAATTGGCAAGGTAGTTAAAATAACTTTCCCCAATTGTTTCTTGTAGGCGCTTAATGCGCGGCGTATTTGTTTTTACAGCGCCTTTTTTATTTTCAGTTGCATTGATCTTTGAGATGTTGAAGATATTAATAAAAGGCGTATCGCCGCTTTCCAAAAGCCTGCCTTGGCCGCGGAAATGAGGCGCATCAACGCGCACGCCTTTACCATCTGCATAATCTTCACCTGTAATAATGACAGGTGGGTTTGTTATAAATTCCTGTATGCCTTTAAAGACATATTTAGGACTTCTGGGCCCAAAATCTTGTATGAGTTTTTCATAAATCGTAAGGTTAGGCGCAAGCACAAAAAAATGGCGGCTGCGGCCTGTTAAGTAAAGATAGCTAATGAAAGCACCCATAAGCCGCGTTTTACCAACGCCTGTGGCCAGGGCAAAACAAAGGGACGGGAAATCACGTTCAAAATCCTGCACAGAAGGATAAAGAGCTTGAATAGCCTTGAGACTATGCGCAAGGTCGCATTCTTTTGATAGCTCGATTTGCTCCACAACATTCGCTAAAATCTCAAGGGATTGCGTTTGCGGTTGGCGCAAAGATAGACGTGATGTTATAGTCCTTACAGTACGATTCACGATTATTTTTCCCCCTCTTGATATGAGAATAAATCAGGTGCTGCTTGCTCCGATGCGGTGGTTGCTTTGGCTCTATATTCTAAATTCTCGACATTGAGGCTATAATCATCCTTGCCCCATTCGCATTGCTTGAGCACGGCGTTGGGTATCTTGTTGACCGTTAAATTATCGAAGGCATCTGCTTTAGCGTTAAAAGCCTTGCAGCAAATAAGGAGCGTGCGGTTGGGGCCAACCTCTTCACTGATGGCACGCAATTGTTCATGCGTAAGGGCGCGCGTGGTCACATAGATAAAATCTGTTTCCGTGGAATAACCATGTATCCAATAGTGATTTTCATCTGGCGCATAGGTAAAGCCCATATGTTTGCACATAGCTTCAGAAAGCATAGCCGCATTATATTCCTTGCTGATGACCCACTGACCCCATTGATCTTTTTCCAGCATAGAGGGCGCGAGGCGATAATAGCGAAATCCGCCGCCGCCTTGCCAATCGACAGCTTTAGATATGCCGCCTTGATCTGTGCCATCAATGACTTTTTGCAAACGCGGTATACAGTGCGTTTCACAATGCTCGCCAAGTTCAATACCAATCCAACGTCGCTTCATTTTATGAGCAACGGCTGCCGTTGTGCCGGAGCCAAGGAAGGAGTCAAGAACGAGATCGCCAGGATTGGTGGCCATTTTAATAATTCTAGCTACCAATTGCTCTGGCTTTTTACCATTTTTAAATTCAACGCCACCTTCTGCTTCCAAGCCTGTGGTTTTAATGTCAGTCCATAAGTCACCTGGATGAATCGTTAAATTATCTTCTGCAAATATCAACTGGACTCTTGGTTTTTTAGATTCTTCTGAATAATTTGCACGCACCATATACAGGATATCGTTCTTACTATTAGCAACAAAAAATATCTCTTGTTTGCAGTGTTCTTTTTTCAAATTAGCAAGTTTTAATACGGATTCTGATGTGGCGCATTGGCATATTCTGAAAGCATTTTCAAACAGCCACTCTTCTTTTTCTTTTCCTTTTAAACCTAGTTCTTTGATTTTTTGTGCTACTGATAAAAGGGTTATTCTCTGTGCAATTGCGTCTACTTTGTTTAAATCATTATCTCTAATAGATCCAGAAAGAGCTATCTCAGATATTGTTTGTTTGTCCTTGCGTGAAAAATTTTCCAAATATATATTATATTCTGTATCCCATTTGTATTTAGGTACGGGATCAAGCCTTATATTTTTAACACTGTCCTTTTTAGCAAGGATTATATATTCTTTCAGCTTAGGAATGACACCATATTTATTAACCGAGCCCATTTTTAGACCACTTGCTTCACTCATTTTAACGCATATTGTTTTCAGTTTAGATTCGCCAAATAATTCACACATTAAGACGTAGAGCCGCGCATATTCGTTATCATCGATTTGAACTGCTAAATAACCATCCTCTTTGAGTAAGAGCCATAAAAGCTCTAGGCGATCGCGCATAAGCGAAAGCCACGTCGAGTGCTCCAAACCATCATCATAATGCTCAAAAGCATTGCCTGTATTGTAAGGCGGGTCGATATAAATGCATTTCACCTTGCCAGCATAGTCCGCTTCCAGCGCTTTTAACGCCAGCAGATTATCACCGAATATGAGCTTATTATCAAAGATATCGTTCTCACTCACGCGCGCTTCGGCGTGGTAGGATTTTTCAGGTTCTTCCAGCAAGATACGTGGCTCAAGACGCGGGCGCTGATCTTTCCCAATCCATGTCAGTTCTAATCGTTGTTTCTTCTGGCTCATTGGGCGTCCTTAAATTAAATTCCAGCGAATTGTAAAAACTTCCTCTACACTATAGGATAGCTTAAGTTTAACTTCAATCTCGTCAAGTAATTCTTCTACTTTTTCATCGACCTGTTTGCGCGTTTCAAAAAACTCCAGTGTCATTTTGTCGAGATCTTTTTCAAGTTTTTTAATCTGACGTTGCGCAGTGACTTTTTCTTCTAACATTCTCAAAGCCCTTGCTTGTTTTTTTTCTTCTTTAATCTCTTTTTCAAGCTGCTTGATTTTTAAGTTGATAGCTTCTTTGGAATCTTCTGCCCAGCGTTCCAATTTTTCGTGCTCTTCATTAAAATATCGATCATTGAGGCGCTGCGCCTCTTCAAAGCATGATTGGGTAAGCTCTTGTTTTATTTGAGTAATTTGCTCTATCAGGAAAGGCTCAATATGAACATTACCGTTGCATGTTGCAGGAATGAGCATAAGCCGCTCGCATTGTTGTTGATCAAGGTTCGAGCCATCATCTGTAATCGTGCTAAATACTAATTTCTCTGCATTATCGAGAGAGTCAAATTTTAATTTTGAAAATTTCAGCCAACCAGACTTCCCGCGTAGTGGTTCTAAATCGGCCAAATTCATACCATAGCGCTCATAGTGGAAGGTAAGCTCAGCGGCAAATGGCTTGTCTTCACGCGCTTGCTCAATGAGCGATACTATCGGCTCATGCTCGAGCTTTAAAAACTGAGCATCTTCCTGTGCAGCTTGTTTCCAATGATAATAATAATGTTGGCCATTATGAATCAATTTATCGGCAAAATGCTCTGCTTGTGGCAGCATGATTTGACAAAAAGTTCTGATTTTGCGACCGCGCTCGTCTAAAGCACCTTTAATTTGCTCTTTACGCGATTTTAAGCGCGCAACCACTTCTTCATCAAAATGCTCAAGCAATTTTTTACGTGTATCTTGCGCTTTTTGCGTTAAAAGGGCGTCGAGCTCATGTTGCAGTTTCTCAAATTCTGCTTCAATTTCATCTGTATGGCGGCATTTTTGGTAAATCGTTAGAATGCGACTTTCTATAGAGATATCTGACTCGACTGCGCCTAAAATCTCATCGCTGGCGCCAAAAACACCTTCAAAGAGTTTAAATTTTTTATCAAGCAGATCAAATACAAGCTCATCCGCTTTATTGGCTTTGTTTAGAAAATTCACAACCACCACATCGCATTTTTGCCCGTAGCGATGGACACGACCAATCCTCTGCTCAACCCGTTGAGGGTTCCACGTCAGGTCATAATTAATAAGCAATGAGCAAAATTGCAGATTAACACCCTCACTGCCAGATTCTGTTGAAATCAGAATAGTGGCTTGATCTTTAAACGCCTCTACAATTGCAGCTTTCATATCAGCGGTTTTTGAACCCGATATTTTACTACCTCCAGCGTGCTTTTGGCACCAATCCTGATAAATTTTGACCGTTTCAGGCTCTTTATTTGTGCCATTGAGTAAAACAATTTGGTCTTTATATCCATTTTGTTTTAAAAGTGTTTTTAGATATTTTTGTGTGCGGCAAGATTCGGTGAAAATAACGGCTTTGCGTTGCCCGCCGAGCTTTTCTACTTGCTCAAAAGCTTTATTCAAGGCTATTATAAGCGCTTCACCTTTAGCGTTTTTTTCAATATTGCCTGCGATGATACGAAATCCTTTGAGCTCTTCAATTTCTGCCTCTAAGGGCTCGAGATTGGGCGTCAACAGCGTAATCTCATCGCTGGAATTCGGAAAAAGCTCTATAATATTTGAAGTTTCGTCCCCATAGTTTTCGCCATTTTGACTGTTTTGAACGTTAGCGCTTAAAGAGGGCTCAAAAAGTTCTACGACA
Organism: Bartonella sp. DGB2; assembly: GCF_046843095.1. GTDB lineage: Bacteria > Pseudomonadota > Alphaproteobacteria > Rhizobiales > Rhizobiaceae > Bartonella. The sequence continues at coordinate 948,879 of NZ_CP177325.1, forward strand.
TTGTCATAATCGTCAAGACTCTCGGCATCTATCTGCGCTCTGGTTTCAAGTCTTTTGATTATTTTCTCAAGCGTGCCACTAATGGCGAAGGATGAGGAGGCAAGGATTTTGCGAATAACAAGGGTTGTTAAATGCGCACTTTTGGGACGTATGGCAAATAAATCCTCTCGCTGCAAAAAGGCCGATAATTTATCGTAAAGCTCTTTTTCAGCGTCAAAGGGATAAAACTCCTGGACGAGAGAGTGCCGCTTGGTAAAATTAATATCACCATCGAGCTGTACTTGGCGCCTTAAAGTTCTGTGGCAGATTTTAGAAAGGCGATATTGTAGCTCTTCAAGGTTTTGCGCAGTGAGGTGAGCTCCGACATAGTTCATTTTAAAGACATCAACGCTGCCAAAGAAATGTGGGTCTATAACTGAAATCAAGCCATAGAGCTCAAGGAGTGAATTTTGCAAGGGCGTTGCCGATAGCAAGATTTTCTTGCGGCCCTCTAAAGCTTCTTGCAGAGTTTTAGCTATTTTTGCACCATCATCCTTCCAGATATTGCGCAATTTATGCGCCTCATCAAAAACAACCAAATCCCACTGGACATTTTTAAGATCCCCCGCTTTACTTGAAGCAAATTCATAAGAGCAAATGATTATGCGCTCATCTTGATTAAATGGATTAGCAATGCCTTCTTTTTTATCAGCCTTATAAGAGGCGTTTTCTAGCACATAAGAGGGAAGATTAAATTTTTCCAAAAGCTCTTGCGACCATTGGCTTCTAAGCATAGCTGGAACGATAAGGAGGATTTTACGTTGTCTTTCCGCCCATTTTTGCGCAATGATAAGGCTTGCCTCAATGGTTTTACCCAAACCAACTTCATCTGCCAATAACACGCCATGCGATAAAGGTGATCGGAGCGCGAACAAAGCGGCTTCCACCTGATGCGGGTTCATATCCACACGTGCTGAGGCGAGCGATTTTGAGATGTTATCCTCTGCTGAGCCTTTGAGTGTTAGAGCATGAGCTAAGTAAGTTGCCTGATGCTTGGTGTAGCTTTTTCTCTTGGCTGGCTCGTGCTTCTCTTGCTCCATTTTTCTCCCATCATTGATTTATTTGGCGTTGCTCTCTTTATTTATTGACATATAGCTGGCACTCAAAGCGAATCTTCCGCCTCGCTCCTCCATGCTAGTCATAGGCTATTTATGCAAAAATGTTAAGACGATTCAGCTTTTTGTTCTGCTAGTTATCTTCTGTTTTAATGTGCGTATTTTGTGTAATAAGCCTTAGCCAATGAACATATCTTCTGCTTGTATTCGCAAATGCCGTCTGAGTTAAAATAAGTTTTGTATAACTGAATATAGTGCTGGTAAGCTTTATCTCGTGGTTCAGGTTAAGAGCTCTATACATGAATGGCAATGCTGAGAAAGTGAAAATACGAAAATCCACTGCGCGCGTGAGCATTTTGCAGAACTTGGCGCTTTCACCTATAAGGATGCCGATAGCTGGAAACACGCTAAGCCTGCTAGTTTTTAAGTTTAACTGTGTTTGTGCTGTTTGCGTTTATTGATTATGATACACGACTGCCATTTGCTGGAAAGTTAAAGATAGGAGCTGTTATTTTTGATAGCTAAAGAAGCTTAAATGAATCTATAAGATGCTGTGTCTCTTTTACGATAAAAAGATGTACCTCACATCATCGGTTACTGACATACTGCAAAATCTGCATTATTTCTAGATTTCTATTTGATATGGATCATATTCGAATAGCCAAGCTGGATCATCGGTTTCCTTTTGCAACCATGTATTGATACTCGAAATCCTTTGCACTTTTGAAATTCTATCAAAACGTAGCTCTTTGTATCTTGTGAATGCCTTAGGAAAGTCATGTATCCCTGTTTTCTCCAAACATCGTGTCAATATGACTGCATCTTCAATTGCCATGGAAGCGCCTGACATCATGTGTGGACGCATAGGATGACAGGCGTCTCCTAAAAGCACAACCCGTCCTTTATGCCAAGTATCATGCGCAATTCGTTCATGCAACGGCCATAATGTGACTTCTTTTGTATAAGGTATTATTGATTTGGACAACCGTTCCTGTATTTTTAATGAGTGATCTCTTCCATTTTTCACAAGGGCAAATTGCCTTATTTGCTTTGGCCGGTGCCGCTGGCGTTTTTGCTGCACCAATAGCGGGGCGTCTTGCGGATAGGGGTGTTTTGAGGTTTGCCACTTTATTGGCCTTATTTCTTGTTGCTCTATGTTTTATTTTATCTTATTTTGCTTTTGCGCCTTTTGTGCTGGGCGGCTCTCTTTGGGGGGCGGGCTTTCTGGTTATTGCAGCTATTAGTTTGGATTTTGGCGTAACGACAAACCTTATTATCGGGCAAAAAATTATTTACAGTTTAGGTGCAGAAATGAGGGGGCGCTTGAATGGGCTTTATATGGTGGTCTTTTTTATCGGAGGCGCCATTGGATCCGCTTCAGGCGGGCTTGTTTATAGCCTAGCCGGTTGGGGTGGAACATGTCTTTTAGGTTTTATCATTGTTTGTATAACTGGCGTTTATTTTTTAACGGAAAAAGGCTGAAGACTATATTTTAAGCTATAAGGCAGCCAATTAATAGGTGTAGGTGTTAGGTCGCATTTTGATACGTATAGTATTTCTACCATAATGTGCACTCATATCTTTAGCGGTGCCGTACTTTTAGAGTGGCTAGTATGGCCAGTTCGCCATAAGATACTTGGCTATCGCCATTTGTTACAACATAAGTTTTGTTTCCATTGTTTTCAATAGGTTCGTTGTAAGCTAATTAAAAAAACGATATCAAATTTGCTGCTTTTTGGGGACACACACTGCCATAGGCATTGTCTAAACACTTTAGCCCAAATCCTTTTTGCGGTGAGATCCCAATATTTGCAGGCATTTTTATACGTCACTTATAAATAGAGCCTGATCTCCTCTATTTTCCTCTGGTTAGTTTTTCTTGTCTGTTCCGTGGCTCATCTGGGCGACGCAGAAAAGGGGAGGGCCGAAGTTGTTGGATACATATCATGGCTTTTGTAATTTTTGTACGGCGCTAACATTAGCCAGTGTTATAATCATTCCAATCCAGCGATGATCAAGCCTGAGACCTGGCATGCGGCTTGCTTGATTGGATCAGACATAAGGTGAGCATAGCGCGCTGTTGTTTGCACCTGTGTATGTCCAAGCAATTTGCCAATCATGGTAAGGCTTAAGCCTCTGCTTGCCGCATAAGAGGCAAAGCTGTGCCGCAAATCATGAATGCGCACATCTTCAATTTTGGCTCGCTTGCGAATGCGCCGCCAGGGCTTTTGCATATCGCTCAAATATGCGTCTTTAATAGTGCCATAAATTACATAAGGATTGTCGCGTGGTGTTTGGGGATGCTCTTGGATGGTGCGCAGTAAATCCATAACATGTTCCCCGGCGTAAATGACTCTTGCACCGGTTTTGGAATCAGGCAGGCGTATCACGGCGCCCTCCCAATCAATGAAGCTCCATTGCAAGGTTTGGATTTCACCCAAGCGACAACCCGTCATCAGAAGAAGTCGAATGCAATTGAGTGCCGATTGTGATTCAACGCCTTCAGCCTCCATTTCGCGTAAGACAAGGCCTAGCCTTTTTGTCTCAACGGGCGTTAGATAACGCTCGCGTTTTATTTCTGGATATTTTTTAATATGTCGACGGGGATTAGTGCCATCAGGCCGCAGATCCCACATTTCTGCCAAGTTGAACATTTTCGAGATGATCTCTAAGCAACGATTGGCTTCATAAGGTGTTTTGCGTCGTGAATGATGGAAGGCTGCAATATCCGCTCTTGTAACATCTGTAATTTTTAATTTGCCTATCATGGGCAAAATGAATTTGTTAAGATTACGGATGTAGCCTTCTCTTGTGCGTGATTTTAAATGCACATTCACATGCTCTTCTATAAAGCGCTCTGCAAGGTCATCGACAGTCAACGCATTTTGTTTTGCTTGTTGCTCGCCAATAGGATCACCGCCCGATTGAACTTCTGCTAAAAGTTTAAAAGCTTTTTTGCGCGCTTCTTCCAGCGCAATGATACCATGCATGCCTAAGCTTTTACGCCGCACCTTGCCACGCTCGGCGCGATATTGAATGATGTAGGATTTTCTTCCAGATGGAAAGATACGTACACCAAAACAGGGGAGTTCAGTATCGAAGATCAAATAGTCTTTAGATTTTATCTCGGCGACGTCAATCATTTTCTTGGTTAGTTTTGGCATTTTCATCCCCTTATTGTTGTTATGTTGGGCTGCGTCTGTGGAAGCGCCGCGGAAGCACTACGGAAGCAAGAAGCAGAATAATTTAGCGTATCCCGTAGGATAACTATGGCCATGATAAATCGAATTTATCAAGCAATATCAGGCAGTTAAAGAAATACAGCGAAAACAAATAAGCTGTAGAGAAAAGACCAGCTTACCACTCATAACCTGAAGGCCGCAGGTTCAAATCCTGCCCCCGCAACCAATTATTTTATAACCGCCCTGATCCTATTAGGGCGGCTTTTTTGTCCTCGAAACCGGATGAAAAGTGAAAATAAAATAAAAATCAAAGATAGAATAATCATTGGTATAAAAGACATTGCTCCCGCATGATGCTCGGCATAATTTAATACAGCCATAGCCCCAATAAGACCTCCAAGACCTTCGCCAATACCCAATGCTATGGAATTTATACCAATAAGGTTGATTAAAGATTCTGGTTTTGTAATTTGAGCAAGAAAAACAGAGAGCGCTGGCATCATGATGATTTCAGCAAAAGTCCAAAGAATGATGGCTAACGTGACATATAAAAATGTTTCGCCAATTGTAATGATGATAAATCCAAATAAATAACAGAAAAATCCAATCAATAGTAAATTTGTTGGCGAAAAATCGTAGCGTGCTAGTAATAGAGCCAACGGATATGATAGGAGGATAACAATTGAAGCATTTATAAAAAATAAATAGCCAACTAAATTAAATTGGTTCAGTACATTGGCAACATATAAAGGGATGGCTGAATTTAATTGTGCATAAAGAAGCCATGTAAATGTGGTATATAAAAATAAGATATTGAGCTTTTTATCAAAAATATGAGCCTTAATAGACGACCATAGGCCGATCTGCGGGGTGAGGTGTATGTTTTTTGGATGCAGAAAATAGTTGAGGATGCTGCATGTGAATAGAATAGCGCCGGATATTAAGAAAAAATATTTTGGACCCGCATGAGAAAAAATAGAGGTGCTAAACAGCGGTGCGATGGCGGAGGCAACATTAAAAACTACATTCAAGCCGGAGTAGCGCAATAAAAGAGAATTATTTTTTTCCGACTTATATTCGGCAACCAAAGCTTTGACATACATCCCATTACTTGCATATCCAAAACCTATCATAAATAAGCTTAAGCATATAAGCGGGATATTAGAAACTTGAGCTAGTAAAAGATAACCTATGGCTGATAAAAGACACATAAGTGGCATGATGTGGCGCGATGGAATTAAATTTAGAATCGGGGCCGCTAAAATCCGCGAAGCGCGAGAAGCAATGGCCGATAATAGGAGAATAGAGCCTATAGCTGCCGTATCAAATCGCATAAAGTTGGCCAAATAGACAGAGATAGTTGCACTATTTGCCAAGTAGGTGAAGGCAAATAATGTATATTCTATAATAATAAAAGCCATGTTTTTAAACCTTTCGGCAGGTTTCTTTTACGCTTTTGTTACAATGCGCAACTCTTGCTGAATTTTTTGGGATAAGATGCGTACTCCTTCTGTATCTTTACCAGTGACAATGACATAGCCAAGGGCTTCTAAATCTTTCCAGGAGAGTGTTGGTGGGATACGGTCGCCAAGCTTTAGCGGGTAATGTAGTTTGATACAATTTGGATTTTGCTCAATAAGTGCGGGTGCGCCAACATGACTTACGGTGCCAGGCTCTACTTGGAAATAAGTAATGCCTGCTGCTTTGAAGAAATGATAAGAATTGCTTGGCCATAGGGAGGGGGCTAGCGATAGAACATTGCTTTGGTCATCAATAAGGATACCATAAGTTTCAATATTTGTGACAAGTTCGCTTAACCAATTTATATACATACCGCCAGGGCGGGCGTGGATTTCTCCTAGAGTAATTTGTTCATCCTCAACCCAAAGCTCCACATGGAAAAGCCCATACTCTAGCCCCACTGCTTTTAGCGCTTGGCGCACAGCAGCATAAATTTTTAGACCTAATTCCTTCTCGATGGGGGCGGGCATGAGATGACCGCATTCAAGGAATAGGCCATTGTCCATAAGCATTTTTTCAGTGACGGCAAAAAATTGTGCTTCTTTTGCAATAAAAACACCTTCAACGCTATATTCTTTTCCATGAATAAATTCTTCAATCAAGAAGGATTGCGTGTTTTTTTGCGTTAACCGCTCTATGGCTTTGGGAATATCTTCTGGCTTTTCTATAATAGACACGCCTTCGCTTCCTGTGCCAATGCGTGGTTTTATAATCCAGGGCCCATTGTTAGGCGCATTTGTGATAAAATTTTTCACATCAGCTATGCATGAACAAGCGGCAATATTGGGCTGTACAATGCCCGCATCCCGTAGTTTATTGCGCAAGAGAAGTTTGTCTCTGATTGTGTGTATGGCGTGGGGGCTATTCCAGGGGATAGATAGATATTCAGCAATAGCAGCTGTTGCCTCTACTGTGAATTCGGAGAAAGTAAGGATATAATCAATCTTTGGTAACAAAGGTTTGGTTTCCAGCCAAGCTTGGATGGTTGAAATATCCTTGTCAGAAACTTCGATAAATTGATCAATAGCGGCTAAAGTACGCAAATGTTGGTCAATAAATGCTGAGGTCTCTAAAATAATAATACATAAATTACGCTTTTTCATTTGTTCGATAAAGCGCTGTATTTGGTTTATAGAGGCTCCAACTAATAAAACCGTTTGGCCACCCATTTTTTCCTCCATCCGCAACCACATTATGGTTTTTATATAATTTTAATACTTAAAGTGCGCTCTGCGGCCAAGAGCGTTTCGCCTACATTTTGATGTGTTGATCCATGCGCAAGCACGGCAGCAACACGTTGACTCGTGAAGCTTTTTGGTGGTAGTGAAATTTGTGCGCCAAGCGGTAGTTCGAACATAATTTGATCTAAGCCACCAATCTCAAAAACCCCATCATTATAACCAGAAAGGCCTTGAAAACAGCCTTGTTTCTGTGCAAGTAAAAACTTTACTCCCGTATACAAATGTGTTTTTTTTGCCGAAATGTCTGGAGCGCTTCCAGTCGCGACCTTAATAATATTCGCCATATGGTCGGCACCTGTGCTCCGTGGTATTAAGTGGGTTGTGATATAATCACCACCAGGGCGCGCATTGATTTCAATTAAAGTAAATTTATCATTATTTACTTTGCCTTCAATATGTAAGGTGCAGTCATTGCAGCCTAATGTAGTGATAATTTTGACGATTTTTTCTGTTATGTCGGCATAAGCATTTTTGCTAAGCTGGGCAGGAAAAATATGCTGCAACTCAAAATGAAAAGGATCGGCGGTTTTTTTATCGGTCACACCTATAAGGTCTATATGATGATTGTGAATCATGACTTCTAGGCTTACCTCATCGCCAAAGATGAATTCTTCAACAATGAACGCATCGCCGTGTTTTTTGAAAATCGCATCGGAACCATTATTTATTAGCCGATGTAGTTCAGTCATGGCATTTTCAAGCTGCGATGCATTATGGAGTGTAAAAATTCCTTTTGAGCCGTTACCGCCCACAGGCTTGACAATTGCGGGATAGGCTATAGTCCGCATGGCAGCTTTGAGCTCAGTTAAATTAGAAACGAGTGCAAATTTTGGGCATATACCTTCGATATGCGCTAAGGTTTGGCGTGTTGTATATTTGTTTTTTAATGTTTGTAGAAGTTTAACGGAGAGGCCTGGAAGCGACAGATTCTCATTGATATGCGCCGCACATTCAAGGCCAAGATCAGTCCAACTTATTGCACCAAAAATATCATAGCGCACAGCAATGTTACGTATGTATTCCATGCTGGCGATTTGATCACTGATATCGCAAATATGGCATTCAGCTGCGTAAGGCTTGGCCATTTCGGGGATCGCTTCTCCCATTAAAACAACCGATAATCCTGCCCTTTGTGCTGCGATTAAGGCTTCAAAACGTTCGGCGTTTGAGCGCCTTAAACTTGTATAAACAATAGCAGGCTTGCGCATTATTAATGTCCATGAGCCAGATATTACGATTTTATTATAAATTTTTATATACGACTTAATTCATTTGTGGAAGGTTATAAATGAATGACAAAATTGAAGATTAATGGGATGTTAGGAATAGAATTTATAAAGGGTGCAATTGTAATCACTTGTAAGGCTATTATCCTTTAGTTAGCGGTTTAAAGTTTCTGCTTGTTTGCTTAATGTTACCATAGAGTTTTTTAGGCTCTTTTTTATTTGCCTTCCAATTAGAAAGCCAAAAACTAGGGCAAGCCATCCAGTCATAGTCACAGAGTGTTGTATATATGCTGTCATCTCCGTTTCGGGAGGGCTAAAATATTCATGGTTAAAAACCAACGTTGTTAATGGTAGGCGGGCGACATCAGAGAAGGAACGAAGAGGCGTTGCCTCGCTAATTGTAAAATTAATTTCGGGCCCTTTAATTGGTTTCATTCGTCCGGTTGTGCCCGCAGCGAAATTGCCGTTTAGCTTAACCCATTCCAGTTCGTGATCCCAACAGGGCCAAGATGCTACATCTTGCCACATGCTCCATATTTGTTCGCATGTTGCTTTTGTAGGAACTTGTTCCTTATATACCCATTTAAACATATTGTGCTTTCATAATAAAATTACAATATATATACAGTAATTTTCTGGATAGCAATAAAAATTAAAAACAATGCATAGCAGTATTTTGTTGTGAATTATGAATAGATAATTATATTTTATGTTACTATGGATATCCTGTTGATAGAGCGTTTATATTGTCGTCCTTGTTACAAAATCAAATCGGCTTTTTTCGTAAGATGTAAAGCTATGTGTTAGTTATTTTTGCGTAAAATATGACACGGCCATGCCCTGTCGGGCATAGCTGTTCATGAGCTGATGCAAAAGTAAGGGGTTAGAGGCATTCAGGCGGCTTCTGACTATAGAAGCGTCGATATTGAGTGCGGCAATAGGTGCTTTTGAGGCGTTTTTCGACGCTGGGTTTGGGAATGATAGCATCAGGCGCACAAGCTGGGGGATGGGGCTTGTCATTTCGGAGGCAAACGTCACTAAAAACAATGGGTGTAGATATTTGTGTATAGCCCGCTTGCTCCATACAACGCCTTGCCATGACTTCATCATTGATTTTCATTTTAGCGGATGGCTCGTTTATACCCCAAGGTTCAAGATAGCCGCATTCAAGCATAGATTTTTTGATCTGCACTGGGGATGTCCTAGGTTTTATCCAAATGGCGTAGTCGTATGGAGCATCAGCGGGGAGGAAGCACGCGCTGAGGCTTATGGAGAGGAGGCCTAGAGTGAGAGATTTATAAAACATGATTGTTCCTTTACTGGACGGTATGGTTTAGGTGGCTATGGTTAGAAGCACTCAGGCGGCTTATGACTATAGAAGCGTTTATATTCAACGCGGCAATAGGCGCTGTTGAGGCGTTTTTTAACGCTGGGCTTGCGGATGACAGCATCAGGCGCGCAGGCGGGGAGGTAGGGATCATCACCTGTACGCAGGCAAAAGGCATGGAAACCAACGGGTGCATATTTTGATTTATAGCCCGCTTGTTCCATACAACGATCTGCCATGACTGTATCATTGGGTGTCATTTTGGAGAAGGGCTCGGATAAACCCCAAATTTCAGGAAAGCCGCATTCAAGCATAGATTTTTTGACTTGCAATGAGTCTGCTCCAGGCTTTATCCAAGTTTTGTAATCAGGGGGGGGAAGGGCGCCGTAGCACGCGCTGAGGCTTATGGAGAGGAGGCCTAGAGTGAGAGATTTATAAAACATGAGTGTTCCTTTACTGGACGGTAAATGAGTGGGAGGTGCCATAAATTTTCTGACATATCCGTCCTTTTGAGCCATAACACATATGGGCGTTTACGGGTTGTGTGACTATTTTCCCCCATTCTTTGAGGGTGGAACTATTGCTGGCCTGCTTATTATAGGTGGGTGGGTTGCTTCCGATATAGCGGCCAACAAAATCATCCCTATGGGTAGCTTGGCTGGTGTGAACAGAGCCGCCGCGGGTTTGGTTAATAAGGTTGAGATTATTTTGGACTTTTTGGGCGTTATAGGCGGAGCCAAAGAGGTTTACTGCGATGTTGGGTGTGCCTGGGGGCGGGGCATGGCGGGTGGTTTCTACCATATTACCTGTGGTCATCCCACCGCGGCTATGGGCAGTAATATCAATGCCGGTAGCGGGCGCCCCACCTTGGTTAAAGCCAAATTTGTAGGTGAGATCTGTTAAGGTTTTGCCAGAATTTGTTAAGGGTAGTTTGCCTTCTAAGAATTTTTGATAGCCCGCCACCATCACCTCACTTATTGGCTGGCTGGTGTTGGGGAACCATATGAAATAGCGCGGTTGATCGGCTCCCGTACCAGTTTGCTCCATCGTATTCTTGGTCAGGCTTGCAGCACCGCGTGGGTCAGTGAAGATGCCATTAGCGAAGATGTGTACCTTATCATCGCTACCGGGCTTTAGGTGGGCGCGCTCATCCTCACTTAGCCAACGGAAGGCTGGGACGCCTTCACCTCGCTCATTTAGTAAAGGGTTGCCATCAGCATCTTTTTGATAAATTTGCTTGCCATTTTCATCTACTTCCAGCACAGCGATGGGGTGATCTTTAACAAACATAGTATGGTAGGCTTCATCGCTATAGCTGAAGCCTCTATTGAGTAAGTCGCTGGTGAGATCGTGGTTATTTTTGGTTTTTTCCTGTAGGCTTTTTATATCTACTGGTGTGGCTTGCTCAAGGCTATTTTTTGAATTGGTGTTGAGATCAGCTAAGGTTTGTGTTGTGGTTTGGTTAAACCTTTCTTTTTGTAAAGTTTCATTAGTGATGGTGAGTGTGGTTTCCGTTATAGCGCTTTTGCTGTGGCCTTGCGTGCTTTCTTCAGCTTGGCTTTTGCCTAAGCTGTTGGCGAGTGCATCCTTGGCCGCCCCGTAGCCTAAGCGGGTTGTTAGGCTGGCTTGACCTACTTCGCCGCCTAGATTAAGCTGCCTGGTGGTGCGGGTGGATTGGGCACTGGCTTTGTTATCAATGTTTTCATAGCTCAATGTGCCAGTGGTGAGGTGGTTGTGTGTTTTGGATGCTTTGCTAGTGATTGTTGCACCTTTTAAATGGGTGTTTTGGCCAACTTGGATATTAAAACCGCCTGCGCCTGCTTGCAGGCTTGTTTGTTCATCTACATTTTTGCTCGAAGCTATTGCTTGGTTTTGGTCGCGAACCATATTGGCTTGGGCGCCCTCACCACCCGTTAGAAAAACGCTCGCGGCAAATGTGTCTGTATTACTATCAATGGTTGTTTGGAGGGCATTTGTTTGGCTAATAAGGTTGAGGTTTTTGCCGACCTCTGCGTTTAAAGTACTGCCAGACACGCGTGCACCCTCAAGCGTGGTATCTCCGTTACTTCTGATGGTTAAGGTGTTGGTAGCATTGATTTGAGCATTTTTGTGTTCAATGGTTTTTGTGGTTGTCTCTTCTTTTTCGTTAATCAATTGGATTTTGGCACTCTGGCCTGCGATCGAGGTTTCAAGACCAAGGGAAGCGCTTGTATGGGTGGCGTTTTGGGTTCCTTTTCTTTTATGAGTGGCGTTGGCTAAGTGGATGTCTTGCCCTGCTTGTAAGTTAATATTGGTGGCGGCAAGGTCGGCACCCGTGGCTTGAAGTTGGCCCTTGTGAGCATGAATGTTAAGGTCGCCATGGGCAGCAAGATCCGCGACCAGTGGATTTATTTCTTGCACAGACTGCTTATAGTCGGCTTGATCAAAGCCTAGTTGAGTATTGACGCTAAAGGTATCTTTCCAAGAGGGTTCGGTATAATCTTTGGACGGAAGCTTGCCATGCGAATCTCTTAGGTTTGCCAATGGGTCTTGCCCTGTTTTATAGGCATTATAAACATCTTTAGCTTGTTGATAGGTATTGTAGAGATCATAGCCCTCCATTGCTCCATCTACTAAATTACCGATGTTAGATTTATATTCGCCTGCGCGGCTGAAATCTAAGCGTTTTGTGGCTTTGCTTGCTTTGTCGATGTTTTGCAGGGCACTATTGCTAAGCGTAGTACGTAAGCCCGTAAATGATTGGGTAGATTGTTCTGTCATAAGGGTTTGATTAGATACTGTAGCAAGCGTCACCTCATTGAGGGCTTCTACTATAACACTTCCTTGGGCATTTATTTGAGGCGCTTGTAAATAGGCATTTTGGCTCGCATCTAAATTGATATCTTTTCCAGCAATAAGCTGTGATTGACTGTTATTATTTTGGATGGTTTTTGTGTCCATATCGGTTGATTTAGTGCCGATGCCCACGGTAACGCTATAATTAGAGTGAGAGAAATCTAACCCAAAGCCAGACTGGTTGGTGTGGTGTTCATTGGTTTTAGTCTCTTGACTTGTTGTAATGTTGATATTGCGTTTGGCGTTAAGAGCAATAGTTTTTTCCGCGATAAGATTGCTACCCTGAAGGGTGATATCACCATTTTGTGCGATAATGTGGATATTCCCTCGGGTGTTGAGGTCTGAACCGCGGCTTAAAATAGTGCTTTCGTCTGTATCTTCGTGTTCTTGCCCCCAAAGTGAGATAAAGTCTTTGTCCCGCCCCACAAAGAGACCAGATTTGCTTGAGTGGATAGTTGTTTGGTGGCGCTCTTGTGCGGCAGAAATGGTCACGCTATCGGCTGCGATGGTTATATCTTTTTCAGCACTTATGTTGGATCCTTTGATACTAGCCTGTTGTTTAGCATTGATGCTTACAGTCCCCTTCGCCGTTAATTGGGTACCATGGGCTGTTTCATCAAATTGATTGGTAGAAGAAGAACTGTGTGAGAGGAGACTGTTGTGGTCTTCCTGTTTTGTAGTGCTTATCGTATCGTGGATTGCGTCCAAAGTAAGATCAGTACCAGCCTGTATAAAGGCGTCGCCTTCTGTTTGGAGGCGTGCACCTTGGAAGGTAAGGGCGCCCCCTGTTTTGAGGGTTAGGTCGCCCCCGCTGATTAGCTCTGTGCGCTGATGATGGCGGCTTTGGGCGTTTTCATATTGGCTATTTAGCGCTAAGGCGGTGAAATAGGCAGATCCCCCGGTGTTTAGCGTCATGGCGCCACCGCTTACCAATTGCCCACCTTCAACGCTAAGGTTGCCTGAAGTGTTAAGGGTTAGGTCGTGGTCTGCAACGAGTTGAGCGCTAGAGCCGCTTTGATCTATGCTTTGATATACAAAATCTTTGAAGCTTGTGAGGCGTTGTTTGATTGTTTCGTTGATAATCTCGTTCGCTTGGAGGTAGACACGATCACCATGGATCATACCAGAGCGGTTGACAAGAAGGCCCTTGGTTGAGAGAAGCAAATCTCCTTTTGTTTCTATAATGCCCTGCGTATTGAGAAACTCATTGTGCGCATCAATAGAGAGTGTATCTTTGCTTAATATCACACTATTATTGGTAAAGCGATCTGTAGTGAGGTTAATATCTTTTCCTGTGAGTCGTGCGCTAGCCAATAAGTTAGAATTTTTGGGCGATGATTGTACTAGATATACGCGTGGTACCAGAACCTTTTGCCCGTTAATAAGGTGGGTTTCAAGCCAGATAATGTTTTTGCGCAGCTTCTTGATTTGTTGAGGTGATAGAGGTGCCCCAATTTTTAGGTTAAGCGCTTTTTGTTGTTCTACGGCGTTATCATAAAGTATTTGGATTTGGGTGTTCGTATCAATCCCAAAATTCGCAAGGCTATGGTTGCCCGTTAGCTTAAAAATTTGGTTGCTTATAAAGCGCTGTTCAAAATAGGCATCTCCCAATCTTTTAAATGGAGATTCGGGATTATAGTTGCCAATTTTTTTAAGGAAGTAGTCGGATCCTAAGAACTTATTAAGGTTAATGAAGTCTGAGCGCGTTTCTAATAAGAAAGGCGCTTGTGGAGTGGCGGTGCGTGTTATTTTTGTCTCTATATTTGCAAGTGTTTCTTGGTTATCTAGCGCAAGGGATGGGAGAGAGTCCGACGAAGATGTGGGTTCAAATAGAGCATGGTGGTTTGCGAGAGCGTTGATCATGTTTTGCAATTGATCAGCGGAGATCAGGGGCTTTGCGGTGTCAAAACCAGCAATGGATAAGTCGCTGGCCGAGGCTTTATCAAGTTGCTTTGTGTCAGAGGAAAGGTCAATTTTGTCTGCCCCTCCGCGTACTGCGTGGTTTTTGATATAGCCTGTCGCTTGCGCTGTAAGGGTGCCCCCTGCCTCAATCGTGCCGTAGATTGCGTCATAGGCGAGGTGTTTTGTTGTAGAGGGCGTATGTGTTGTCCAGTCGGTTATCCCCCCAAAGGCACAGCCTGGATTAAGAAAGGTGCAAGGCTCGAGATGGTGATAAGAAATGGAGTCGGTGATGATTGTTTTTATTAAGTCACGCCCCTGATTATGAAGCTTATTGGCTATGATGTTTATATTGCCATTGGCTGCGATCAAACTATAGTGATTATTAATTTCATTAGCATTGGCTTCTAAGTTGCGACCTGTTAAAATTTGCGCGGCATCGCCCTCAAGGGTAGCTTGTTCACGGGTGATGGTTGTGGTAGTGGTAGTTATACTGGTTGTTGTTGTTTTGCTCCACGCGACTCCTAATTCTCGATAGACGTTTTTTGATGTTTTCGAGTAGTGGTCTACGGGGTGAGTGCTAATCTTTATATCCCCTTCGCGCCAGTTATTAAGACTAATGGCATTTAGGGTCATATCCCCCTCTTTTGCTTCCAAAAATCCAGAAATATTATTAAGTGCAAGCGCTTGTGCACCGTTTAAACCGCTAATGGTGAGGTTTTCTTCAGCGATGATATCGCCTTTTGTATTAGTAAGGGTACCATCAAGCTGCACTGTTACGGTATGGGCGCCGTAGATCAGGCCAGTGTTGTTTAGATCTTGATTGAGTTTGATTTCAATATCAGAGTCACTAGAGCCCAACGAGCCGCTATTATACAAGTTATCCGCTGCTAAAATAAAGGCTCCATTGCTTTTTAGAATACCACTTTTTGCATTGATTACGCTTGCGGTTTGCGCCTTTTTGATAAGGTGTAGGTCTAGACGCTTTTGTGCGAGAAGGGTGCCGCTATTGTTGAGAGCGCCTAATTTGGCTTGTATAGTGTTCGCGAGGGCGGTTCCGCTATTATCTAAGTTTTCTTCAGCTTTAAGGGTTAGGACACCGTTTTGCGCTTCAATACGCCCTTCCTGTTTTATTGATTTTCCTTCAAGTATTATATCATGCGTAATAACGAGGCTGGCTTGATCAAGGGACAAAGCATTCTCTGAGGCTATAGTGATGCTTTGTCCAGCAACAAGGCGGCCTGTCTGGTTGAGATTAGCCTTTGCTGTGAGTATCATAGCGCCGTTGGTTTCAATTGTTCCGCTATTATTGAGGCTACCATTGCTTGATAGATTTATCGCTTTGTTTTGTGCTTCAAGATGGCCCGCTTGCACGAGGTCGTCGGCTTTTATATTGATTGAGTCTCGGGCAGATATGAGCGCCTGATTATGGAAAGCATGTGTGTCAATGTGTAAGGTGCCGCCGGCTAAAAGAAGACTAGCTTCTTTTTGGTCTATTTCCGGATACGCGCCATCATTTTGGTTGATGAACGATGTGGCCATAAGTGTTATATCGCCCGTGACGCTACTCATCAGGCCGCTATGATTACGCACTGTCTCTGCTCTTGTGTTTTTTAAGCCGTTCAGGGTAAGAGCGCTTTCCGCGATGATCTTGCCGCCTTTATTGTCGAGGGTACCTTCTAGAGAGAAATGCGCTGTTTGTTTGGCATAGATGAGACCATTATTTTGAAGATCCTGTATAATTTTTACTTCAATATCAGAGCCGCTAGAGCCAAGGTTGCCAGCGTTTTTGATTTGCTCGGCTGTTACAAGAAAAGCGCCGCTACTTTGGATTATACCTGTTTCGCCGTTTGTAATGAGACTCTTTAGTTGCTGAGGGGCTGTGCTATCTTGCTTAGGCGTAACGCTCAGCACAAGATCATTAAGCGCGAGCAAGACTCCAGTATTGTATAAAGCTTGGGTTCTGCCTTGGACGTCTATCCCGCGTATGGTGCCACTATTATCGATGCTTTTATCGATATCAAGAGTTAGAGTTCCATTGCGGGCTTCTATGGTGCCTAGTTGGTGAAGGGTGTGTGATTGTAGGTTGACCCCACCGGCTAAAATAAGACTATTTGTATTGGTGGCCATCGTGCCACCCGCGATAAGAGTGATGTGATTATTGCCGATAAGTCCGCCTCTCTGTGTAATTTTATTGCGGGCGCTGACGATAATAGAACCTGCCGTTGCTATATTACCCTTTTGGGTGATGTTGCCTTTGCGGGCGTGAAGCTCAATTCCTTTTTGCGCCTTTAGGCTAGCATTTGCGGTTAATTGCCCAGCCTCTACTAGCAAAAGTCCTTGGCTTTCATAAAGACCAGAAGAGAGGGATAATGTATCGTCTGTGGTGATGAGGATATCGTCCTTTGCGCCTATATAGTTACTTCTAGCTTTGATAGTATTGGCTTTTATTTCAATTTGGCCAAGCGAGGAAAGCCCTGTTTTGAATTTACTTTGACCTTGTTCTCCATTTTTTTCTTTGGGTTTGGCATTTGTTTTATCAAGATCAATGGTCGCAGCTTCAATTAATAATAAGTTACCGCCGGCTATGCGCCCCATACCAGCCTTGAGTTTATTGGTGTGTAGATGGAGCTCTCCTTTCGCGTGCTGCAGGCCCGCTTCATCGACCCCGCTAGCCAGGAGCGCATCTCGTCCAAGTTTGATTTTATCTCCTGCTACAGTTACGTCTCCTTTGGTAGCAACTCGTGCGTGATCGTCTAACTCAACGTTTCTGAAGGCTTGTAATTCGACCGCTTTTTCAGAGAAAAGAAGTTCTTTAACCCGTGTATTTCCGTGGTAAGAGGATGCTTGTACCGCCCCCTTGGCTCGCGCTTTGCCAATGCTTAGCGTGCCATCGCTCGTTAAGACCATGTCTTTGGCATTGGCGACCATTGGCCCAGCCATATTGACGCCCGCGCCTTTATCGTTAGCGATAACGCGAATTTGCCCAGCATACATGCCGCCCATTAAGCTTGAATCAATGGCTAATTCCGGTTCTTGGCCATCAGAGGAAAGGTTTTTTGTTTCTCTTTTGCGATAATTAAAATTTGCGTGTCCTGTGATGAGTGCTAATGCTCCTTTGCTCTGGATGGGGCCTGCGATCTTGATTTTACGTGAGACAAGGTCGAAAATGTCTAAATTATGCCCATCGCCCCCGTTTTTTTCGATGGTGATATCGCCGCTCTTTACCTGAAGGCCATATAGAGTACCATTTTTACTTATAAGGGGCTGACCAGTTGATAAGGTAACGCGTGGCGTATTGATAAAGCCACAACCATCGCAGGTAATTCCATTGGGGTTAGCGATAATTAGATCCGCCGCACGACCGTGAACTTCGCTTATGCCCTCTAAACGCGATCGATTAGCGCTCACTACTTCGTTTAGGATGATTTTTGCGGGGCCTGTCATGCGTAAATTCTCATTACCAGGCACCAAGCCACCTAAT
The DNA here is from genome assembly GCF_046843095.1 of Bartonella sp. DGB2. GTDB lineage: Bacteria > Pseudomonadota > Alphaproteobacteria > Rhizobiales > Rhizobiaceae > Bartonella. The sequence continues at coordinate 966,688 of NZ_CP177325.1, forward strand.
TGGGATTGAGAAAGTTCGCGAGTGGAATTATTAAAAATCGCACCGCGTTTATCAATATTGAAGTGTTCATATTGGTTATGCGAAAGCCCCTGCTTATTGGGGCGGGATATGTTGATTAGAGGCACGCCATTGCTTGCTGTATCCACTTGTGGATGTGTTTTTTATTCTTTGAGAGGGAACCATTTGAGCGGCGCTTGGCTGGATTTGTAGTAAAATGGGTTCAAAGGCCAAACAGATACTTAAAAAAAGAGGAAGAACTTTTGGAGCGGTCGTGGTGAAGCAGCATGAGCTGCTTAAGCGTTTATAGATATGCTTAAGACTTTTCTGTAAAATTATTGTGCATGGGTCGTTATTTTGCTGGTGTGATAGTTTGTATAGGTCTATTTTCATACGTATGCCCTTTAAGCATCTTTTTATTGCTGAGTTAAAATTTGAATCTGTGCAAGGATTGCGGTTACTTTTAAAGTGGTTGCCCTCTCCTAAAAGCTTAAGGATGTGCGTATTTGAAATACGCCATAGGGATTTCTTGCTTCTACGGATTTAGATTGGGCTATAATATGGGAATAGGATACATCGGCATTGATAGCTCCATCGGCTGTGCGTAAGCCAAAGGTCATCCCAGCCAAGGATCCGCCAGCGTTGTTTTTGGCTGAATTGTCGGTAGCTATCCCTAGGTCAAGAGCGGTATAGGGTTCAAGTTTCCCAAAAAATTTTCTAGGTTCTCGGGCTGAGTGGGTTGGTAATAAGAGCGCCATTTCATTACGCCAAAATAGGCCGCTATTGCTGTAATATAGCGCTTCTTTCACCCCGCGTACGGAACCATAACCACCAAGCGATATTTGTTCAGAACCAAATAAAGTATCGGGCGACCATTGACCTGAGAGTAAACTATTATAGCGTAAATGTAAGATTTTTGACGCAAAGGATCGTGCATAGCTGAGTGAAGCAGTAAATTTCGAAAATTGTCCCTTGGGAGTATTGGTATCTGCGGCGGTTTGGGCAGAATCATTGTAGGCGTTAAGAATGGCAAGGCCTTTATGGATGCCGCCTTCGAAGCTTAATTTGCCTCCAGCCCATAGGCGAGAATGATTAAGGGCAAAGGTAGCAATAGTTAGAGTGCGGCTGGAAACATCAACTCGGCTACCCATAATAAAATTATCGGTATATTTCCAAGTTAGGCGGCTTGTAAGCCATGTTTTTCCTACTTGGTCGCGATGGATAACGCGTGAGATCCATGGGACAATAGAGAAAGACTTGCCCGAAGTATCAATCAAAGAAAGTTGCCCTTTAATTGATGAGCGGTATTGGCTCCACGTTCCATCCGCGCCTGCCGTCCAATAGCCATACGGAATTGAGAAGGATCCAGTTATAGTATTGCTATTGGGCGAACTGGGCGAGATATAGAATAGTACATGATCCATAGATCGCTGATAGCTAAGAGACCATTGGTCGTTTGATCCTAAGAGATTATCAAAAGTTATATTCAAGCGTGGTTGATAAACTCCTGTGACTTTCCCGCCAAGGTTATCGCTAGAGAGTGTAACAAACCAAGGCTTTGTTTTATTAAGCTGGAGATCAAGGATGGAGCTGCCCAGAGTGCGACCCGCGCTGAAGCTAATGGTGGCTTGACGCGAGTCAAGGCGATTAATTTGATCAAGGCCTTGTTCTATGTCTCGTAGATTAATAGGCTTATTAATGAGGCGAGGGAACGCAGCGATGATTTCGCTTTTTGCTCCTTGAGTGCCATTTATGGTGATATCTTCTAAGTGCCCTTCGACAATAGTGATAGTAAGGCGCCCGCCGCTTAAGTTTTGTTCAGCTAGATAGGCGCGCGCCGCGATATATCCATGATTAACATAGAGCAATGTTACCGCTTTGAGTGCTTGATTAATAGCAGCAATATCAAGGCAGCGCCCAGACCACGGAGCGATGGTTTGTTGAAGTACGCTATCTGATAAGAGTTTTGCCCCCTTTATGATGATGGTTTTAATGGGCAAACAATTTTGATTATTTATTTCAGTTGGGGGAGAGGCTGATTCTTTTTTAAACAGGGGGGGAACGCTAAAGTGTTCTATGGTTTTTAAGTGTTCAAAGCGCTCTTGTTGTGCTTCTTGGCGCTGTATATTTTCGAATTGATCAGTAACGGCATGATCAGCATTTTGCGCCCATGTATTCACGGGAGCGATAAAGATGAATAAGCTAGTGGTTAATAATCTTAAAGGACGCCATAAAGAAGGGAAAAATTGCTGCATTAATGCCCCTCCGATTTAGGGTGGAAACGGTAAATTTTTTCATCGCTTATAGGTTGTGTAGGTAGGGAATCAGATTGTAGTTTATCAAAGGCGCGGCTAAATCCGCGCAAAGAAAAACGTATTTTGACTACTTGGTTATTGAGAAGACGGAAGACCGCGGTGCCATCAAATGCGCGCCGTAAGTTATTTATATTTTTTTTATCAATGGGGATAACAACGAAACAGCCTAGGTGGTTGCAGTTGCGATAGGAAGCCATGATAGGCTGATTTTTGCCGATTACTAAGCCAAATTGGGAAGGAAGATGAACATCAAGAGGGGTAAGGACGATGAGACGCCAAGTGTCTTTTGCTTGGTGTGTCGTTGGGGCGGTAGACTCTGATAAAGCAAGGTTTAGGATTTCAACTTTTTGTTTCCCTTCTTTTATTTGAACGGATTGAGCGATTTCACAATTGCTTTTGGACGCGCCATTTGCGGTGCCTAAACATACCCATAGCCAGTCTTGATAGCGTTGTGAAAGAATTTTTTGGTTTTCTTGAGCGAAGGCTAAGCTAATTTTAATGAATCCTAGTATAAGGAAAAAAATAAAAAATAATATACAATAGAATATAGTTGATTTTGTTGCATTTTGCACTTTTTTGTACTTTTTAGCATGCATATTAAGCATAATTTATATACCTTTTTAGGTAAAATTACACAAATAGAATAAATTTTGCAATATAGATTAAATATCTTTTATCTAAGATCTTCCCTAATTTCCCCTTTAATTCCTCGAAAACGCCTTCGGTTTTAAACCGGATAGCGGGGCTGCAGCCCTTACAATTCCTTATTCAAATTCGTTGGGCACGTCGAAAAACCTAACGACGATAAAGTATCCCTTTGTTGTCGTTGATTTTTCGGTTGCGACCAAGGTCGTGACTCTGACGCCAAAAGTGTTCGTACAGCTCTACTATCCGTCATTGAATCTTTAGCTAGGGCTATTACTGATTTTATTAAAGAGACCGAACGCAAAAAGGTAGGTCGTAAACATTCCGCGCTTGATGGCTTTACCTAGGAATGTGAGTTGCCTAAATTTGCCGTTCTTATAGGTAGATACTTAGAGGCTGAGGAACGTTTTCATCAGTTTTCACAAACCCATAGCTCTATTGCTAATCTAGTACTCAAAAATCTTAACACGGCTTATACGCAATAATCAAACGGAGGAGGAACAAAACGCGGTACGCAATCAGTAAAGTTGTACTATTTTTGACTTTGCAATAACTGACAATATTTTGGCGCGGCTGAATACCGCTACAATGACTTTGGTAGCAAAGATTTCACCTTTAAGACGAATGAAGTTAAATACGCTCTTAAAGACCAAGACATTCGTGTTGGTATTGCGTTCAAATTCTAATAAAGCCTTATCACCCTTCTAGGGAAGATAATACGTTATAGCCCCATGGTTATTAAAACTGTGGGGCTTTTTTATACGCCCTTAATTCAAAGGACACCCATGCCCGAAAAACAGATACCCCCTGATTGGCTTTCATGGCTTGCTTGGCAAGGCGGTCACATTCGGTGAAATACCATCTTGCCTCTTTGCTGCCTTCGTTCCTCTCAACTATGGAAAGCTCCTTCGCCATGTCGAGGGTGAGAGTGTATTCTTTTAAAACCACATTTTAACGTTCCCCAATTTTGGAGAACGTTAAAACATAGTCCAGTTCTTTTGTTAGATATGAATATTTTCATAGGGCTTAAGGCTTGGGTTTGTGCGCTTTTTAAGCTTTGATCATAACATTTCTTATTTGATAGTGCCATTATTATGCTTAGCGGCTTTTGATTTCTATGAAGAAAAACATGCTTTAATTGTATTCCGTTATATATATGATGGTAATCATTATGCGCTCCTGTTTTCTCAATGAGTAAGAGATTAGGGGTGCGCGGCCATGCGGTTGTCCGCGCAAACCATATTTAGGTTAAAGATGGCATTATTAAACTTGCTGGCGCAAAGCCTTTGCAGTTTGTACCATATGCACGAGCGCTGGGTGTACTTCTTCCCATTTGCGGGTTTTTAGGCCGCAATCTGGATTAATCCACAATTGGTGGTCGTGTAATCTTTGGCGTGCTAAGTTTAAAAGCGTTATCATATCAGCGACACTGGGCACGCGCGGGGAATGGATATCATAAACACCAGGGCCTATCCCATTAGGGTATTGATAAGTGCAAAAAACGTCGAGCAATTCCATTTTCGAGCGTGAAGTTTCAATGGAAAGCACATCAGCATCCATTGCAGCAATGGCAGGTAAAATATCCTGAAATTCTGAATAACACATATGGGTATGAATCTGTGTTTTATCGGTAACCCCACTTGCGCATAGGCGGAAGCATTCTATCGCCCATTCTAAATAAGTAGGCCAATCTTGCTGCCGCAGCGGCAATCCTTCACGTAGAGCCGCTTCATCAATTTGAATGATGGGAGCTCCTGCTTGCTCTAAGTCACAAACCTCATCACGGATAGCAAGGGCGATTTGCTGGCATGTTTCGCGGCGCGGGATGTCATCACGCACAAACGACCAATTGAGGATAGTAACTGGGCCTGTCAGCATGCCTTTTACAGGCTTTGTGGTACAAGATTGGGCATAACGCCACCATTCTACTGTCATGGGTTTAGGGCGTGATACATCGCCATAAATGATGGGGGGGCGTACACATCGAGAGCCGTAACTTTGCACCCATGCGTGTTTTGTAAAGGCGAAGCCGGCTAGTTGTTCACCAAAATATTGAACCATATCATTGCGCTCAAATTCTCCATGGACTAGCACATCAAGGCCGATTTCTTCTTGCCAGTCGATGGCTTTTTTGGTTTGAGTACGTAAAAATTCTGTATAGTCTTGGGCAGATAGGGCACCTTTTGCATGTTGCGCCCGAGCTTTACGAATATCTGCTGTTTGTGGGAAAGAGCCAATGGTGGTAGTGGGGAAGAGAGGCAATTGCAAGATTTTTTGTTGATGCTTTTGACGTACAGCAAAAGGTTGCTTGCGATACTGCATCTCGGGAGTAATTTGGCTAAGCCGCGCTTTTACTTGCGGGTTATGCACCTTTGGCGATGAAGCACGTTGCGCGTAGGCTTGTGTCGCTTCTTTTAATGCGATTTGTATGTTGTTGGGATCTTCAGTGGGAGCAGAGGGAGAGAGAGCGCTTCCTAAAATTGCAAGTTCACCTAATTTTTGACAGGCAAAAGCTAGCCAGTTTTTGACATCGGGATCAAGGCCTGTTTCCAGTTCAAGGTCTATGGGTACATGAAGAAGCGAACAGCTATTAGCGATGATGCAATTTTCTGCTCCTCGTTTAACTATTATTGGCTGTAGCTGGTTGCGCAAGGTTGCTAAATCAGCACGCCAAATATTACGCCCATTAATGGCTCCTAAGGATAAAACACGTGTCTCTGGAAGAACTTTGCAAAGCTCAAGCACTTCATGAGCTGCACGTGTATAATCAATATGAAGCCCTGCTGTGGGAAGGGAGGCGGCAGTTGTAAGGTTATTTCCTAGACCACCGAAATAGTTGGTGAGCATTAGTTTTAAATCGGGCGCTGCTTCTTGCAAAGTAGCATAGGCACGATGAAATGCCTTTTGCTCTTCCACTGTAAGGTCAAGGGATAATACGGGTTCATCCATTTGCACCCAATCGGCGCCAGCGTCTTGTAACTTTGCACAAAGTTCTGCATAAGCGGGCAATAAACGCTCAAGTAGATCTAGGGGATTAAAAAAACTAGTGCGTGCTTTGGAGAGCTTAAGAAAGCTGATCGGTCCTAAAATTACAGGCCGTGTATGGATGCCTAGCGCTTTGGCTTCTAAAAATTGTGTGAGCGGTTTGGGCGTGGTAAGGATAAATTTTTGCTCTTGGTGAAGCTCTGGTACCATATAATGGTAATTTGTATCAAACCATTTGGTCATTTCAAGCGCTGGAACTTCTTTTGTTAAGTATGTAGAAGTTTCTGATGCTTTGGATCCTTGGCCACGAGCCATGGCAAAATAAAGCGGTAGGGATATAGTGCCCCCCTCCCAACCATAAATTTCAGGGATAGCACCAACCATAATAGTGGTATCTAGCACATGGTCATAGAAAGAAAAATCGTTGGAAGGAATATAGGTTATCCCATATTGCTTTTGTAGGTTCCAATATTCTGCTCGCAGGGCGCGGCCAGTGGCTTCAAGCTCTTGGGCTGATATTTTACCAGACCAGAAATCTTCAAGGGCAAATTTTAGCTCGCGATGGCGACCAATGCGCGGAAAACCTAGACACGCTGTGGCTAAAGAGTTTGTGGAAAGAGATTGTTGCAGCATTGCATACCTCATAGGTTTTGGGGCCGGGGTTAAGCGAATGTGTCATATTAAAGCCAAAGGTTTTGGCAACATGCAAGCAATCAGCGAGGTACCCTGCCTGTGGATTATTTTCTTGGCGGACTTCTTAGCTTATGAATCAAATCCTGACCCTTTTTCTTAAACGTACTTAGGAACATGGTATATTTTGCTCACCATTCATAGTTACGATCCTGAAGCGGATAGGAAATAATTAAGCGCAATGCCCTACCTTAAGTTTAAAGCAAGTTCTTTAGAAATCATGATAAAGGTTAATTAGTCCCTAAAGGTTTAACTTTGTCAAGCAGGATATTTTGGTTTAAGCTTTAAGGAATTGTTTTGAGTTCTCTAATTTTTTAAATATGTGGAGATGGTAAGAAAGTTGCTCCCAGCGTGCAAGCTTAGATAGTTAATGTGCTACTGCAGTAGTAACGAGACTCTTAGTCTTGTAATCTTGCACTTAATGCACGTTTTTTATACTTTATTAGGGCAATAGAAGGAAGGACTGGTAGATTTTAAAAAAATAGCTTAGACTTTAGGAGGCAATGTAATTGCATTGTATTAGGAGAGGGAATAATGAAGAAATTATTTTTTATTGCGTGTTTTATGGGTATGGGCAGCATACCCACGCTATCTTTTGCTGCCGGTGAAAAATTGGTATTAAGTGTAGAGAGCCTTGCTACTCCTTATGAGGTAACGATGCGCAATGCGGCCGTTGCCCACGCCAAAAAGATTGGGGTTCCTCTTTTAGCTTTAGATGGGCAAAATAATTCGCTTAAACAAGTATCAGATATTGAAAATGCTATAACTGGAGGCGCACAGGCTTTTATTGTTTCGCCCAATGATGCTGATGCGGTGGCTAGCGGCATTGACGCAGTTGCCGCTGCTGGGCTCGTTGTTGTAACTATGGATCGACAAGCTAATACCAAGCATAAAGTGCCGCATTTTGGCGTGGATTTTTATAAAGGCGGTGTTTTGTCAGGCGAGGTAATCAAGAAAAATTTTCCTAATGGAGCTGATATTATTGTTTTGACGGGACAGCTTGGGGCTTCATCAAATATTGATCGGTATAGGGGATTTATGGATAGTTTAAAGAAGGGTGGCGATAAATACCGTATTATTGCTGAGCAAAGCGGGAACTGGTTTCGCTCGGAAGGATTGCGGATTGTTGAAAGCTTACTGCCAACCTTGCCTAAGGTTCCGGATGTTATTTATGCTATGAATGATGATATGGCACTTGGAGCGATTGAGGCCTTGCAAACTGCAGGTTATAAACCGGGGCAAGTGTTTGTTTCTGGACAAAATGCAGACCCCGAAGCTTTAGCGCGGGTGCGCGATGGTTGGCTAAGTGTGACCTATGATTTGCAACAGGGGCATGGGGTGAGCGTGGCGATTGATCAAGTGCTGGATTATTTGCGCAATAAGACGCCTATTAAAGGGTTGATGATTACTCCGATGACAATTACCAAAGATAATCTAAAAGAGGCGGCTCAATACGCTAATATTGATAATTATTGATGTAAGTTTCTTCCATTTAGATGATCATATGAAGGCTCCCGCTAGCGCGGGGGCTTTTTGTTAAGTAGCTTTTTTGAAGCGTGCGCAAATTGGTGTTTTAACAATTTAGGGAGAAGAAATAAGGTAAATATTTTTTAAGAAAAACGGGCCCGAAGGCCCGTTTGTAAACTTGATAAAGAGGAAGAGTGGATTAGAAATCCATACCACCCATACCACCCATACCACCACCAGGCATAGCAGGCATTGGTGAATCTTTTTTCGGCAATTCAGCGATCATAGCCTCGGTGGTGATTAGAAGTCCAGCGATAGAGGCAGCGTTTTGCAAAGCAGAACGTACCACTTTCACAGGGTCAACAATCCCTAAGGAGATGAGATCCCCAAATTCGCCTGTCGCTGTGTTGTAGCCGTAGGTTTCTGAGCTGTTTTCCAAAACCTTGCCAACGATGATGGCAGCTTCATCACCAGCATTGCTAGCGATTTGACGGGCAGGAGCTTGAAGTGCACGACGAACGATGTTAATGCCGGCTTCTTGGTCTGCATTGATGCCTTTAACAGAGATTTCTGTAGCTGCGCGTAGGAGAGCCGTACCACCACCGGCAACGATCCCTTCTTCTACAGCGGCACGTGTTGCGTTCAAAGCGTCATCAACGCGGTCTTTTTTCTCTTTTACTTCCACTTCGGTTGCACCGCCAACCCGGATTACGGCGACGCCGCCAGCCAGTTTAGCTAAACGTTCTTGCAATTTTTCACGGTCATAATCAGAGGTTGTTTCTTCGATTTGTGCTTTGATTTGGTTGACGCGTGCATTAATTTCGCTTTTGTCGCCAGCACCATCAACTATGGTGGTGTTTTCCTTGGAAATGTTAACTTTCTTTGCATGTCCCAACATGTCAAGGGTGACATTTTCAAGCTTAATGCCGAGATCTTCAGAGATTACTTGCCCATTGGTAAGGATGGCAATATCTTCCAACATGGCTTTACGACGGTCACCAAAGCCAGGAGCTTTGACAGCTGCTATTTTCAAACCACCACGCAATTTGTTTACAACCAAAGTTGCCAAAGCTTCACCTTCGACGTCCTCAGCAATAATCAATAAGGGTTTCCCTGATTGCACAACGGCTTCAAGCACAGGAAGAAGTGCTTGTAGGTTAGAAAGCTTTTTCTCGTGAATGAGGATGAATGGGTCATCAAGGTCGGCGACCATTTTTTCCGCATTGGTAACAAAGTAGGGAGATAGGTAGCCGCGGTCGAATTGCATCCCTTCGACAACTTCTAATTCAGTTTCAGCAGTTTTTGCTTCTTCTACGGTGATAACCCCTTCATTGCCAACTTTTTGCATGGCTTCAGCGATCATCGCGCCGATTTCAGCTTCCCCATTAGCAGAGATAGTTCCTACTTGGGCAACCTCTTCAGACGTTTTAATTTTTTTGGCTTTTTTGAGAAGGTTTTCAACAACTTCTTCAACAGCAGCATCAATCCCACGCTTTAGATCCATGGGGTTCATGCCTGCAGCAACAGCCTTTGCACCTTCTTGGACAATAGCATGACCCAAAACGGTAGCAGTGGTGGTTCCATCACCAGCCACGTCGTTGGTTTTGGAGGCTACTTCGCGCAACATTTGCGCGCCCATATTTTCGAACTTGTCTTCAAGTTCTACTTCTTTGGCCACCGATACACCATCTTTAGTGATGCGGGGTGCTCCAAAAGATTTATCAATAACAACGTTACGGCCTTTGGGGCCTAGGGTGACTTTTACGGCGTTGGCAAGAGTGTCTACACCGCGCAACATACGTTCGCGGGCATCACGGCCAAATTTTACATCTTTAGCAGCCATTATTTTTCTCCTTGGGAATATCCCAAAATTACATGAACTTTATTAAGGTTAAAAGGGAAGCTAAGCGTCTTTAACAACACTTATTGTAAGATCCCCATAATGTCAGATTCTTTCATGATCAAAAGGTCTTCACCATCAATTTTGACTTCTGTACCTGACCATTTACCGAAAAGGACTCGATCGCCGGCTTTGACTTCTAAAGGAACGATTTTTCCATTATCATCACGTGCGCCTTGACCCACGGCGATAACTTCACCAGTCTGTGGCTTTTCTTTAGCGGTATCAGGGATGATGATCCCACCAGCGGATTTTTCTTCTGATTCGACGCGACGGACAACGATACGGTCGTGAAGAGGGCGGAAATTGGTGTTAGCCATGTCATAAACCCTTAAAATGATTACAATTGAACTTGAAGATCGGCTTAAATACCGTTCTTTCATATTAGCACTCAATGTTGATGAGTGCTAACACTGAGTTACAGATAAAAACCCTTTAGCCTTGTGTCAAGGTTTAGTTAAAAATATTTTTGTGTCATTGTTTAGATTATAACATCGGCATCCGTGCGGCCTAGATAATAAGGTAGGGCAGCCCATTCTTGCGCCAAAAGTATGAGGGGTTCAAGCACATTTTGTGTTTCTTTTTCTTGTGCATTAGGATCAGACTCGAAGCGTTCCAGATAGATACGTAAAGTGGCGCCCTTTGTGCCCGTACCAGAAAGGCGATAGACAATCCGTGCTCCTTGAGAAAAGAGGATACGTATGCCTTGATGCGGGCTTTGGCTGCCATCAGTTACGTCATGGTAGCAAAAATCGTCAGCTTCTTCTACCTTAAATCCCAATAGGATTTGCCCTTTTAAGTTTGGTAATTGAGCACGTAGGTGGTTAATAATAGCTTCAGCGGCCGTGTTATCAATACCCTCATAATCATGTCGACTATAATAGGTGCGTCCGTAGGTGCGCCAATGATCTTTGACGATTGCCTTGACGCTTATTTTTCGGACAGCCAAAAGGTTGAGCCAAAAAAGGATCGCCCAGAGGCCATCTTTTTCGCGGATATGGTTGCCGCCTTGCGCAAAGCTTTCTTCACCACATAGATCAACGAGACCATGGTCCATGAGATTACCAAAAAACTTCCAGCCTGTTGGGGTTTCGAAGACCGAGACTCCTTGTTTCTGCGCGACGCGCTCAATGGCTTGGCTTGTTGGCATGGAGCGAGCGATTCCGTTAAATCCTGTGGCATAGGCTTTGATGAAGGCGGCATTAGCCGCGATAATAGCAAGTGAATCGGAAGGAGAAACAAATTGCTCGCGCCCTAAGATGAGGTTGCGGTCACCGTCCCCATCGGAAGCTGCGCCTAAATCGGGAGCCTGTGGATGCATCATCATTGCATAAAGGCTGTGGGCGTGGGTTGGGTTTGGGTCGGGGGGGTGGCCACCAAAATCTTCTAAAGGTAGTGCGCGTAGGATAGACTCCTTGGGAAATCCTAGCCGGTTAAGAAAAATCTCTTCTGCATAAGGGCCAGTTACGGCGTGCATGGCGTCGAATGCGAAGGTGAGGCCTCGTTTGATGGCAGTGCGGATTTGGTCAAAGTCAAAAAGGCTTTCCATAAGATCAGCATAATCTTTAACAGGGTCAATGATCTCTACCGCCATTGATCCCAAGCATGTTTGTCCCAATTGATCAATGTTGATTGCCGAGGCCTCTAAGGTTTTGTAATGGGTAAGGTTTTTTGTACGTTCAAAAATGGCTTGAGTGACCTTTTCTGGTGCGGGGCCGCCATTATCAATATTATATTTTATACCAAAATCGCCTCGGGGACCGCCGGGGTTATGGCTGGCTGACAGGATAATGCCACTATGGGCTCCGTACTTGCGAATAAGGTGGGAGGCTGCAGGTGTTGAAAGAAGGCCGTGGCGTGCTATTTTAAGCCGGCCGAAACCGTTGGCGGCAGCCATTTTGGCAATGATTTGGATAGCTTCACGGCTATAGGTACGGCCATCGCCTCCTAAAATGAGTAATTGATCTTTTATAGAGCCGCAGGAATCAAAAATGGCTTGGATAAAGTTTTCAAGATAATGCGGGCTTTGAAAGCTAGTAACTTTCTTTCTTAGGCCCGATGTGCCTGGATTTTGGTCGTAAAAAGGAGTTGTTTTAACTAGTTTTATTGTCATGATACGCTTTGCTTTACCTTTGTGCCATCTGTTATATTATAGAATAGGATTGTGCGAGAAAAAAGCGATAGCAGCATTGTCTTCACTACATTCCCTTGCAAGGCAGGTGCCAAGCGCTTACATGAAAATTGCACCACATCACAAAGGTGAGCTATGCGCAAAAAGTATTTATTTCGCGTGGAATTTCGCCTACACTCATTTATAAAGTTTTTTAAGGAGATAAAATTATGGCTCAAGGCAAAAAAGTCCCTCATGTTACCTTTCATACACGTGTACATGACGAATCGGTAGGGGGTCCTAATCCTTATCGTTGGCAAGAAATGACCAGTGATGATTATTTTAAAGGCAAGCGAGTGATTTTGTTTTCATTACCTGGCGCTTTTACGCCCACTTGTTCTACTTTTCAATTGCCAGACTTTGAGAAACTCTATCCTGAATTTAAAGCTATTGGTATTGATGAAATATACTGTCTCTCGGTGAATGATGCCTTTGTTATGAATGCGTGGGGTAAGCAACAGAATGTTCAAAACGTGAAGCTTATTCCTGATGGGTCAGGCGAATTTACTCGTAAGATGGGGATGCTGGTTGCTAAGGATAATCTTGGATTTGGGATGCGTTCATGGCGCTATGCCGCAGTGATTAATGATGGTGTGGTCGAACAGTGGTTTGAGGAAGAAGGATTTTCGGATAACTGTTCTAGCGACCCTTATGGTGCATCTTCACCACAAAATCTGTTAAAAACACTTCAAGCATAGTAACTTTGGATACAAATGGCGCGGAGGCGCTTGACAGTTACTTATGCTGCAAGGTTAAACATTGTATAGAGTGCGGTTGATTCCCTTAATGGAATGATTCGAAGTCATAAAAGACAATTTATATATAGATATTAAAATAACGCGGTGACTTGATAAGTCACCGCGTTATTTCATCGCTCTAAATATTTACTTTAGGTTATACGTGCCATAAAAATTAGTTTGATAAGGTGGCTTTAATGCGCAGTGGCACGACCACTAACTAAACCTTCTCTTTGGGCGCGTTTGCGAGCCAATTTGCGAGCCCGGCGAACTGCCTCGGCTTTTTCTCTCGCACGCTTTTCAGAAGGTTTTTCGTAGTGACCACGCATCTTCATTTCACGGAAGATGCCTTCACGTTGCATTTTCTTTTTTAGCGCGCGGAGCGCTTGATCAACATTGTTATCGCGAACGAGTACTTGCACGTTTTATCCTGTTTTTGATATAATGAACCTGACAGATGAAGGTGCAATCCTTCATCCTAAGTGTAGTATGAGGAAAGCAATTAAGCGTAACCTTATCACAAAAACAGATTGCTTGTCTATAACGTTTCCAAAAAACCTTGAATGCTCTTACGCTTTTGATTCCATTGTTCGCAAGGCGATGCGACTTTTGGCAGGACAACGGGTGTTGTTTGCTGTTGAGAATTATTGGGTTTTAAAGTAGCTAATGCATTTAGTTTAGGCTTGTGATATCTTAGGTAGACTAAGTGCGTTAATAGCATGGTTTTAGAAATTTATTAAATTTGAGATTGGTAAGAATTGATGGTGCTATGTCAAAGACTTAGTAAAAGGAGAGGGCATAATGCTTGATAAGCGGCGATTTTATATTAATGGCCGGTGGGAGTACCCGAAAACACCGCGCGATTTTCCAGTAATCAATCCTTCTACAGAAGCAGCTTATGCGACGATTTGTTTGGGGACATCAGAAGATGCTGATCAAGCGGTAGCGGCAGCGGTAGCAGCTTTTGATCTTTGGCGTCATACGACCGCGGATGTACGTTTGGCTTATGTGGAAAAGATTAGTCAGATATATGAGCGGCGCGCAAGTGAGATGGCGCAAACTATTTCCCGCGAGATGGGGGCTCCCCTTGATATGTCGCTTGCTGAGCAGGTGGGCTCTGGAGCGCAGCATATACAAGATTTTATTACAGCCTTTAAGCGTTTTTCTTTTCAAAAGCCATTATTGGATGATGCTACCGGCGCTATGTTATGTTATGAGCCGATTGGAGTTGTGGGGCTAATAACTCCATGGAACTGGCCCATGAATCAAGTGACATTGAAGGTGATTCCAGCACTTTTATCGGGCTGTACTATGGTGCATAAACCTTCGGAGATTGCGCCTCTTTCATCCATGCTTTTTGCAGAAATTATTGATGAAGCGGGCGTTCCTGCTGGGGTATTTAATCTTGTGAATGGTGATGGAGCCGAGGTAGGTGCTCATTTATCGCGTCATTTAGATATTGAGATGATTAGTTTTACTGGTTCGACCCGTGCGGGGCGAGAAATTATGAAAAGCGCTGCTGAAAATTTGAAGCGCGTAGGATTGGAACTTGGTGGCAAAGGGGCTAATATTATCTTTGCAGATGCTGATGAAGACGCGATAAAACGGGGTATCTTACACTGTTTTCATAATAGCGGTCAAAGTTGCAATGCCCCAACTCGTATGCTTGTAGAGCGCCCTCTTTATGAAAAGGCGCTTGAAGTTGCACGACACGTGGCGGAATTGATTAGAGTAGATGTATCGGATAAAGCAGGGGGTCATATTGGTCCTGTTGTTTCCCAACAACAATATGATAAGATTCAAGGCTTAATCAAGGCGGGGCTTGTTGAAGGGGCGCGTTTATTGGTAGGAGGGCTGGGTAGGCCAGAGGGGCTTGTGCGTGGTTATTTTGTGCGCCCCACTATTTTTGCTGATGTTACGAGAGAAATGCGTGTTTTTCGTGAAGAGATTTTTGGACCTGTTCTTGTGATGTTGCCCTTTGATAACGAAGAAGAAGCAGTGGCTTTGGCCAATGACACACCTTATGGTTTGACCAATTATGTGCAATCGCAAGACCCCGAGAGGTGTCGGAGGATTGCTCAACAATTGCGCTCGGGTATGGTGGAAATCAATGGCAACGTTTTACCAGCAGGGAGTTTTTTTGGCGGCGTCAAGCTTTCGGGAAGAGCGCGAGAAGGTGGCTCGTGGGGGCTAGAAGAGTTTTTGGATAGCAAAGCTGTTTCTGTTTATTAATGGTGTGTTTTTTGCATTTTAGGTTTCTTCTTGTCGCAAAAGCAAGCCGAGGTTCTTGACTTGAGTCAAATAATAAAAATCAGGAAAACGTCTTTATGGCGGATAATATAATGGATAGTGAAGCGGGGTTTGTTAGGACGCCGCTTTGGGTTTTGAGAAGTAGCCCCAATTCTGCGGGACAGCGTTTGGATTTATGGCTTGCTCAGCAGCTTAAGTCAGAACTTTCTCGGGCGCGGATTCAAGGTTTAATCCGTGAGGGGCAGGTTTTACTAGGTGGTCAGATCGTTACGGATGTAAAAACCAAATTGCGTGCTGATCAAGAGATTACGGTGCATCTGCCACCTTCGCGAGATCCTACCCCTAAAGGCGAAGCAATCGCTTTGGATATTTTATACGAGGATGCTGCACTGATTGTGGTAAATAAGCCAGCAGGTTTGGTGGTTCATCCTGGTAATGGGAATGGTACGGGGACTTTGGTAAATGCTTTAATTTATCATTGCGGGGACGACCTTTCAGGTATTGGTGGGGTGCGGCGCCCGGGGATTGTGCATCGTTTGGATAAGGGTACGAGCGGCGTCTTAGTGGTGGCCAAGAATGACCAAGCGCATCAAAATTTGAGTAAACAATTTGCTGATCACGGCCGAACAGGTGTTTTGGAACGGCGCTATCAGGCTCTTATCTGGGGTGTGCCTTCGCGCGGTAGTGGCACGATTAATGCAGCGCTGGGGCGCTGCAGGCACGATCGTACCAAGCAGGCAGTGGTGAATGCAAGCCAAAGCGATGCGCGCCACGCTATTACGCACTTTACGGTGCAGGAAACGTATCAAGCACTGGTTGATGGAAGCGCTTTGGCCAGTTTGATTACCTGTCGTTTGGAAACGGGGCGCACCCATCAGATCCGCGTTCATATGGCGCATATTGGTCACCCTTTGATTGGAGATCAAGATTATGGCGCAGCCTTTAAAACTAAAGCCAATCGGCTAGAGTCAGCACTTAAAGATGCTGTGTCGACATTTGGTAGACAGGCGTTGCATGCAAAAAGTCTTACCTTTTCCCATCCTATCCATGGGCAAGTTATGGAATTTGCAGCGCCTTTACCTAAAGATATGGCGGCTTTGGTGAACGCATTTCGTACTTTATAGCCTAAGAGCTATATGGTTTATCTTGTCAGGATATTGCTCAGTTATTCTGTCGATAGACTTTGAAAACGGTGCTACTGAACATAGGGCAGGGTTTGGCTATAATATTGCCACGATCTTTTTCTAGATAATTAAGAGTAATGTGAATATGCTGTATTTTTAGTGAATCATATGGTATAATCATTACAAAGTAATAAGGCTGTAGATTATTTTAATGGAGGCACTAGATGGCTCGTGCAAATTTCCCTTCTCTTATGCCCGGCGATGGCGGCCTGAGCCGGTATTTAGAAGAAATACGCCGTTTTCCAATGTTAGAGCCGCAAGAAGAATATATGTTGGCAAAACGTTATCGGGAGCATAATGATCCAACGGCTGCTCATAAATTGGTGACTAGTCATTTACGCTTGGTCGCGAAAATTGCTATGGGATATAGAGGGTATGGCTTACCTATGGGTGAAGTAATATCGGAAGGTAATGTAGGATTGATGCAGGCGGTAAAACGTTTTGAACCTGAGCGGGGCTTTCGTTTGGCAACCTATTCTATGTGGTGGATTAAGGCGGCAATTCAAGAATATGTTTTGCGGTCGTGGAGCTTAGTAAAAATGGGTACGACATCCAACCAGAAGCGTCTCTTTTTTAACCTGCGCAAATTAAAAAGCAAACTACAGGCCTTTGATCAAGGGGATCTTAACCATGACCAAGTGAAGGAGATTGCCACGCAATTAAACGTGCATGAGGAAGAAGTCGTTTCAATGAATCAACGACTTTCTGGTGATGTTTCGCTTAATACTCCTATAGGGGGGATGGATGGTGATGGACGGGAATGGCAAGATGGACTGATGGATGAACGCGTAAGCCAAGAGCAGAGCTTGATTGAGCAGGATGAGCTTGATAAGCGCCGCCTTTTGCTTCAGTCTGCTGTATCTGATTTGAATGAGCGTGAAAGACGTATTTTTCAAGCGCGGCGTCTGCGCGAGGATCCTATTACTTTAGAAGAGCTATCGGCAGAATTTGGAGTGAGCCGCGAGAGGGTTCGGCAAATTGAAGTACGGGCTTTTGAAAAAGTGCAAGAAGCGGTAAAATTACTGTCTTATAGACCTACAACTGCGTAGGGCGATCTTTTTATTTTAGGTGAGCTAGGTCAAAATTTTCTATATCGTTAAGCAAACCTAAAAGGCCAGAAAGGGCGTGGTCAAAAATTGCTTTGCCTGCTTTTGCCGAGGCAGCACTAGCATTTCCTGCGGCGCCTTTAGGATTAAGGTCGCGCATCTTCCAGCCAAAGGCATGAGAGCCGTAGGCGCGCAAATAGCGAAAGGTTTGTCCTATATCTTTTTGGTGATTGGTAAAATTTTCGGCCCGCTCCATTTGTACTTTGGTGGGTTCGAGATAGAGCATAAGAGATGTCTCAAGAAAGCCGCCATGGATGTCGAAAGATTTTTCGTCAGCCGAGATAAGCCCTTCTGGTAGGCCAAAGCGGGTCCAACTTGTGGCAACGGTTAAAAACGGATATTGGGAGCGCAATTGGGTAGCAGCAATGGTCATTAAAGGACTATTGCCTCCGTGGGCATTCAATAAAAGAAGCCGTCTATGTCCTTTTTTATAACATGCTACACCAATATCAATCCACCGCTCAAGAGCTTGAGCATAAGATAAGCTTTGGGTACTAGGGTGATCTAGGTGTTCAACTGAGTAGCCGATTTTTTCTACAGGTAAGCAGTGTAAGCGCAAGGAACCTTGGTACATTTGTACTAATGCTGCTGCAAAGGCTTGTGCAATAAGCCAGTCAGTTTCAATACACAGGTGGGGGCCATGATATTCTGTTGCTCCCAATGGTAAAATACATAGTGATTTTTTCATTTATACTATTGCTTTTATTGTAAAAAAGATCCAATATAGTAATATATTGATTTATAGCACATGTTGCAATGACTATTTTCTGGGTTTATTATTCATCAGAGCTGATATGTAAGCTTCTATGCTAGCTTAGTGGAAGCCATATATCATCTTCGGGGGAAATATATGACTGATAACAGATCAGTGCGCGCATTACAATCTACTGAAGCAGCGCTAGACGAAATGCCATTGGATATATCAGGCACGAAGGTATCTCTATCGTCTATTGATATGTCGAATATGCTGATTCATTGTATTCAAAATTTAGCCCGTCTTATAAGAACCTCTCTTGCCCACCATTTGCAAGAGCATGGGCTTTATGCGGGGCAAGATAGAATTATTTTATCATTAGCAGATAAAGATGGTCAAATGCCTACGCTTTTGGCGCGGCGGTTGGGCGTGCAGCCGCCAACGGTGACCAAAACTATTAACCGCTTACAAGAACAGGGGTTTGTTACGCGTTGTGATGGCCACCGTGATCAGCGTCAGTCGCATATTTTCTTAACAGAAAGCGGCCAAAAGACAGCGCAATTTATTCAAGACATTATATTACAAATGGAAAAGGATGCGCTTTATGGTCTTGATGATGATGAGCAAAGCTTTCTTTTCTCTATTTTAGCAAAAATGCAGGCTAATTTTAGTGCGAAGCCTATGATGAAAGATGTTTGTAAAAACCATATTGAGGTATCCTATCCTTCATAAGGCGTGTTCAATTGGGCGTCTATATTATTGTTTGCCTTTTTCTTTGGTGTGTGGTGACGGCTTGGCCAAAAGCAGTAAAAATTTTGCGAGACGTTTCATCGTTTTCAGCCCAATATTCTGGATGCCATTGGACACCTAAAACAAAATTTTCTGTATTTGAGAGACTGACCGCCTCAATGGTTCCATCTAGTGCTTTAGCTTCCACCCGCAATCGTGGGCTCAGGTGATTGATCCCCTGTTGGTGGACAGAATTAACCAAGATCTCTTCCTTTTCAAGGATAGAAGCCAATAGCCCATTGGGAGAGATTTTTACTTTTTGACGGATAGCAAATATGGCGTCTGATGGTTCATGCATCGGTGAGCGGTGATCATCACGGCCTGGTACTTCATGAAGAAGGGCGAAAAGGCTGCCACCAAGTACTACATTAAGTTCTTGTATGCCGCGGCAAATTGCCAAGAGCGGTAGACTACGTTCTAAAGCGGCATGGATTAAGGCGAAGGAGGATAGGTCGCGGGCGGAATCAAAAGGTTCATGGGCCGTAGTGGCGGTTTGTTGGTAATGCTGGGGGTGGACATTGGAACGCGCGCCGGTGATCAAAACGCCATCGACACAGTCTAAGATAGAATCAAGATCTATCGCTTCTAGAGACGGGATAATGATGGGCGATAATTTAGCTACAGAGGAAGCGGCTATAAGATATTGTTCGGGCGTGGCGTGCCAAGTATAGTTTGAAAAAGAGGGGCAATCGGCTGGTACAGCAATGAGAGGCTGCGGCATAGACATCTCCTGTCTGGGCGGTTATGATAAGTGATTATGGTTTAACAAGATTAATTTCTTGTCAATCATTATGTCCATTTAAAGATATGTAAGGGTATTTGCGAGCCACGTTATTAAAATCTGTATGGGGATAGGGAGAGAGCATTTGTCCGATATTATTTTTGTTGCCAAGGAAATAGAACAAAGTGAAAGCCGTGTTGCTGCCACGCCAGAAGTTATAAAAAAATATAAAGCCCTTGGTTATGATGTATGGGTAGAAAAGGGTGCGGGGTTTTTATCGCGAATTTTAGATCGTGATTATGAAGATGCGGGTGCTTGCCTTGTTGAGAAGGAGGCGAGTAAGGATGCGGATATTATTTTAAAATTACGCCCCCCCGTGTCTAGTGAAGTGGCTCATTACAAAAGCGGAGCTGTCCTTATTGCTATGCTCGACCCTTATGATCATCAAGAGGCATTAATCGATTGGGCTAACGCGGGGCTTTGCGCCTTTACCATGGATTTTATGCCACGCATTACGCGCGCGCAAGCAATGGATGTGCTTTCATCTCAGGCAAATATAGCTGGCTACCAAGCGGTAATTGAAGCAGCTTATTTTTATGGCCGAGCCTTTCCAATGATGATGACTGCTGCAGGCACGGTACCAGCAGCCAAAGTATTTGTGATGGGAGCCGGAGTGGCGGGTTTGCAAGCTATTGCAACTGCGCGCCGTTTGGGTGCGGTGGTGAGTGTGACGGATGTGAGGCTTGCTGCTAAAGAGCAAGTTGCTTCACTTGGGGCAAAATTTATTGCTGTAGAGGATGAAGAATCTAAAGCAGCCGAGACGGCTGGTGGTTATGCTAAAGAAATGTCAGCGCAATACCTTGAAAAGCAGGCAGCGCTTGTTGCCGACCATATTAGCAGGCAGGATATTGTGATTACCACAGCCCTTGTTCCTGGGCGTCCGGCTCCACGGCTTGTGAGTCAAGCAATGATTAAAAGTATGCGACCAGGTTCGGTTGTGGTTGATTTAGCGGTAGCGCGTGGCGGCAATGTAGAAGGTGTGTGTGTTGATGAAGCCATTGAATGTGATGGGGTAAAGATTGTTGGTTTTGCCAATTTTGCTGGGCGTATTGCAGCAACAGCCTCACAGCTTTATGCGCGTAATCTTTATGCTTTTATAGAAATGATAACTGATAAGGTTAAGAAGAAGTTAGCAATTGATTTTGATGATCCAATTATTAAGGCTACTCTTCTAACTCAAGAGGGTCGTGTAGTTCATGAAGTCTTTCGCTCCGAAGCCTCAGAAGCTTACTTTGCGCAGAAGGGTGTAGACTTAGAGGGCGCAAGCATGCAAGAGAAGGAGTAAAATAATGGAAAATGAGGCTTTTGATAAAGCTTTGACTGGGCTTGAGCAGGCGGTGGAGCAGGTGCGCAAGGTTTATGGGCAAACACTACAAATGGCTTTGGATGATGCTCATAGCAAAACGATTGATCCGTTTGTCTTCCAATTAGCGGTTTTTGTTTTGGCTATTGTGGTGGGATATTATGTTGTATGGTCGGTGACGCCAGCATTGCATACACCTCTTATGGCGGTCACCAACGCGATTTCTTCGGTGATTATTGTTGGCGCTTTGCTGGCGGTGGGGTTAGCAGGTTCTGGTATTTCTGGGGTCGCGGGTTTTATTGCTTTGGTTTTAGCGAGTATTAATATTTTTGGGGGTTTTTTAGTTACGCAACGTATGCTTGCTATGTACCGAAAAAAAGGTAAGTGAGGCGGATTATGAATATGAATGTGTCTGCTGTACTTTATCTTATTTCTGGTCTTTTATTTATTATGGCTCTGCGGGGGTTGTCTCATCCAATCACAAGCCGAAGAGGTAATTTTTATGGCATGGCGGGGATGGCCTTAGCCATTGTAACGACCCTTTTGCTTATGGGAGCTGGGCTAGCCTCTTTTGTTTTGATCATTATTGCTATTGCAATTGGGGGGGCAATCGGCGCCTTTGTAGCGCGCCATATAGCTATGACCTCCATGCCGCAATTAGTGGCATTTTTTCACTCCTTGGTAGGGCTCGCGGCAGTTCTTGTAGCGGTGGCTGCCCTTTATTCTCCGCATTCTTTTGGCATTGACGTGACAGGTGCGATTAGTGGCCATGCTTTGGCAGAAATGGGATTAGGTGTAGCAATTGGTGCAATTACATTTACGGGCTCTATCATTGCGTTTTTAAAGCTTGATGGCCGTATGTCGGGAAAGCCTATTTTATTAAAATCCCGCCATGCTTTAAACCTTGCTTTAGGACTTGGGCTTTTGCTTTTGCTTTTTGTATTTATTGAAAGCGAAAGTTCGTGGGCTTTTTGGCTGATTATTTTTGGCGCGTTGGTTCTCGGGGTGACGCTGATTATTCCTATTGGTGGTGCCGACATGCCGGTTGTTGTTTCTATGCTTAATTCCTATTCAGGATGGGCTGCGGCTGGAATCGGTTTTACTCTTGGTAATATGGCTTTGATTATTACTGGTGCTTTGGTTGGTTCTTCTGGGGCGATTTTGTCTTATATTATGTGTAAGGGGATGAATCGCTCTTTCCTTTCGGTAATTTTAGGAGGCTTTGGTACAAATGTTTCTGCTACTACAGCAGAAAATCAGGAAGAAAAACCTATTAAACAGGGTTCGGCGGACGACGCCGCGTTCATTATGAAAAACGCTGCTAAGGTAATTATTGTGCCTGGATATGGCATGGCTGTTGCTCAAGCGCAACATGCTTTGCGTGAGATGGCGGATAAATTAAAGGCGCAAGGGGTTGAAGTGAAATATGCTATCCACCCTGTAGCAGGACGGATGCCAGGTCATATGAATGTGTTGTTGGCGGAAGCTCATGTTCCTTATGATGAAGTGTTTGAGCTTGAAGATATTAATGCGGAATTTGCCACGGCTGATGTGGCTTTTGTTATTGGCGCTAATGATGTGACTAACCCAGCGGCTAAAACTGACCCTGACTCACCTATTTTTGGAATGCCTATTCTTGATGTTGATAGAGCAGGAACGGTTCTTTTTTTAAAGCGCGGCATGGGCGCGGGTTATGCTGGGGTCGAAAATCGTCTTTTCTTTCAAGATAACACAATGATGCTTTTTGGTGATGCTAAAAAAACCGTCGAAGGCATCATTAAATCGCTTGACTAGAGCTTATCTTTACGTGGAGGCCGGCTTACGTCCTCCCGCGTATTTTTAGATCTAGACTGTTGGGGGATGATACAAAAAAGGAGCTTTTTCTCCATAAATTTGTTGATCTTGTTTGGCACGCAAGCGTGCAATCCAACGGTCGTTTTGGATGCGGCAATTATGGGCGGTGATAAGTTCACCACATTTGATAGGGGCAGTAACGGTTGCTCCTTCTAGAAGACCGCAAGGTAGGGCGTGGTTTGTGTGGGCGTCTTCAATGGCCATGGTCCAAGCTCTATAAGTATAAAGGCCTATAAAATCAAGACGATCGTTTGGAAAGAGATCCTTTTTTGCAATGGCGCAGACTTCAGCAGTCGGTTTAGGTAGAGGAACCATATCAGCACGCCCATAAAGGACAGCCCGTGCGCAAGATAGGGGCACTTCAAGTGAGGTGAGATGGTAGGGGCGGTGAAAGGTAAAATACGACCCTTGGCCGATTTTAAGGTCGCTCATTCGCTCTTGTAGGCGGGGGTGGCGTATTTCTGCTACTACAAAGACGCCGGGGGAAACGCCTTCACCTACTGAATAATCGACAACGCCTCCCTGGTTTAGAATACCGCCATCTTGGCGAGGGATAAGGATTTTGGCAAGATCAGCCAAAGGAGCTTTAGGGCCGTGCATGCCTGGACAGTCTGGTACAAGACCCGTTGCATTTGCAATAGCAGCCATTTCTACCATAGTTTTGGAGCCGTCAATAAACTCTACTAACATGCGCACGTTCATGTTACGCTTATGCGCCTCTTCTTCGTAGTGATCGGGGATGGCCTCATAAAAGAGGGGGTTGTTTTTGCCTTTGCCCGCTGCCACTACCTTGTACCCTAGGGATGAAACGAATTCGATCAGTTCCATGCAAGACGAGGGCTCATCGCCTGCGCCCAATGTATAGACACAACCCTGTTTATCAGCTAAAATCTTTAAATAGGGACCAATTGTAACATCGGCTTCTACATTCATCATGACTAAATGCTTATGGTTTTGTAAAGCTTTATAGCCAATCTCTGCGCCTGCTTCTGGGTATCCTGTTGCATCGACCACAACATCAATAAGCGGGTTTTCAAGCAAGAGATCAAGGTCATCAGTAGCAGCAATGATACCATTTTCTACGGCCGCCATAAAGGTAGAAGAGGTAGTTACTATGCGCGCATGCCCTTCTTCTCCATAGGCGATGTCTGCCCCGTTAAGGATTTTGGTTGGGGTGCGGCTGCAAACGCCAGCAATTTCTATCCCCTCCATGTGAGTGACCGCAGAAAGGAGGTCTATGCCCATTTCTCCACACCCTACAAGACCAATTCGTATTGGTTTGTTTTTTGAGGCGCGTTGCTGAAGGTCGCGGGCTAGGCCGGTAAGGGCGATATTGCTCCCCATGGTATTTCCTCCCAATTAAGATATAGGATTATGGAATGATGAATGAAGACTTGTAAAGGCGATTTCGTAATGATTGTTTTTTGAAAAGGGCCTCACAAGGGTACGGTATGTCATAGGCTGGTTCGTGCGGCTAAGGCAGCTGCTAGGGTGCCGTCATCAAGATAATCCAATTCGCCACCTACCGGTACGCCATGAGCTAGGCGGCTGACTTTTATGGGGAAGGCCGATAAGTGATCAGTGATATAGTGCGCGGTGGTTTGGCCTTCTACCGTAGCGTTTACGGCAAGAATAATTTCTTTTATACCGCCTTCAGCTACCCTTTTGATTAGGCTTTCGATGTTAAGGTCTTCTGGGCCTATGCCGTCCAGGGGTGACAAGCGGCCACCTAAAATGTGATAGCGCACAGACATAAGGGCAGC
Organism: Bartonella sp. DGB2; assembly: GCF_046843095.1. Lineage (GTDB taxonomy): Bacteria > Pseudomonadota > Alphaproteobacteria > Rhizobiales > Rhizobiaceae > Bartonella. Next base: position 991,318 of record NZ_CP177325.1, read on the forward strand.
CCGCTCTAAGGCCCATAGATCGGCGACATCTTCAACAACGATCAGAGTACTTGGGTCGCGGCGGGGGTCGGTACAGATAAGACAAGGGTCATGGGTATCGACATTGCCGCAAACCGTGCAGAGGCGTACCTTTAACGCTGCTTCGTTCATGGCTGAACCCAAGGGGGCGAGTAGAGCTTCCTTTTTCTTGATCAAATGTAGAGCGGCGCGGCGAGCCGAACGCGGTCCGAGTCCAGGAAGGCGCGCTAATAATTGGATAAGCCGTTCAATTTCAGGACCGGCAATAGGTCTGGCCATAATTGATACCAAGTGTGAAAAAGAGGAAGAAAGAGTTAGAAAGGCAATTTGAAACCCGGAGGGATAGGAAGCCCTGCAGTCATTTCTTGAGTTTTTTGGGCAATGGCTTGGTCAAGTTTACTTTTTGCTTCGTTATGGCTAGCGATGATGAGATCTTCTAATATTTCCCCTTCATCAGGCTTTAAAAGGCTTGGGTCTATTTTTATACCACAAATATGGCCGCTCCCATTTAGTTTGGTCGTGACCAAGCCACCGCCTGCTGCACCGTTAACTTCAATTTGCGCCATCGCATCCTGCATTTCTTGCATTTTTGCCTGCATTTCTTTGGCTTTTTTCATCATGCTGAGCATGTCACGCATTTGTTTGTCTCCATTATTCGTATTTTAAGCCGCGGGTATTTAACTTCTATCGGGTGCAAATTGCGTATGCTAAGAATGATTGTAGCGGCCTAATTTTAAAAGGGTGGATATTTGGTGCAACTTTAATCAAAATAACCCGTTTGATCAAGGGAATCATTATCTAACGCGGTGTTGGTAGAAAGGTCTAGAAAATGTTCTTCTTCATTTTTGTTAAGTCGAACATCCACAATTTTTGCGCCGGGGAAATGTTTCAAAATCTTATCAATTTCTGGGTCGCGTGCGGCCTGAGACAGAAGCGCTGCATGGGCGTTATCTTCCTCTTCGCGCAAGGTTTTACCGCCGCCTTCAGAGGCGCGAATAATATCCCAACGTTGCCCTGTCCATAGACGCAGCTTTGAGGCTAGGTCTTGGCAAAAATTGCGTGGAGCCCCAGGCTCTAGGCTACATTCAAGGCGTCCAGGACTGATCGAGATAGGTCTGATATATTCTTTTATCAATAATTTTAGGTGGATGTCTTTATGATGATCGGCTAAGGCGATAAGATCAACAAGGGTATGGGGGCATGCATTTTGTGTACTGATTTGCCTTTTTGATTCAAATAACTTTTTTTCTTGAGGCGTTTTATTTTGTTTTGTAGGTTGGATATTTTGGTGTTTTTTATCTATTGTAATATCTTCAATATCGGGTTCGCTTTCTTCCGAAACTCCATAAACTGTAGGCGGGTTGTGTGTACGTATTTGCTCATTGCTTACGCTTTTTATAGGTGTAGGCATCGTGCTGCTTATTTTGGAGACAGGTGGCACAGATTTACCAGCGGCTAAAGCATTCAAAGCATCTTCTAAAGGAGGTAAATCGGCGGCATGAGCCAAACGGATGATGAGCATTTCTGCCGCTTGGATGGGGCGCGGGGCTTTTTCAACTTCTTGCAGGCCTTTTAGAAGCATTTGCCACGTGCGGGAGAGTGTTGAGAGAGAGAGCTTTTGCGAAAATTCAAGGCCACGTTGGCGTTCTTCTTCAGTGAGTGAAGCATCTTCAGCTAAGTCATTGATGAAACGTAAACGAGTGACAAGGTGGTTAAAATCAGCCAGATTGCTTAATAAAATAAGGGGGTCAGCTCCGTTATTATATTGATCGCGCAATTCATGTAAGGCGCTGCGCATATCACCTTTCATGATAAACGCAAAGAGATCAATAATGCGGGCCTGATTGGCAAGGCCAAGCATGGCGCGGGTGGTTTGGGCTTTGATATAGCCTTGGCTTGCAGCGATGGCTTGGTCGAGTATGGATAAGGCATCGCGCACGGATCCTTCGGCAGCACGAGCGATCATGGAAAGCGCTTCGGGTTCTGCAACGCTGCCTTCAAGGCTGGTGATTTTTTTTAGATGTTCGGCCAAGGTTGTGGATTCAATGCGCCGCAAGTCAAAGCGCTGACAGCGAGATAAAACAGTGATAGGAACTTTGCGAATTTCAGTGGTAGCAAAAATAAATTTAACATGCGGTGGCGGCTCTTCCAATGTTTTGAGAAGGCCGTTAAAGGCTTGGGTGGACAACATATGAACTTCGTCGATAATATAAACTTTATAGCGCGCGGTAACAGGGCGATAACGCACTTGTTCGATGATTTCACGGATATCATCAATTCCTGTGTGGGAAGCGGCGTCCATTTCTATGACATCAACATGTCGACCTTCCATGATGGCTTGGCAATGTTCGCCCTTTTCCGGTAAGGCGATAGTGGGACGATCTATATTATTTGTCTTATAATTAAGAGCGCGGGCTAAGATCCGAGCGGTGGTGGTTTTCCCTACGCCTCGCACGCCAGTTAGCATCCACGCTTGTGCAAGACGATCGCTTTCAAAGGCGTTTTGGAGCGTTTGTACCATGGGCGCTTGGCCTATGAGGTCAGCAAAGGTTTCCGGGCGGTATTTACGAGCTAAAACACGATAGGGCGGTGGGGAGACGACGGGATTAGGGGCTTTTGCGGCTGTATCCATAAATGCTCACAATATATAGCGGAATAACCAGGCTATCTTAGCGCGGGCGTGAATATTCTAAGAAATGGGCAAGGCGCTACTAAGGTTTGATATAAGGGCGGGGGGTTGAGTGATGACCCAAGCCAAGCTCGTTAGGGCTGCTTCCTTCCAGACCTGACCCGGTTGGCGAGCGGATTGTCCATCGTCAACCCCCCACTTCTCTATCGCTAATTTAGGGCTAAAAAGCAACCCATAAAGGGCGTATAGGTAAAGAAATTATGTATAGTTAAGTGTTCACATTAAATCTATCCTTTTTTATCGCTCTATACGATTGAGAAAAAACATACCTATAATGGCGGCAAGCGAATCTTTGGGGAAGGAACGATGATATGTTTGGCAAATTAGCCTTTATAAATAATCCCATTATCCGACAATTTGAGAAGAGGGTTGATTTCTCACCCGTTGAGATGCGTGAGGGGGAGCCCTATATAATAGCATTTTATGGTAAGAATTTACTTTATCGGGTTGGGGAAATTCCAGAATTTTATTTAAGTGCGCAAGAGGTCGAGCCCTTTTCACCGCAGTGGGACGAGGCTTGCTTATTGGGCTGGCAAGATGGGCGCCGGGTGGTAACTCTATTTATTACAACCTTGCCAGTTGTTGAAGAGAAAAGCTCTTATGCACAGCTACCGCTTTGGGAAGGCTACCAACAAAAGTATTTTTATGAAGCGGAGGCCGGCGCAGTGGCCCAAGCTTATTCTCTTTTGACTTGGCATAGGAGTCAGAAATTTTGTGGTTACTGCGGGAAAAAAATGCAAATAAAAGGAGGAGGCGCATCTCGCCAGTGTTCTCATTGTAGTTCTGAGTCTTTCCCGCGGGTTGATCCTGTGGCCATTATGCTCGTGCATGACGCTAATGCATGTCTTTTGGCACGTTCGCCTAATTTTGCTCATAAGCGCTATTCTTGTTTGGCAGGTTTTATTGAACAAGGTGAAACACTTGAAGCCGCGGTGCAGCGTGAAGTGTATGAAGAAATGGGGGTATTGCTCGGCGAAGTTACGTATCATTTCTCTCAGCCTTGGCCTTTTGCTCATTCCTTGATGCTTGGTTGTAGTGCCCGAGCTTTGAGTCGCCACATTACTATGGATCCTATAGAAATTGAAGATGGTGGTTGGTTTGAGCGGGAAAGCGTGCAGTTGATGCTAGAAGGTCGTCATCCAGAGGGTTTGATTATTGCACCTGAAGGCTCTATTGCGCGGTGTTTGATTCGTCAATGGCTTGGCTCATAGCATTGACGCGCTTGATCACATATTTACCAATCTTGGTATTTTAAGAGGCGCTGATCCATTCAAGATTTTTGGCTACTGTACCCTTCTAGATATTGTAATAAAGCAAGTGGCACCGCAACCTATGAACGAGTTTTGGATTTAGCGGTGCGCCAAGGACTTGCAGGGTAGACGCCGATTATACGGATTTCTGCAGAAAAAAAGCTTAGTTCCTCTAAGGCTAATTGCACGCTTATGTCATCAGGGTGGCCTTCAATATCGGCGAAAAATTGTGTAGCTTGAAAACTACCGCCGATCTGGTAGCTTTCTAACTTGCTCATATTTACACCGTTAGTGGCAAAGCCTCCTAGGGCTTTATAAAGGGCGGCGGGGACATTGCGAACCCGAAATAGTAAACTAGTGAGAATGGCATCGCCCGTGCTTTTGCGTTTTGCCCATTTTTTCTCTTTGGAAAGGATAACAAAGCGCGTGATATTATCGGGCGAATCTTCGACATTAGTTGCAAGAATTTTGAGGTTATAAAGCTCAGCCGCCAGTTTAGGGGCTAGAGCAGCATGAGAGGGATCTTTTTGCTCGCTTACCCATTTTGCGGCGCCTGCTGTATCGCTAGCAACTACAGCATGCCAGTCGTTTTTATGCAAAATTTGGCGGCACTGGCCAAGGGCGTGTATATGGCTATGTACGGTTTTTATGTTTTGGTATTCAGTATTTGGTAAGGCCATAAGCTGAAAATGGATGGGAAGGAAGTATTCGTCAATAATGTGGAGCTTAGCTTGGGGTAAAAGATGATGGATATCGGCTACTCGGCCCGCTAATGTATTTTCAATAGGAATCATGGCGAGATCAGCTATCCCCTTTTCGACCGCTTCAAGTGTAGCTTCAAAACTATCACAGGGCAAAACTTGCATGGTAGGGTATTTTGCTCGGCAGGCGATATCTGAGTTAGCACCGTAAGTGCCTTGGAAGGCTATAATATTAGTTTTTAACATTTTAGCTCCTAAATTAGGAAAAGTGTAACGTGCTTGCTTTAAGATTTCTAGCATTTTATGTTGATCGTTGCGTAGCTTTTTATTGTTAAGGGAAGAGAGGAACATGCGATGAAAGTGCCCTTGCGGCCTTCTGTTGTTTTAACCGCTCTCTTGGCATTTATTTTTTGGGCGCTCTTTTGGTGGGGCGTGTGTTTTTTAGGGGCTAGGCTTTATGAGATACCTTTAGCATCGGATCTCCATGAGAAGCCATTTAAGCACAGCATTGTAAAGCATGAACTAGCGGCTCCTTTGCGTCTGTCTGATTATATGGAACGTGCTGATTTCATAGCTGGACGCCAAGTATTTTCTATTTGCGCGCGATGTCATGTAGCGCAGCCGCCACAAGCTAATGGAGTTATGCGGCGCGTGGGTCCTAATTTATGGGGCGTAGTGGGGCGCCCTGCGGGAACGGCACCGGGCTTTCGTTATTCAAAGGCGTTTCAGAAAAGTAAGGATAAAATTTGGGATCTTACGGCTTTGGATCACTTTATCACGGATCCATCTCGCTTTATCCCGGGCACGATTATGAGTTTTTCTGGGATAAAGGATCCGCAAAGACGAGCAGATCTTTTGCTTTATTTGCAAGGGTTATCAGATGAGACGCCAAACAAAGACTGACCTCAACACTCGTCAAATTCTAAAATGGAGGCCTTTTATAAAGCTAAGCTCCTATATTAAGGAGAGAAGCAGCTATTATAAAGTATAGACCCTTGAGTGAGGTATAATAATAAAGGCCCCGTGAGGGGTCTTTATTGCTGTAGGGCGCGGCGGGCAATGTAAGCGATATCACCTCGTTCAATGCCAATATCGCGCAATTCATGAGCGGATAGACGGTTTAATTCATTGATGGTGTTGCGATAGCGACGCCATTTATTAAAAGACCGAAGAATGTTCATTTTTGTACCTATAATTGATAAAGATGTATTCAAATTAATAATACGCTAAATCTTGATTATAGAGCAGTGAGAATATTGCATGGCTGTTGTGCATTAGTTGCAGTAAAGCAATATTAGATGTAAGCTGTATACAATTGTTTACCGTAGATGGAGTAGCATCAGGGCTTTACATATTGGTATAGAGCGGACCTTCGCCGCCCTGAGGGGAAGACCAAGTAATATTGTTATTGGGGTCTTTGATATCACAGGTTTTGCAGTGAACGCAATTTTGCGCGTTAATCCGGTAGGTAAGGGCTCCCGATTCTTCTATCCATTCATAGACCCCAGCTGGGCAGTAATAGCTGGATGGGCCACCAAAAACTCCCCATTCAGATCGCTTTTGTACGGTTATGTCATGTACTTTAAGATGGCAAGGTTGATCTTCTTCGTGGTTGGTATTAGATAAGAAGACGCTTGATAAGCGGTCAAAGCTAACGATACCATCAGGCTTTGGGTAAGTTATGGGTTGGAATTTGGCAGCTGGTTTTAAGCAGGCTGAGTCGGTTTTATCGTGTTTGAGGGTGCCAAAGCAGGAAAATTTGAAAATCTTTTGCCACCAGAGGTCAAACCCTGCTAAGCCTATACCCAAAGGCGTGCCGTACTTTGACCAGAGCGGTTTAGCGTTACGCACTGGATAAAGATCACGGCCGATGAGGCTGTGTCGCCATTCATTCTCAATTTGAGTAATTTCATCTTGTGCGCGGCCTTGTGCCAAAGCAGTGGCGACGTGGTTTGCTGCATAAATTCCTGACAATACAGCGTTATGGGAGCCTTTAATGCGGGCAACATTTACGAAGCCTGCAGCGCAGCCAATGAGAGCGCCGCCGCGAAAGCTTAATTGTGGCACAGCTTGAAAGCCACCTTCATTAATGACTCGAGCTCCATAGCTCAGTCGCTTACCGCCAATAAAAAGATCACGGACGGAAGGGTGAGTTTTAAAACGTTGGAACTCTTCAAAGGGTGAAAGATAAGGGTTTTCATAGTTAAGGTGCACAACAAAGCCAACCGCAACTTGATTGTTTTCCAAGTGGTATAAGAAGGAGCCGCCGCCTGTGTGACGGTCTAGGGGCCAGCCAGCCGTGTGCTGTACAAGCCCAAGGCGGTGCTTTTGCGGCCTAATTTCCCATAATTCTTTTAATCCTAGCCCATATTTTTGTGGTGAGCGAGCGTGATTAAGGTTAAATTTATTAATTGCTTGTTGGCTAAGGAAACCTCGGGTTCCTTCGGCTAAAAGCGTATATTTACCTAAAAGAGCCATCCCACGCATGTAATTGGCGCTAGGTGTACCAGTTTTGTCAAGCCCCATATCGCCTGTGGCAACGCCGCATACGGCGCCATCTTCATTGTAGAGTAATTCATTGGCGGCAAATCCGGGGTAAATTTCTACTCCCAGAGCTTCGGCCTTTTGAGCCAACCAGCGGCATACATGGCCTAGTGAAACAATGTAACACCCATGATTTGAGAGAACTTTAGGCATGAAGATAGCAGGGATGCGGTGTGCCCGTTCTTGGGTTAAGAAGAGGAATTGGTCATCGCTGACCAAGGTTTGAAACGGGTGGCTTTCTTCTTGTCGCCAATCGGGGAGTAAATGGTCAATCCCCACGGGATCCACTACCGCGCCTGATAAGATATGGGCGCCGACTTCAGCTCCTTTTTCAAGGACTACCACGCTGATGTTAGGATCATTTTGCTTTAGACGAATAGCAGCGGCAAGCCCTGCTGGCCCTGCTCCTACGATTACAACATCAAAAGCCATTTCTTCGCGCGGCGGCGCAAGGTTAATTGGAACGTGTTGCTGTGTGTTTTGGGGGAGCAGGGGGTGGGTCATGGTAGCGCCTTTACTAATGCTGGCACCGCTTCAAAAAGATCGGCAACAAGAGCGTAATCAGCAATCTGCATAAGGGGAGCTTCTTCGTCTTTATTGATTGCAACGATGATTTTTGAAGCGTTCATACCCGCAAGATGTTGGATAGCTCCAGAAATGCCAACCGCTATGTAGAGATCAGGGGCAACAATTTTTCCTGTTTGTCCTACTTGCCAATCATTGGGAGCATAGCCTGCATCAACTGCAGCACGACTAGCGCCTAAAGCCGCATTGAGTTTATCAGCGAGGGGGCCTAAAAGTGCCATGAATTCTTCTGCTGATCCAAGCCCTCGGCCTCCCGATATGACAATGCGTGCAGAAGTAAGATCAGGACGAGCACTTTTATTATTTTCTTCGCTAACGAAGGAGGAAAGGCCGCTATCGGGGTCTAAGTCGAGGGAAGTAATTTCCGCCGCCCCGCCACTTGGCGCGGCATCAAAGGCGCTGGTGCGCAAGGTAAGAACCTTTTTGGATTCCTTTGATTGTACAACTTCAATGGCGTTACCTGCATAAATGGGGCGCTTATAAGTATCTGGTGAGATAATTTCAATAATATCAGAAATTTGCATCACATCCAAGAGAGCCGCTAAGCGAGGCATAATATTTTTACCATTGCTTGTGGCGGGGCTTAAAAATATAGTATAATTTTCTGATAGGGTGACAAGTACTTTGGTAACGTTTTCCGCTAAGTGATGGGTAAGGCTTGGGTGATCTACGTGAAGAATTCTCCGTACGCCAGCGAGGCTGGCAGCTTTTTCTACAGCAGGCCTACATTCATGTCCGCATACTAAAATATCAATGGTTTTATCAAGAGCTATAGCGCCCGTTAAGGCCTTAGCTGTTTGATCAGATAGGGATTGGTTATCGTGCTCGGCGAGTAAAAGAAGTGCCATTGTTCGGCTCCCATTATTAGATAACGTTTTTTTCTTGTAATTTTTCGACTAGCTCCTTCACATTGGCGACTTTAATGCCGGTTTTACGACCCATGGGCGCCTCCACCTGCACGATAGTAAGCCTTGGGGTGGCATCTATCCCCAATTGAGAAAAACTTGTCTCAGTAATGGGTTTTTTCTTTGCTTTCATGATATTAGGCAAAGATGCATAGCGCGGCTCATTTAGGCGTAGGTCGACGGTCATAATAGCGGGTAGAGGTAGTGAGAGCGTTTGTAGACCGCCATCCACTTCACGGGTAATCTCCGCGCAGTTGTTATGAATTTTGAGTTGGGAGGCAAAGGTGCCTTGCCCCCAATTAAGTAAAGCCGCTAGCATTTGACCCGTTTGATTGTTATCATCATCAATGGCTTGTTTGCCTAAAAAGACCATAGTGGGTTTTTCTTCCTCACAAATGGCTTTGAGCGCCTTAGCAACAGCTAAAGATTCAACGCGCTCATCTGTTTTGACTAAGATGGCGCGGTCTGCCCCCATTGCAAGTCCTGTTCGTAGGGTCTCTTGTGCGGCTTGGGGGCCAACTGATACGAGCACAATTTCACTAGCTTGTCCGGCTTCCTTCTGGCGGACAGCCTCTTCAACGGCAATTTCATCAAAAGGATTCATCGACATTTTGACGTTATTTAGATCAACCCCATTACCATCGGCTTTGATCCGTACCTTTATATTATAATCAATCACACGTTTAACAGCGACGATGATTTTCATGATAATCCTCTTAATATGCAAACTCACAGAAAGGCCGTTTGATACAACTATTCAAATGCCTTCTGTTAGACAGCCGGTTGACTAAAGGCGTTTTAAGGTCTTGCCGATAAGTTCTCTAAGATCACACGAGCCTCCTCTTGCGTGTCTTTAATATCTTGATCAATTTATGACCTATCTTATGAAACTTTGTCAACTGGGGCAATGATGGCGCTATGTCTGTTAAAGCTATTTTTACTTAAATCAGGTACAGTCTGATGGAGTCATAGGGCCTGACGTATCGGATCCATTGGAGATCTTTCTTCATGCATAAAGGCTCCATGTGTACCGGGTGAGCATAAAGGCGGATGACCCAATGAGAAGGCAAGGACAGTTACAAACACAACCCCATATTTTTTCTCAAGGAGCAGTGAGGGGGGCGTTAGATACAGAGCCTGGATTTATCCCCGCTCATCTTATGGAAGCGGTAGCGAGGCGGTTGCGAGCCATCCACGCTCATATGCAACACTGTGCGCCGCCATCGGAGCCCCTGTCTTTAGAAGGGGGGACTAGCGCCTTTAAATCGCAGGAAACGCTTGATTTTGCCGTGCTTAGTTTGGCTTTATGGGCGCAATATCGCCAGCAAAAGGCTTGTAATCATGCTTTGTTAAGGCGCTTTAGAGATATGGAAAAGCGCCAAGCCATTTATAGCGTGCGCGCCGATCTTATTTTGAAATTATTGCCACTTGTTGTTAAGCTAGCAAAAAGTATGGAAAAAAAATTGGTGTTATCGTCTGCGCAAAGCGCTCAATTGGCGAAAAAGACTGCGCAAGCTACTATTCCCGCCGAGCAGCCTGCTCAATTTTCTCAAGCATTTTTGACCCATAAGGCTGCTATAGCATCGATCCCTAAGTTTTCACTTTCTGCATCTTTGCACGATAAATGCTTGGCATTTGTTCGTCCGCTTCAAGAGGCAGTCATTAAAGACTCCCTGGGTGGAGCTATAATAAGGGTGGTTAAGAAAAACGTCTCCAGCATCTTTATCACGGGTCTTATTTTCACCCTAACCTTGATGATTATTTTATGTTTTTATCTGCAATTTTACTATGATCCCATTTAAGTAAAAATCGGCGATCTATTATGAGGGATAGGAAAAACGTTAAAGTGAGGATTTATCTGCCTATTGCTGAAATACCGGTTAATATAGTGATGCTGATTTTTATGGGTGTGTGGTGCAGGGCTTTTTTAATTATACCGTTTTTGATTTTTTATAATATTCTGCTAAAAATTGATGCGGCAACAGGAGCTAATCAGGCAATTGCATTATCAATTACAGGGGAACACCCACTTAAAATCTTGTAGGCCTTGATATAAAATTATCTTTTGGGACTACCTATCCAAGTAGGGATTGGAGCCTTGCTGTTACAGATTACTGGCGCCCTGACATTTTTAAAGGCGCCGCAATCTTATGCTATAGCTAGTCGGACTGAATACCAAAAATTGGGGATAGAATCTTTTATTCTTCATTAAAAACCATGAGCGATGAAGATATAAAATTTCAAACATATCTTCGCGAGTTAGCGGTTTTTATAAAATATGCTTGTGGCGCACCCGAAGAGATTCGAACTCCTGACCCCCAGATTCGTAGTCTGGTGCTCTATCCAGCTGAGCTACGGGTGCCATGGCTTAATGATTTTAAGCTATGGGGTTGGTAATCGTTCTTGAGATAAATTGCAAGTGAAACTTACATAAAAATATAATTTTCTATGGTTTTTGCTTCTTTTTGATAGGGGCGAGTGGGAACATTAGAATCCGTAGCGCGGGGCATATATATTAAGCGCAATCAGGACGATTATTCCGTTTTGAAAAAAAAGGATGCTAGAAGCTTTTGGATTGAGCTACCAATAGCTGATCTGTAATGACTTGTTGAAAGGTAATAGCCCCCTCTTATGTGGGATTTATGAGTTGCAAGATATATTACTATATTTGTGTTGTTATGGAACGCTTTCTTTTAAAATGCACAGGCGCCCTACGACGGCAATATATTTCTGTGTTTTGAAAATGATAAAATGCGTTATTTGGAGGGATTATTATTTTTATCTATTCTTAGCGTTTTTTTAGATCTCTTTTTAGTGGTGGGATTATCGGGGATATAGAGGACGAAATGCGCGCCTATTTTTGTAGATTCGTCCAAATGAATGGAGCCGCCGTGGGCGCGGATAAGTTCTTCACAGATGGCAAGGCCAAGTCCCGAGCCGTGGCGATGGGTGGAGCCTTTGAAAGGCGAGAATAAATGGGTTTTGGCTGTTAAGGGCAGGCCTGGGCCATTATCTTTGATATGGATAAAGGTAGATTTACCGTGGCGTTCAGCTTCAATGATTAGGCTTTTTGTAGCCTGAGGTGGCTTGGTTTCATTTAGGGTTTGTATAGCATTGCGGATAAGATTTGTGATAATGCGGTGAAGCTGGTCTTCATCGGCATCAATGACAATACCTTTTGGGACGAGGTTTTGAAAATCAATCTCTTCACGTTGTGCTATTACTAAATGTTCATAGACGTTATGAATAAAGGGGTGAAGGAGAAAGCGCTTGCGTTTAGGCGGTAGTTCTTGATTGCGTCCATAGGTGATAACGCTTTGGCTATATTTAGTGGCACGGTCAATGGCCGCTACCAATTGAGGAGAAACTTTTTGGACGATTGGATCTTGCACTTTTGCCAACCGGTCGGAAAGTAACTGGGCAGAAGCTAGTATATTATGCATATCGTGGTTTATTTTGGAAACAGCAAGGCCCAAATTGGCTAAATGTTTTTGGCGGGCATGATCGCGCTGTACCTTGCTTTCGATAGAGGCAAGGCGCCGTTGAGCAAGGCCTAGTTCATCGCGGCGGCTAGTAGGAACCATGATTCGGTTAGGATTATCAGGCTCAAGTACAAAATCTAGCATATTTTCATAGATGGTGCGCAAAGGCTTGAGTAACAGTTTTTGTAAAATAACATAGATAAAAAAGGCGGCTACCAGCGAGATAAGCAAAGAGGTAAAAATAAAATACTTTGTAAAATCGATCATAGAGGCGCGCAAGTCGTCGTCTTTTAATAAGGCTTCTGTATACATAGAGGGGTCGAATAATGCCCCCTTGACTAGGAGATTTTGATTTCCGCCCCAGAGCAAAGTTGAGAGCGATTCCCGAATGGAACTCCATTTAGAATATGCTTTTAAATCAACGATATGATTTATGACTTCAGGTGTTTGGGTAGCGGCGATGGTATGGCATTGGTCAATTTTACATACCTTGATCATAAGCGTAGACGTAGCGTCAAGGATGTTCTTTTGTGTTTTAAGATTTAATGGTTGATTATGGTCAGATGGCAGAACCAAACTGATAGTTTTTGCCCCTTGGAAATGTTTATTTAACCAAGCTTTACGGATATTGGCAAGCATCGGGAGATATATAGCTATCTCAAGGATGAAGACAGCAGTAGCAATAATGGCAATAAGGCGAGTGCGGAGGCGCTGATGGATGGGAACTTTGAACCACATGCTGCGGGTATCAGTGGCGATATCAAAGGGTAAAGGCGCCGTTTTTTTGGCATGTAAGGTCGAAAAATCGCGGTTATGCATGGGGCGGAGCTCTCATTAATGATTGCGTACTTTACTACCTATACCATTATTCTTACATAATACTTTAGAGGTAATTTAGAAGAGATTCTGCCATAAAATATTTGCTATGGATAGGGTATTGTTTTCGGTTTCTTTATATGATTTGATTGTAGTAGGTTGCTTTTCTTAAGCTTTTTGTTGCACAGGCTTATGAGGGAAAAGGGGCGTGTTACTTAATCATCTATAAAATCTTGGATATGGGCAGAAGCGAGAAGCGTATAGGGAGTGAAGAGTGGTTTTGATTTCTAAAATAAACGCTGAAGGATGCGCTTGCGAGCTACTGTCAATAGGGTTTGTTTATGAAAGTTGTTAAGTTTATTTTCTTAGGTATAGCTATTTTTGTAGGGATTGGTATTTACAAGCATTACTTTATGCAAGAGAAAAGTAAAAGTACAGTATTAATCGCCCGCCAAAAACCAGCGGTTGTCGTCCAAAAATTGGGCAAGGAAATTCTGAGCGATTCACTCCATATGATTGCTACTGGGCAGCCTACTGCTCAAGTCAGTTTGGTGCCTCTCGCGAATGGAACGATAAAAAAGCTCCTGGTTAAGCCGGGGGAAAGCGTGGCAAAAAATCAAAATATTGCTCTTCTTGATTCCCGTAAAGAAGAAATCTTCGTACAGCAAGCGAGAGCTGAAGTTGAAAATGCTCAAGCAGCTTATGAACGGGTTGTTACTTTACGTGATAGTAACGCCGCCACAAAGGTTCAAGAAGCGGCAGCGCGTCTTGCTTTAGTAAATGCGCAATTGCATTTGCAAGAGGCGCAATTAAGCCTTGAACAACGGACGATTACCGCTCCTATGCCGGGGGTTGTAGGCTTGTTTTCTGTTGTTGAAGGTAGCTTTGTAACGCCTAATATGCCTCTTGCGCAAATTGTCAATCGTGAAAAAATCTTTGTCGATATCGCGGTACCTGAACGCTTTTTACCGTTGATAAAGCTTGGCGAGACATTGAAAATAACCACGCTTGATCAGCCGGATCGCGAAATTCCTAATTTGATCAGCGCGATTGATAATAAGGTGGACCCGCAAAGCCATAATTTCCTTGTTCGCGCCACCCTCGAGAACCATGATGATTTTTTGCGGCCTGGGATGGCCTTTGTGGTAGATCGTAATTTTAGTGTGAAACCTCTGCCTGCAGTTTCGCCTTTGGCGCTGCAATGGAATAGCCAGGGCGCTTATGTCTGGCGGCTTATCCCTAAAAAAGTCGACAGGGGGGATCCTAGCGGTGAAGATGCGAGTAATATAAGGATAGACGAAGCTACTTATATTGTAGAGCGTGTGCCGGTACGCGTACGACAACATAAAGTTGATAAGGTGCTGATCATGGGTGACCTAAGAGAAGGTGACCTGATTGCTATTCAGGGTTTTCAAAGGTTTTTTCCTTCTATGCCTGTGCGTATTTTAAAGGTTTTTGACGCCAAGGAAAGGCCTATAAAGGCGGACTATGAGTAAAAATGACGATCAGGTGCAGGGGGGATTAGCTGGGGCAATGGCTCTGTTTATTCGCCGACCAGTGCTGGCATTCGTGTTTAATGCACTAATCATTGTTGCGGGGCTGGCGGCTTGGACGCAGGTGCCGGTGCAAGAATTACCGAATGCACATAGCTCTGTTTTAACGGTGTCAACCTTTTACCGCGGGGCGTCGGTAGAGATGGTGGATGCAGATATTACGCAAGAAGTAGAAAAGATTATTGCGCCGATCTCAGGGGTTAAAAAGATCTCGTCATATTCTTCTTTTGGCCGTTCGCGTGTGACGGTTGAGTTAAATGCGGGGAGTGATTTAAATGTGGTGGCCTCGGATATACGCGATGCCTTATCGCGTGCAAGTGACCGCTTGCCTAAGGATGCCGATAGGCCGCGCGTTATTAAGAGTAATTCGGAATCTGAACCCGTTATTGAGATCGGCATTATATCTGATACTATGAGTATAGCGGAGCTGACCAAGCTTGTTCAAGATCAGATCATCGATAAATTTATG
Source organism: Bartonella sp. DGB2 (assembly GCF_046843095.1). Classification (GTDB taxonomy): domain Bacteria; phylum Pseudomonadota; class Alphaproteobacteria; order Rhizobiales; family Rhizobiaceae; genus Bartonella. Next base: position 1,006,330 of record NZ_CP177325.1, read on the forward strand.
GCTGTACCTGGGGTTGCCGATGTGCGGACGAGCGGGGAGAGCAATAAAATTGTAAAAATTTCTGTCAATCAAGATAAACTTGCAGCTTATGGTTTGCAAGTGAGTGATGTGGCGCATCTTTTAGCTAAGCTTCATGTAGATGCACCAGTTGGGTCTTTAAACGGTCCAAGCGAAACTTTGCGCGTGCATGCGAAGTCAATCATTTCTACGCCCGCAGCTTTTGCCAATCTTTCTATTAAGCCTAATGTGCATTTGGCCGATGTGGCCGATGTGCAATTTGCCCCCGCGCAAGTAACGGCGGTAGCCCGCTATAATGGTGCTCCTGTTATAGGGGTAGATATTATCCAGCAATCTGGCTCGAATGCATTGGAAATCTCAAAAGGCGTACATCGAACCATAAAAGCTTTACAGCCAACCTTACCCAAGGGGGTATATATAGATGTGGCCACGGATAAAGCCGTTTTTATTGGTGGAGCGCTGTCTGAAGTGAAAGTGGCGCTTGTTGCAGCGGTTTTGGTCGTTTTTTTGGTTATTTTTCTCTTTTTATGGGATATTCGTGCCACCCTTATTCCTCTTGTATCGATTCCTACTGCGCTGATCGGCACTATTGCTTTGATTTATCTTATGGGTTTTTCTCTCAATGTATTAACACTTTTAGCGTTGGTTTTGGCCACGGGGCTCGTGGTTGATGACGCGATTGTAGTCCTAGAGAATATTATGCGTTGGCGCGATCAAGGGGTAGGGCCGCGAGCCGCAGCAGTCTTGGCGACTCGTGAAGTTTTTTTTGCGGTGGTTGCTACAACTTTGACCTTGGCGGCGGTGTTTGTACCAATTTCATTTCTACCAGGCACAGTGGGTAGTTTATTTCGTGAGTTTGGCTTTGTTTTGGCAACCTCTGTTTTACTTTCTTCGCTGGTAGCTTTGAGCCTTTGCCCCATGATGGCATCACGGTTTTTACGTGAAGCGAGGAAGAAAAATTATAGACAGCCTAAATTTTTTCAAAACTTGGGAGGCAGGTTGCAGCGGTTTTACAAAAAAACATTATATGGTGCTTTGGAGTATCCTTGGTTGGTGATTGTTTTATCCTTATGCTTTATAGGGGCGTGTGGCTTTGGCTTTACAAAGCTAAAACAAGAGCTGACTCCTCCAGAGGATCGTGGTGAGGTTCTATTATATGTTATGGCCCCACGGGGTGTTTCACTTGATTATTTCGCTGATCAAATACATCGCATTGAGCAGGCTCTTCAACCTTTGTGTGATAGTGGTGAGATTAAAAGAATGTTTTCGCTTGCCGGTAGTAGTGGAAATACTGGCTCAATTTCTTTAGGTTTAGCGCCTTGGGATATACGCAAGCGTAGCCAAAAGGAGATTATTAATGACATTTATCGGCGGGTTGCGTCTATTGTTTCGGTGCAGATGTTTGCTTTGCAAGAAAATTCATTAGGAGACTTTAGCAGTGGCAGTGGTGGCGGACTAAGTTTTGCTATTTTAGGGCATAACTATGATGAACTTAATGTTGCAGGCCAAGCTTTGATAAGCGCGCTTAGCAAAGATTCGCGCTTTGAACGCCCTCGTTTATCCTTTGATGAAACAGCCCCACAGGTATTTGTAAATTTTAATCGTGAAAAGGCAACACAGTTAGACGTGGATCTTGAGGAGGTCAATAGTTTGATCCAAACCTTGCTTAACGGGCGCGTGGTGGGAAATATTTACGTAGCAGGCGATACTTACGATGTAAAGCTCGTGGCTGACCAAAAACCCGTAAATAGTCCAGAAGCGCTTAAAAACGTTTTGATAAAAACTAGGGGTGATCGTTATGTGCCGCTTTCTTCTTTTTCAACGGTAGAAGAAAAATCAACCTTTCCCTTATTGCGACGCGAAGATAAAATGAGAGCGGTAAGTCTTACCACCGATTTGGCGCCTGGTGTAAGCTTAGGTGAGGCATATCAAGCCGTAGTCACGATCGCCGCGCCTCTTTTACCAAGGGGTAGCTATGTGCTCCCTTTAGGAGCAGCAGCCACTTTGAAGGATTCATTTCATGGCGTTTTATTGGTATTTGTATTTGCCATTTTGATTATTCTTTTGATTTTGGCTGCACAATTTGAAAGTTTTATCTCTGGTTTTATTATTATGGCTACTTTACCTTTAGGGCTTGGCTGTGCGGTTCTTTCTATGCTTGCGAGTGGAGGAAGTCTGAATATTTATAGTCAGATTGGTCTTGTGGTTTTGGTAGGTATTATGGCGAAGAACGGTATTTTGATCGTTGAGTTTGCTGATCAATTACGTGATCGCGGCCAATCGATTCGTCAAGCTGTAGAGGAAGCGGCCAATATTCGTTTACGCCCTGTTTCTATGACTATGATTTGTGCTGTTCTTAGCGCTCTTCCTTTGATTATAGCTCATGGAGCGGGCGCAGAAGCCCGTATCGCTATGGGATGGGTGATCGTGGGAGGGCTGGGGCTTGCAACCTTTGCTACATTGTATGTAACGCCGGTTGCATATTTATTATTAGCGCGTTTTATTAAGACAAGAGCGGGAGAGTCGTTGCATTTAATCCAAGAGCTTGAACAAGCGCGCAAAGAAAGGTGAAGGTGGTTCTTTGTATTTATATAAAGCCGAAAAGCTCTACATTATTGCGAATTAAGTACAGGGGCAGCGGTTTTTTTTAAATGGAAAAGCCCATTCTTAATGTTTTATTTAGGAGGATTATATCATGCGTCATGAAACGATGTTTTGGAATATAGTGGCTAGTTTAAAAGCGCATGCAACGCAAGCCAGTGTGCATGATATTCGTCAGCATTTTGTCCAAGATTCTGAGCGATTTGAAAAGTTCTCATTATGGTTTGACGACTTATTGTTTGATTTTTCTAAAAGTAATGTCACAAAAACAACAATGGATCTTTTACATCAACTATCGCATGCAGCAAATTTATTAGATGAGCGCGATACCATGTTTGCTGCCAAACCGATTAATGTGACAGAACACCGCGCGGTTTTGCATGTTGCCTTACGTGCCCCAAAAGAGGCTGTCTTTTTACAGGGGGGGCATAATGTTGTGGAAGATGTACACCAAGTATTAGACGCTATGAGCGATTTTTGCGAGGGCGTTCGCAAAAAGATCTATCGAGGTGCAACCAATGAGCCTATTACTGATATTGTTTCAATTGGTATTGGTGGTTCAAGTTTAGGTTCAAGCATGGTTACTATGGCTTTGAGGCCTTATCACGATGGGCCACGTTGCCATTTTGTCTCTAATGTTGATAGTGCACATATCTGCGATATATTAGCTTTGCTTAAACCTGCAAATACCTTGTTTATTATTGCCTCAAAAGCTTTTACAACTCAAGAGACAATGGCGAATGCGGCGGTAGCACGGCGGTGGATTGTTGATCACCTAGGAGAGACAGCGGTGACGCAGCATTTCGTTGCGGTTTCAACTGCTCTTGACAAAGTAGAGCAATTTGGTATTGCGCCTGCCCGCACTTTTGGGTTTTGGCCATGGGTAGGTGGGCGTTTTTCGGTATGGTCGCCTATTGGTATGGCAATTATGATGGCCATAGGCTCGGCGCGTTTTAAAGAATTTTTGGCGGGCGCCCATGCGATGGATCAGCATTTTCGAACGAATGACGTAGGGCAAAATATTCCAATGTTGTTGGGTCTTTTGGGTTTTTGGCAACGGGTTATTTGTGGTTATTCTTCGCGGGTTGTAGTGCCTTATGCACAACGTTTAGCGCGATTTCCTGCTTATTTGCAGCAGGTGGATATGGAGTCCAATGGCAAAAGCGTTGATCGTGAAGGTATTGATTTAACTATTCCGAGCGGACCCATAGTTTGGGGCGAGCCGGGGACAGATGGCCAGCATGCTTTTTTTCAACTTTTGCACCAAGGTACGGATATTGTTCCAGCTGAATTCTTTCTTTTTGCTCGTGGGCATGAAAAGGAACTTAGCAACTTACATCACATGCTGTTAGCTAACGGTTTAGCCCAATCGGAAGCTCTGATGCGGGGGCGAACTATGGAAGAAGCCTATGCTTTATTGCGTAAAGCGGGTATGGATGAGCTAAGCGCTCGTAAATTAAGCCCTCACAAAAGTTTTCCAGGTAACCGTCCAAGCGTTACATTTTTACAAGAGCGTTTGACTCCTTTCGCTTTGGGGCGATTGATGGCTCTCTATGAACACCGTGTTTTTGTTGAAGGGATATTAATGAATATTAACTCCTTTGATCAATGGGGCGTTGAGTTAGGCAAAGAATTGGCTAATGAGCTGTTGCCCATGGTTGATGGGCGGGTGCCTATTGAGGGTCGTGATGGTTCGACGCGCGGCCTTTTAGCTTATTTGTTGCAGCAGCACGGGCGAGGGCGCTAGGCTACGCACTGTGTTTGAAATTTAAGGAGCAATTGATTATGAAGGTTTAGGTGCAAGGATTTATGGCTTGTTTAGATGGGTAGCGCTGTTATAGTCTCTTAATCTGATAGTTCTATTTAGGGAATGAGGATAAGAGAGCTCAAGGATTCTTTCTGTTTATCCAGAAGCATTTCGTGTAATTTTATTTAACTTGAAAATATAAAATTGCATGATATCGTTTTAAAATGGATGCTTTTATTTCAGGATTTTTCTTCTCATTAAGCCTTATTTTTGCGATTGGCGCACAAAATGCTTTTGTTTTACGTCAAGGATTACAAAGGCAACATGTGCTAGCGGTTGTATTAGCCTGCGCTTTATCCGACACTATATTGATTATAACAGGGGTTGCTGGGTTTGGTTTTTTGATTTTACAATTTCCACGCCTTGAATCGCTCATGACGTTAGCAGGTGGAGTCTTTCTCCTTATATATGGGTTAAAGAGTCTATGGGCAGCCTTTTACCAAAACGCTATCCTTAATCCGTTACATGCGCAGGCCAAGTCACTTAGGAAGACACTTTGGATTACTTTAGCTTTCACTTGGCTGAATCCCCATGTTTATCTTGATACGGTGGTGCTATTGGGGACGATCTCTACCCATTATAGCCCACACAAAGTGATTTTTGCTGCCGGCGCAATTATAGCGTCTTTTATTTTTTTCTTCTCGCTTGGCTATGGTGCTCGTTTGTTAGCCCCTTTTTTTGCCCGCCCTGCCATGTGGCGTTTTTTAGATTTTTTGATTGCTATAATAATGGGTTTACTAGCTTTTAGGTTATTAACACCATTTTTATTTAGTGTTTTATCCTAGGTAACATAGGTTTGTTTTTCAATTTTAGATGCTTAAATTTTCTCTGATAAAGTTTTGAAAAATTTTACATTGGCCCAGAGGCCGCGATCCCCTACTACATAGAGCACCTCTTTGGCACGGGTGATAGCGACATTTAGCAAATTGATATCCTTACCAGCCCAAGCACGTGTTTTTCCTTGCTTTGGGTATGGAGCCCCAAGGATAAAGATAATTGCTTCTGCTTCTCGTCCCTGTACTGTGTGAACGGTACCGATGCGTTCTGATACCCAATCCTTTGGATTTGTTACCCAGTCTTCTAGTATAGACTCGTTCTTAAGTAGCTTTTGCATTTCACCTGCCACTTCATTAAAAGGAGTAACAATGTAGAGATCGGGGTTTATACGCTGATCCTTTAGCCGTTTGAGGAGATTCAGAACGGCCATTCCTTCATTATGGGACCACTTGGTGAGAGCGTCTTCGGAATCGGGGCTTTTGATATCAATCCATTGTGATGGGCCCAAACAAGCGCTGATTTCCGAAGAGGTGGTATTTTTTGCTTGTATCATATGGCCTCCATAAGCAAGGAGGTTGGCAATTGTAAACATGGGGTCGTCACAGCGGCGTTGTACCAAGAGAGGCGCGCCCACTAAGCGGCTACCATTTATACTTTTCAAATCTGCATAATGGGGGGCTGCTGTTTCGGCTAAGGTCTGGATAGAGGCTTTGGGTGCGCTATAACCATCAGGATCAACATGAAAGTGACGACAAATTGCTTCATTGAGGGCGGGCGCAAGGGTGACAACGGGCTGGATTTGTTGAGAATCACCAACGATAACCGCCCTTTTAGTGCATATAAGAGCATCAACGGCCATTTGAGGCGTAGCTTGGCCTGCTTCATCAATAAGGAGCCAACCCAAGCTTTGTGGGGGTAGTCCATTGAACATGTTGGAGAAAGAGGCAAAGCTTGTTGAAATACTAGGAAGGACTAAGAATAATGACGACCAAAGATCGCTTAAAAGCGGTTTTTGCTTTGTATTAGTCAGCTCGGGCTTGAACGCCTTTTTTAATAAAATACTCAGATTGTTGAAGAGGGGTTCTGCGGTGGCATCGATGAATGCTTTATGCAGTTTTATTGCTTCAATAAAGAGTGTGTCGCGTAATTTCTGGGTGGCTTCATTGCACCAAGGAATAGTAAGGTTCCGCGTACGATGATCCTTTGCAAAAAAGGCATCATCCACTATATGGGCCGCTAGATTTTTCTTTGCCTCTTCGATTATATTATGCGCTTTTTGTTGCTCTTTATGGTGTTCATCTGCTTGCTTTTTTTTATCTTTAGCGGCTTTTAGAGCGCTCACAGCTTTTTCATGGGCTTCATAGGCTTCTTCTACATTTTTGTTTAAGAGCACCTCTTTCTGTCGCCATGCCTTATAGGCGCTACGCTTGAAAAGCCGCGCAAGAAAGCTAAAACGGGTGTCTTGGTGACTGTTTAGCGCCTTTTTTGCCGCCTTATGAGCATCATCGGCTTGCATCTTTGCTTGCGCTGCACCCTGATAAGCTTCATCACAAGCTTCTTGTTTATTCTTTGCGTCTATGAAAGCTTTTTTTACGTCAGCTAGGTCGGGGTTTTTTTGGAGAATGGTGTTGATTTCATTAAGTGCTTTCAAAGCTGCGCGGCTTTCAAGATGGGCAGATTCAAAAGATGCACGGGCTTTTTTCCATTGTTCGAGGGCTTTTTGTGCATTCTCGGGGGGGCAACATTCAGTAATGATTTTAGGTTTGCGCGATATCTTTGTCTTTGGATCTTCAATCATAGAAGGGTGGCCGCCGCGGATGTGAAGAAGATAGGTCGCAAGGCCTACGTCTTGATTATTCCAAAAGGTTTTGCAGAATTGGGTGCGGTTGGCTTGATTACCCAAAACACCTGAGACAAGCCCCCAGCAGTTTTCGTTTAGCAAAGCCGTAGCGAGGGGCGCAAAATAGCGTAAATCTTTAGCATCATCATCATTAGCAATAGCATTTAAGGTAGGTAATTCAGTGGTGATGTTTTCTACGGCCTTATTGGTGGCTGCCGCGATAATCACCTCAAAGCCTTTTAACCTGTGATCCAATTTATAGAGGGATAAAGGCTCAAGATTGCCGTTTTTAATTTTTTCTTCGGTAATGGTAAAGGCTTCTTTTGGATCGTCAAATTTGGCCATAATGTGCGCGCGGTTAGTAATCAGGCCAGCTAAAATATCACGCAGAAGGGTGGTTTTTCCAGTGCCAGGCGGTCCGTTGACCGCAATAAGCTCTTTTGCATCTTTTATTTCTGTATGCATGCTCATTGCTAAATTAACAGCAGCTTGTTGTAAAAGTACAAGAGAGTGACGCCCAGGTGCTGGCCATCGACCAAGAGGGATAAGATCAGGGCTCAAAATGTCCTTAAGTTTTGTGTTGTTTGTTAAGAGATCAAATCTTTCGTCCGGCCTATTTATGCCTAGATAAGCGTGTAGAGTGGTGGAAGCATTTGGATCCTTAATGAATTTTTTGGTCTCTATTAAGCCTTTTAAAAACGGGGTATTGAATAAAGAAGGTCGAGGGGCAGGAGGCTGGCTACCTTTAGGTGTTTCTATGACAAGTTTTTTAAATAAAATAGTGGGGGAGAGCCAATCCTCTGGTAATTTTAAGACCTTAATTAAAGAACTTTGGGCCTTCATAAGAGCTTGGTAATCAACCGGAATAGGCTTTTCACCTGCACCTTCTGGGGCGAGGGCGTTCTTTAGGGTGTTGAGGATTATTTTCGCCTTCTCTTGCCAAGCTCCTGGTTCAAGCGATTCATTTAGGATGAGGGGGGCGGCCCAGCTAAGGCTGGCAATTTGGGCGCTGGGGTTATTATATTGGACAACTAATCGTCCGTCTGAATCTAATATTAGGTTGGCAAAGAAAGCTTCGGTTTCTGCGGCTGACCTATCTCTGGGATCCTCTTGTGATGGTACATTGGGGTCTTTGCTTCGGTAATGATCAAGGAGAGCTTTTGAAATGCGATTAGGGTATAAGAGGCCTAAAGAAATTTCATAATAGATGCTACAGTTTTTCTTGGTGCGCTCGTTTTTATGCCAAGGAAGATCCCTTTCTAGGAGGGGATTGAAGTTCTTTTTATCATAAGATGAACATGTTGCGGGGGTAAGGAGCTCTATTGTTAGCCAGCTGTTTAGTATGTTTTCGGCAGTATTAGATAAGAAGGATGCATTACTGGCGTCTGTATTTTCAACGTTTTTTCTTTCTGCTTGTAGCATAAAACAAAACCCCCAGTTATCATCATTATATTTATTAATTATATCTTTGATGATAAATGATTGCAACGGTGTTTTTATACGACACCGTTGCTTGTAACCTATTCTATTAGATCTTATAGGCTTGTTTTTCTAAGGGGAGTGAGGATTGTTTTTCTAGAGGGGCGAGAGCGAAGAAAAGTTCTTCATCTTCGTGTGGTTCATTATTGGGGGTGGTAAGTAGCTTATCGCCTAGGAATAGAGAGTTTGCTCCTGCCATAAAACAGAGGATTTGTGCTTCGCGACTAAGTGCTGAGCGTCCTGCTGCTAAGCGCACATAGGATTTTGGCATTAGGATTCGTGCAGTAGCGATCATCCTGACGTGTTCTAAGCTGTCAACACGACGTTGGTGGGCCAAAGGAGTGCCGGGGACCGCGACTAATGTGTTGATAGGTACGCTTTCGGGGTGTGGGTTCATGGTCGCGAGGGTGCACAAAAGGGAAGCACGGTCGGTAATCGATTCACCCAGGCCGATAATGCCACCGCAACAGATTTCAATGCCTTGGTCACGTACGGTTTTGATAGTATCTAAGCGATCTTGATAGGTGCGGGTAGTGATGATTTTACCATAAAATTCAGGGCTAGTATCAAGATTATGGTTATAGGCGGTGAGGCCAGCTTGTTTAAGCCGTTGAGCCTGGTGTGGTTGTAGCATTCCTAATGTTACACAGGCCTCCATATCAAGGGCTCGAATTCCTTCAATCATGCGAATGATGGCTTCAAATTCTTTACCGTCTTTGACTTGACGCCAAGCAGCAGCCATGCAAAAGCGGTTAGCCCCTGCTTCTTTTGCTCGTTTAGCAAGAGCGATGACGCGCTCGGGATCCATCAATTTGTCTGGCGTTAACTCCACTTCTTTATTGCGTGCTGATTGCGAGCAATAGCTACAGTCCTCTGGACAACCGCCGGTTTTGATAGATAGTAGACTAGCCTTTTGGATAGGGGTATCGGTGTGGAACTGGCGGTGGATGGCATTGGCCCGTCCTAGTAAGTCTAGCACGGGAAGCCTATAGATCGCTTCGATTTCTGATATTTGCCAATCATAGCGGAATAAATCAGTGGTTTCAGACATAAATTAGGCCTTTTTATACGGGGCGATTGGGCTTCAGTTTTTTGATTTTATAGAAGATAAATAATAATAGACACCATAAGGGCATGATTATAACAGCAAGGCTCATATCTGGCATTTGTTCAGGAATGAGGCCGATAAGTGTAGGAGGTTCATAAGCAATGATTTGCATCATCCTTGTCATTAAACCATTTTCCCTAAGGCCGCTTATCAGCATAATGATAAAGAGGCTAGCAAAAAATACCAAGCAAAGATAATTAGCAAAAGGGGCAAGGCCAAAAGGGTAGTGGGATGCTTTTTTAGTCTGTCGTTGATGGGCTCTAAATTTCAAGTGTCCTATAATGATCATGATCCAAGTTATGGCGGCGGCCGCTGTAGCTAGTGCTAATATTCTCATAAAGGCGTTGTCGGGGATAAGGTAATTAATAGCAACGATAATTGCTGTACAAAGAGAAGAAAAAATGACTGCACGCGCGGGTACTTGTCGGTGATTAAGCTTTGCGAAAAAATGGGGTGCATTATTTTGGCAGGCTAAGCTATAAAGCATACGCCCATTAGCATAAATCCCGCTATTATAGACAGAAATCGCGGCGATGATCACTACAAAATTTAATATATGCCCTGCTGCTGGTAGGCCAATGGTTTCAAAAATGGTGACAAAGGGGCTTGCGTTAGATGCGACCTTTTGCCATGGACCTAGCATCATAATAATAGCGATAGAGCCTATATAGAATACTAAAATACGCCAAATGACTTTGGAAATAGCTTTGGGAATAGATTTTTGCGGATCTGATGCTTCCCCAGCGGTAACGCCGATCAATTCGGTACCTCCAAAGGCGAACATGACTACAGTCGTAGCTAAAAGAATGCCGGTTAATCCGTGGGGGAAAAAGCCGCCATGCTGCCAAAGGTTGCTTATACCTGCTTGACCATCGCCTAAGCCGGCCAGAACAATTACTAAGCCAAAGACGATCATCCCGATCACTGCAAGGATTTTAAGGAATGAAATCCAAAATTCACACTCGCCAAAAAAGCGTACATGGATCAAGTTAATCCCCGTGACAACAAGTAAAACGATAAGAGAGGTCTTCCAATGGGCGATTTCTATCCAATAATCTAAATAAAGGCCGATAACTGTTAATTCCGCCATGCTGACAAGAATGTATAGAAACCAATAGTTCCAGCCGGCTATAAAGCCAGGGAGTGGCCCCCAATATTCATAGGCATAAAAGCTAAAGGCGCCGGAAACTGGGGTTTCTACAGCCATTTCTCCAAGCATGCGCATGATAAAATAAATAATAATTCCCCCTAATAAATAGGCCAGTATGGCCGCAGGGCCGGCTAATTGAATTACTTCCGCTGAACCATAAAAAAGCCCTGTTCCAATAACACCACCAAGTGCGATCATTTGGATATGGCGGGGCTTGAGGCTGCGCTTGAGCATGTCTTGTTCAGCTGCGGGCATCTACTTTCTCCTAATTTGTTCTTTACATAGCAAATCATACCTTATGTGCCAAGAACTTTGCTTGTAAAAGCAGGATTTTTGGGTGTTTTTTCAAAGGTATTATTTAAAGGTTGGTATTATTTGGCTGCGGTGGTAAATTGAACTAGCGATGATGAAGGAGGATACTATGAAGTCGGATGTCCTTATTGAGGCAAAGGATGCTTTGCCAGGCCGTAAAGAAGCTTTATCCACCGCTGCTATGCATTTTGTATTTCATCGTCCCCTGCAAGGGATTCTGCCTGGACATATTAAAAGATTACTTGTGGGAATGGGGTGTTTTTGGGGTGCAGAGCGTTTGTTTTGGCAACAAGCAGGTGTATATCTTACCGCTGTAGGTTATGCAGGCGGTTTTACTGAAAACCCAACTTATGAAGAGGTATGTAGTGGTAAGACAGGGCATACTGAGGTTGTAGCCGTTCATTATGACCCGCAAGAGGTCGCATTTTGTGATCTTTTGACGCTCTTTTGGCAAGAGCATGATCCCACTCAATTTATGCGCCAAGGTGCTGATATTGGTACCAATTATCGCTCGGCGCTTTACTTGGACGACCTTGATGATTTGGCGCAAGCCCACGCAAGCCGGCAGGCATTTCAAGATGCTTTATCAGCACGTGGGTTTGGAAAAATCGTTACAGAAATTGCTCTTGACCGCACATTTTATTTTGCTGAAGATTACCACCAGCAATATTTAGCAAAAAACCCCAATGGCTATTGCGGCCTTAAGGGTATAGGGATTTTATGTCCCTCATGATTGGCGGGCAAAGCTGTTAGGACTACGTTTAAAAGCCTTTTTGCCTCTCACCAATGGGGCGGGCGGGTAATGGGTATTGCAGGTTGTGCCTGTTCTTCTAATTCTAAAAAGCGCTTACTAAGGGCGTCTAGCTTTTTATGAAGCTGCTCAAGGCGATGCCATTGATTGGTGATTAGGATTGAGAGTTCTTCAATAAGTTTTTCTTGCTCGGTAATCTTAATTTCTAATTCAATAAAGCGCGTTTCGTTAAGCATGAGGTTGGAACCTTGGTGATAATAAAGAGGGGGCTTGCTTTTAAGAGGCATTTTGAGTATGGACTCTGCTAGAGCATATTTTAAACTATTTGGCAACCAAAGCGCTTGCTCTAAAGGCCGCATTAGCTCAGTTGGTAGAGCACGTCATTCGTAATGATGGGGTCGCTGGTTCGATTCCGGCATGCGGCACCATCCTTGGTGCAGAACCCTAGCACGTAATCATCGCATAGTTATTTCATAAAACATTTGGCTTTGCCTTGCCATTAAAACCCAATATTAGGCGTGGTTGTATAGCATTTAGGCCGCCCTTTTGGGCGGCTTTTTCGTTGACGTCGATGTGTCAAAAATGAATGATAGGATTTAAGTTATTTCTCGGCTTATATCCGAAGGATAGAGCTTTTATGGGACGAGGTTTGTAAAAGCTTAAGAGCTATCGCACCTTATATAGAATCCCTTAATTTCAACCACAATTTATAATATATATGGATCAAAAATGGCACGAAAAATCAGCAAAAAGGGGCTTGATCTCATCAAAAAATGGGAAGGTTTGCGTTGTTCTGCCTATCGTGATGACGGAGGAGTTTGGACGATTGGCTATGGTCATACAGCCGCTGCAGGACCTCCTTATCCTAAACAGGGAATGGTTTTGAGTGAACAGGAAGCAGAGGTGCTTTTGCTACAGGATTTGCAACAGTATGAACAGGCGATTGAGATGCTTGTTGATGTTGAATTAAATGATAATCAATTTGCTGCTTTGGTTTCGTTTGTTTTCAATGTCGGCATAGGGGCTTTTGCACGTTCCAGGCTTCTTAAAAAACTCAATGAACGCGACTATAGTGCGGTAGCTAGTGAGCTTACAAAATGGGTGAAAGCCGGTGGGGTGCGGGTGGAGGGGCTTGCCAATAGGCGTGCAGCAGAAGCAGGTCTGTGGGTCTGTGGAGGGTTTGTTTCTTCTCATTATCAAAAGCCTGATGCAAGCTTTAAAGTGGCTCTCCTAAAACCTGGAGTTTTGGCGCCGCTTATTGGCTCTTTTTCCGGCTTAAGTGGTTTTGTAAGTGGCTCTGGTCCTGTACAATGGGCGCTTGCCCTGCTTATGTTGTTTGCCACTTTGACTGCTATTATTATTTTTATCCGTCATGATAAAGAGCATCGTCCATAGGCCTAATGGGAGGCGGTTTTTATGTGATTTTGCCATTAGGGATGATTATGAGACGTTTCTTTATTTTATGCGGTGTTTATATATATTTAGCTGGCTGTCAAATGACGCCTGCGCCTTTATGTAGTGGCTGGCGGCCCCCGCCGCGCGTCAATAAGCCGGCGCGTCTTGTCAAAGACGAGCCTAATCTTTCGCGCTGGATTGTTGCTACTGATCGCTTTGGTCGGTCAGAAAAATGCTGGGAGTAAGCCATGTCTTCACATCATTTGCCGCCTGATTTATCGGGAGGTTTTTATTCGATAGCTACTACCGCACTCGCGGGCATATTTGGAGCCTTTGTTCGCCAATTGATCAACCGAGATAAAACATGGCTACAAAGGGTTTTTGAAGGGGTTGGAGGAGGGGTTTTTGCTGTTTATGCCTCTCCTGCTATGGCAGAAATTCTTTATCATATCTTGTTAAAGTACGATTTTATTACCGAGGACGGCTTGCAGGCAAGTAATATTATTGGTCTTTCGGGTTTCATTTGCGGGGCGGTTGGGATTTCATTCATAGAATTTCTTGTTATCTCTCTGCGTAAAAAATTTGGTATCTCCCAATAATAGGTTTATCCGCTTGGGCATACAATCTATTGTAGTAACAATCTCTTTAGGTTTTGTGTTGGTTTTACCTTTCTTTTGATGTCGAAAATGCTACTTACTCATTGCTTTTATTATGGGTCTCTTGTAATGAGATTTTACGGGGTATATGTATCAGAATAAATAGTTGGAGGAAACGAAAGTGACTCGATTAAGAAGATTTATAAAGGCTGGTTTTTTGGCGGTCCTCTTAGTTGCATGGCCTGCACAAGGATTTGCGGTTAAAAATTTGGTTTACTGTACTGAAGCTTCACCAGAAGGTTTTGATCCTGGGCTTTATGCAGCTGCAGTGACCTATGACGCCTCTTCTCAGCCGGTTTATAACCGATTGGTAGAGTTTGAGCGAGGTACTACAAAATTGGTTCCCGCTCTTGCTACGGATTGGCAGATATCAGATGACAATTTGGAATATACGTTTCATTTGCGTAAAGGGGTAAAGTTTCAAACCACCCGCTTTTTTACGCCCACCCGTGAGTTCAACGCTGATGATGTGATTTTTAGCTTTGAGCGGCAATGGAAAAAGGACAATCCTTGGTATAATTATTTGGCGGGGGCTGATTGGCTCTATTTTAATAGTATGGAATTAGGCGGGCTTTTGAAAAGCGTAGAAAAGGTTGACGATTATACGGTGAAAGTTACCCTTACTCGGCCAGAAGCACCTTTTTTAGCTGATTTGGCTATGGATTTTATGTCGATTATGTCTAAGGAGTATGCTGACCATTTGCAAAAGACAGGCCAAATGGAGCTTTTAAATCAACAACCGCTAGGGACAGGCCCGTTTATTTTTGAAAATTATCAAAAAGATGCGGTAATCCGATTCCGTGCTAATCCTGATTATTTTCGAGGCAAGCAACCTTTGGATAATTTGATTTTTGCCATCACCCTTGATACGAGTGTACGGACTCAAAAGTTGAAGGCAGGAGAGTGCCAAGTGGTTGCTCAGCCAGCCTTTAATGATATTAGCGAAATGCGTGCTAATCCGCGCTTTAAAGTGCTTGACCAAGCGGGCGTTAACATTGCCTATCTTGCCTATAATACAGAGGAACCGCCCTTTAACAAGGTAGAGGTAAGGCGTGCATTAAATATGGCTATTAATAAGCAAGCCATCATTGATGCGGTTTATTTTGGTAGTGGTATCCCTGCCAAAAGTCCATTGCCGCCTACAGTTTGGGGTTATGATGACGACTTGCCTGCTGATGTGTATGATCCAGAAAAGGCAAAGCAAATGTTAGCTGATGCTGGCGTGCATAACTTGAAGATGCAACTCTGGGCAATGCCGATTGCGACGCAATCTATGCCTAACGGGCGGCGTGCTGCTGAATTGATCCAAGCGGATTTGCGCAAAATTGGTGTTGAATCGGAAATTATCTCTATGGAATGGGGTGAATATTTGCGCGCGGCCAAGGCAAAAGGCCGTGATGGGGCGGCTATCATGGTTTGGACAGGAGATAATGGTGACCCCGATAATTTTTTAGGGACTCTCACATCCTGTGGCGCGATTGACACCAATAATTATGCGCGGTGGTGCGACCCAGAATTCGATGCTTTGACGGCTAAGGCTAAGGCAACATCAAACCATGAGGAGCGGGTGAAGCTTTATAAACAAGCCCAACGCATGTTTAGAGAGAAAGCCCCTTGGTTATTAATTGCCCATTCAACCGTTTTTGCTGTTATGTCTGATAAGGTGAAAGGCTACCTTATTAACCCTGTGGGTGCACGACGGTTTGATGGAGTTGATCTCGAGCAGTAATTGTTTTTCATCGCTTTTATAAAGGGCGGCATATATGTCGCCCTTTTTTTGTGTTTTCTACAAATATTTGATACCCTTTATTTTTGGATGATTGATACAGTATGATACTCATCTACCTTTTAGTAAATCTTATTGAATATCTATTCAGGACTTGACTCTACTAATATAGAAGTCTCTTATAACGAGTGCAGACTTTTGATTAAGTAAGCTTTTGTTTTTCTTGTTGTAGAGTAGTACGTATTATTGGCGTTAATTTAGGGGTGCGCCAGTAAGTTTGCAAAGCGTAAAGGGGAGACTTTTGTGGCTTTATCTATCATGTTCTATTATGGAGACAAAGAGGATAGGAATATGTATGTATTCCGGTTTTGTTCTTTTCTTTGCCGCTTATTTGGGGTTGTTTGGTTTTTAAGCTTTTTGGTAGGGTTTGGTTTTGCAAAGACGCTAATCTATTGCCCAAGCTCTTCGCCGGAAGGATTTGACCCTGCTATTTATGCAGGAGCGGATACATTTCAAGCCACGCGGGTTATTTATGATCGGTTGGTTACTTTTGGCGATAATATTGATGAGGTTCATCCTTTGTTGGCGGAAAGCTGGGAAGTGTCTCCGGATGGATTGAGCTATACGTTTCATCTTAAAAGGGGCATAAAATTTCAAACTACCCCTTATTTTAAGCCAACCCGCGCCCTTAATGCTGATGATGTAATTTTTAGCTTTGAGCGGCAATGGAAGACGGATAATCCTTGGTATCATTATTTGAAGGGAGCTTCGTGGCAAGTTTTTGATACCATGGGTTTTGGTGAGCTTCTCAAAAGTATTGTTAAAATTGATGATTATACAGTGCGTTTCACCCTTACGCGTACAGAGGCTCCGTTTTTAGGGGATTTAGCAATGGACTTTGCTTCCATTCTTTCCAAAGAATATGCCGATCAGCTGACGGCGCAGGGGCGAATGGTAAATTTGAACAGTTTGCCTATAGGGACAGGATCTTTTAGTTTAGTAACCTATCAAAAAAATGCGATGGTTCGTTATAATGCTAATCCTGATTATTTCTTAGGCAAGGCGGCTTTGGATATTTTGGTTTTCTCCATTGTTACTGATCCAATGACTCGGCTTGAGAAGTTGCGGGCGGGCGAATGTCAAATTGTCGCGGGTTTAAATCCTTCGCAGATTCCTGCTTTAAAGGCGGATAAAAATTTTGTAGTTGAAACCCTGCCTGGTCTGAATTTGGGATATATGGCCTATAACACAGAACAAGCACCTTTTGATAAAGTAGAGGTTCGGCAGGCCTTGAATATGGCTATTAATAAGCAGGCGATTTTGGATTATGTGTATCTAGGTATGGGCCGTTCTGCCAAAACTTCTTTACCAGAAGCTATGTGGGGGGTGAATAAGGATATCCCCGACACACTATATAATCCGCAGGCGGCGAAAGCGCTTTTAGAGAAAGCTGGCGTGAAAGATCTCAAAACAACGATTTGGGCCATGTCGGTTAGTCGGGCTTATATGCCCAATGCGCGTCGTGCTGCTGAATTGATACAAGCTGATTGGGCTCAGGTAGGGGTGAGGGCGGAAATTCGGAGTATGGATTGGGAAACTTATCAAATTTTGGGAGCACAAAAAGGCCGTGATGGGGCTATATTTTTGGGATGGGCTACCAGTAATGGTGATCCAGATGATTTTATGGGCAATCTATGGAGCTGTGCTGGTATTGATACGAACAATTATGCTCGTTGGTGCTATCCCCCTTATGAAACATTAATTCGTACAGCTAGAACTACACTTGATAAAAATAAGCGAGTAGCGCTCTATGAGGAAGCTCAAAAAGTATTTTATGATCAGGCGCCAGCTTTGTTGATTGCGCATGCTCGCATTCCTGTGGTTTTTTCAAAGCGGGTGAAAAACTATGCACATGATGCTTTAGGGTTTCATAAGTTCGGCCAAATGGATATTGGGAAGGGCGTATAAACGCGGAAATTTTACATGGTTGCAGTTAGAAGGGGAGGATCCATGAAAAAATTAGTAAAATGTGTGATCTATGTAGTGGCTTTATTTTGGGCTATTCATCCCCTTTATGCCAAAACATTAATTTACTGTTCAAAGGCTCCACCCGGAGGGTTTGATCCAGCTGCTTATTCTTCGGGTGATACAATGGGCGCTTCGCGGCCTATTTATAATCAATTGGTCGAGTTTGAAAAGGGTGGAACGAATGTTGCTCCTGCTCTTGCTACTCATTGGGATATATCCCCTGACGGGAAGGAATATACTTTTTATTTGCGCCGGGGGGTAAAGTTTCAAAACACTCCTTATTTTAAGCCTTCTCGCGATTTTAATGCTGATGATGTGATTTTTAGTTTTGAAAGGCAATGGAAGGTAGATCATCCGTGGCACGCTTATAGTGTGGGGCTAGTCTGGGAGTATTTTTCCAGTATGAATATGGACCGCCTGCTGAAAAGCCTTGATAAGATTGATGATTATACAGTTAAGTTTGTTTTAAATAGCCCGAACGCCCCCTTTTTATTAGATTTGGGAATGAGTTTCTCCTCAATCCTTTCAAAGGAGTACGCTGACCAGTTGCAAAAGGTGGGCCGTATGGCGGATATAAACCAAAAGCCTATAGGAACCGGCCCCTTTATTTTTGTTACTTATCAAAAAGATGCAATGATCCGTTATAAAGCGAATCCGGATTATTTTCGGGGTCGCCAGCCTTTGGATCATTTGGTTTTTGCCATAACTCTTGATCCAGCGGTGCGGGCTGAAAAATTAAAAGCCAATGAGTGTCAAGTTGCTGCTGCACCTCCTCCTGCTATGATTGCAGAGTTAAAAAAAGATAGCCGCCTTAATGTGTTACAAACTTTACAGCTAAATGTTATTTATATGGCATATAATACAGAAATGCCGCCTTTTGATCGAGTTGAAGTACGCAGAGCTCTCAATATGGCCATTGATAAAAAGGCTATTGTTAATGCCATATATGAAGGCACGGCTCGAGTTGCAAAAAGCCCGCTTCCTCCCGCTATGCTGGCCTATGATTCTGCCTTACCAGAAGATATATATGACCCTATAGCGGCCAGGGCTCTTCTAGACAAAGCTGGGGTCAAGGATTTGCATATGAAAATCTGGGCACCGCCCTTTCGTAGTGCGGCTATTCCTAATGGGCGCCGTATGGCGGAGATGATGCAGGATGATTTAAAAAAGGTTGGTGTTGACGTAGAGATCGTTACAATGGAATGGGGGGAATATTTGCGGCGCCTTAATGAAAAGGGGCGCGATGGGGCGGCAATTATGCAGTGGAGCAGCGATAATGGTGATCCTGATAATTTTTTAGGCGTAATAACTAGTTGTGCTGGGATTGGTGCTACAAACTATGCGCGTTGGTGCAATCCTGCTTTTGATGCGATTGTAGAAAAAGCACGTCAAACGAATGATAAGGCCGCTCGTATTGAGCTTTATAAAAAAGCACAAATACTCTTCCGAGAAGAAGCACCATGGCTTTTAATCGCTCATTCTACCTTTTTTGTTCCTATGTCAAAAAAGGTTAAAAATTATGTGATTGATCCTATCCAATTGCGTTTTGATGGTGTGGATATAGATGAATAGGGCGGTTGCCCTCTATCTATAGCTTAGAAAGGACTAGGGCTGACATTTGTGTACTGTTTTATAACATAGAAACGGCTGCAAGAGCGGTTCTGTTAGAAAATAATGAAAATTAAGACAAAAGAGAGCTGGGTTTTAACCTTCCCGATAGACAAGTCGTTATAGATGCCTAAAAACTACGCACTCATTTTATAGATAGGCGCTATTGCGTGTCTCTTTAAAAAAGGTTAAGCGGTTCATAATTTAGTACGCTATGTGTATTTTACTCATGAATGGTATGTGCGCTGGTGAAGGGTGTAAAAACGATAGGAACGCGTGTGTTGTTTGAGGCGATAGAATGATAAGTTATTTGCTCAAAAAATTGGGGTATATCGTCCCCACTTTTTTCGGAATTACTTGGGTGGGTTTCATTTTTATTCGCCTGCTTCCAGGCGACCCTGTATTGCTCATGGCTGGGGAGCGGGGCATTACGCCGGAGAGGCACGCACAATTAATGGCACAATTTGGGCTTGATCAGCCCTATTGGCACCAATATCTAAACTATCTCATCGGCATTTTTCATGGTGATCTTGGTGTATCATTTGTTACCAAACGTAGCGTTATCGAGGAATTTCTTACACTTTTCCCCGCAACATTAGAGCTTGCGATTTCCGCTATGATTTTGGCCATTGCGGTAGGTATATCAGTGGGTATCGTGGCTGCTGTTAAACGGGGATCTTGGTTTGACCAAGTAAGTATGGGAGCGGCGCTCACAGGGTATTCCATGCCAATTTTTTGGTGGGGACTGCTTTTGGTCATGTTTTTTAGCGGTACTTTAGGATGGACGCCTGTATCAGGGCGGATTTCGCTTTTTTATTTTTTTCCTCAGCCTACGGGTTTTATGTTGATTGATAGTTTTTTCTCGGGTCAAGAAGGGGCTTTTGCTTCGGCCATTTCACATTTGATTTTGCCTGCTATTGTATTGAGCACAATCCCCTTAGCTGTCATTGCTCGGCAGACCCGCTCAGCAATGATTGAGGTACTAGGTGAAGATTATGTACGTACTGCCCGCGCAAAGGGACTGAGCAATTTCCGTATAGTTGGGATTCATGCTTTGCGTAATGCTTTTATCCCCATTATCACCACGATTGGCTTGCAAATGGGGGCTTTAATGGGAGGTGCGATTTTGACAGAGACGATTTTTTCATGGCCTGGTGTGGGAAAATGGTTGATTGATTCTATTTCTCGTCGTGATTATACTGCGGTGCAGGGCGGGCTTTTGATTATCGCTAGCCTTGTGATGATTGTGAATCTAGCTGTAGATTTGGCGTATGGTTTGATTAATCCCCGAGCCCGTACCAATTGAGGATGCTATGAGTGATGTAAATTTGCCCCAACAATTAATACCTAGCAAAGGGCGTGCTTTTTCATCTTTTTTCTTAAGTTTTAGTTTAAACCGTGGCGCACTTATAGGCTTTATTGTTTTTTCTGTGGTTGTGCTTCTAGCTTTGCTAGCGCCTATGATCGCGCCTTATGGTTATGATGTTCAGTTTCGTGATGCTATTCAAACGCCCCCTGTGTGGCAACAAGGCGGTACATGGCGTTTTTTATTGGGGACAGACGCGGTAGGTCGCGATATTCTTTCACGTTTATTATATGGAGCCCAATATTCATTATTCGTGGGCGTGGTGGTTTCCTTCTTTGCTATGGTCGTTGGGGTGGCAATTGGTGTTTTTGCTGGTTATTGGGGCGGATGGTTTGATATTATTATCATGCGGATTATGGATATTTTATTGGCTTTTCCTTCGCTTCTCTTTGCTTTGGTTTTAATCAATATTGTAGGCTATGGGTTGCAGGGAGCGATTATTGCTACAGCTGTTTCGCTTCAGCCTTCATTCGTGCGTTTAACAAGAGCTGAAGTTTTGACCGAAAAAAACAAAGAATATGTCACGGCTTCGCGGCTGGCAGGGGCTAAGAACATACGTCTTATGTTTAAAACCATTTTGCCTAATTGTTTGGGACCTATTATTGTGCAGGCGACCTTTGCTTTTTCAGGGGCAATTTTGGATGTGGCTGCTTTGGGTTTTCTGGGTATGGGAGCACAAGCCCCAAGCCCTGAGTGGGGTACCATGCTAGCAGATGCGAGGGAATTTATTTCTAGCGCTTGGTGGATTGTTACATTTCCAGGTTTAGCAATTTTAATTTTGGTCTTAGCAATCAATCTTATGGGTGATGGTCTACGAGATGCGCTTGATCCAAAGCTGAAAAGGAGCTAGGCATGGCTTTATTAGAAATCCGTAATTTCAACGTTTTTTTTGATACAGCGGCGGGTTCGTTTTATGCAGTCAAAGGTATTGATCTTTGCATTGATAAAGGTGAAGTGTTAGCTATTGTGGGGGAGTCTGGATCAGGCAAGTCGGTAAGCATGCTGGGGATGATGGGGCTTTTGCCCAAAACTGCGCATGTCAGCGCGGATATTATGCGTTTTGAAGGGCGCGATCTTTTATCCTTATCTGCTAGTGCGCGTCGTAAAATTATTGGCAATGAGATTTCGATGATTTTTCAAGAACCGATCGCTAGCCTTAACCCCTGTTTTACAATTGGCTTTCAGATTGAAGAAGTGTTGACTACCCATTTAAATTTACGGGGCCGTGCCCGTCGTAAGCGGGCTATTGAATTATTAGAAGCTGTGGGTATCCAGGATCCTGAAAAGCGTCTACAAAGTTTTCCACATCAAATGTCAGGCGGCCAATGCCAAAGAGCTATGATTGCCATGGCAATAGCTTGTAACCCTAAATTATTGATTGCGGATGAACCCACGACGGCTTTGGATGTTACTATCCAAAAGCAGATATTAGATCTACTTTTGGATTTGCAGCGTCAAAAAGAAATGGGCTTGATTATGATTACCCATGATATGGGAGTGGTCGCTGAAGTGGCTGATCGGGTTATTGTTCAGTATCAGGGTGAGAAAATGGAGGAAGCTGATGTTTTGTCTTTGTTTGAATCCCCTCAAAACCCTTATACTCAAGCCTTACTTTCAGCTTTGCCAGAAAATGCTATGGGCAAGCGCCTGCCGACCATTGCCGACTTTATGATAGAGCAAGAGGGTGCGTGATGGGTGATATGATGATTGAGGCAGAGAATATCATTCGGGATTACCGGGTCTCTAATGGATTTTTGCGCAAAGAGGGCGTTTTACGGGCCGTGGATCATGTTTCTTTTTCTGTGGAACGCGGTAAAACCTTGGCGATTGTAGGAGAGTCAGGCTGTGGGAAGTCGACGCTTGCGCGCATTCTTACCCTTATTGATCAGCCGACAGCGGGTCGTTTATTATTGGATGGAGAAGAAGTAAACATCGCCCAAAGCAGCGTGAAAAAGGCTTTACGCCAAAAGGTACAAATCGTTTTCCAAAATCCTTATGGCTCATTGAATCCGCGCCAAAAGATTGGCGATGCAGTAGCAGAACCGCTTTTGTTAAACACGTCTTTGCGGCGCAAAGAGCGTGAAGCAAGGGCGTGTGAGATGCTGGAAAAGGTCGGGCTTGAAGCGGTTCATTACCATCGTTACCCGCATATGTTTTCGGGCGGTCAGCGCCAAAGGGTTGCGATTGCTCGCGCGCTTATTTTGCATCCTAAGATCCTGGTTCTAGATGAGCCAGTTTCTGCGCTTGATCTTTCTGTACAAGCACAAGTATTGAATCTTCTGGTTGATTTACAAGAAGAATTTGATTTAACTTATGTCTTTATTAGCCATGACCTATCGGTAGTGCGTTATATTGCCGACCATGTTATGGTGATGTATTTTGGTAAAGTTGTAGAATATGGAACGCGCGATGCTGTTTTTACCAACCCCCAGCATGAGTATACCAAAAAGCTTTTTGCAGCTACTCCTACCGCAAATGTAGCGGCGATCCGTCGGCGTTTGGCGTTACGGAACCGGCATGAGATGGCTTAGTCCTTTGGGCTTAAATATCTCTTATAAATTTATTTATATGCCAGTAGAGCTTTTCTGGAAAGGATAGGCCTAGTTTGTTTCTTTTATGGAAGCATGAAGGCTGAGAGCCTTTATCATTTCAATATTTTTAATGGCGCTCTTTTTGTCTTCATAGCCTTCGCTACTGAAGGCAATTTTTTGTTCATCAGAAGAAAAAAGGCGCCAATACCATTGATTGCGGATTCCTTGAAAAATTTCAAAGTGCATATATTCCTCCAAAAGATAAACGAAATTAATATTATACCATGCAATATTTATATTTTCAGTTAGTTGGTTTGGAGTGGGTTTTTATTGCGCTCTGTGATGGGTTTTAGGGCTGTTTCTGGCCAGACACGCAACTGACTAATGATAAGGGTAGCTATGGTTGCAATGAATAAAATGGCACTCATGACAAAAATCCACCAGTTATAAAGGTTGGCATTAAGCAATAGGCCAGCAATTAGGGGGCCGATAACATTGCTAACCGCCATTACCGATTGATTAGCGCCCATGATCGCCCCTTGATGGGTGGGCGGCACGCATAGTGATAAAATTGCGCTAATGCTAGGGCGTAAAAGGGCAGATCCTAAAGCGCCAACACCCAAAACTAATGCTAAAAGACCAACAGAAGGGATAAATTCCAGTGAAAAGTAGCTGATCAGCATAATAAAAAAGCTGCACGCAATAAGATAGGCATCAGACATTTTTTTACAAATCCAGCGGATGAACCCCATCTGAACCAAG
Source organism: Bartonella sp. DGB2 (assembly GCF_046843095.1). GTDB lineage: Bacteria > Pseudomonadota > Alphaproteobacteria > Rhizobiales > Rhizobiaceae > Bartonella. Next base: position 1,030,245 of record NZ_CP177325.1, read on the forward strand.
ATATTAATAAATCCCGTCCCTACGAAGATCCAACCCAATTGCTGGGGCCCAAATGGATGGCCATTCCAAGTGAAGTTATGTTGCAAGTACAGACCAAGCCCCGTTACAAAGAGGCTAGTTGCTAAATAAAAGAGGCTAGCGAGGGCGAGGGTAGCGAAAACTGCGGGTGTGAAGAGCCATGTTTCTATAGGCATATGCTCTTTTTTTGTATTCCGGTCTTGTGGTGTGTCCTTTGGCAGAAAGAAAATATTAGCCAAGAGGCTTACTAAGGAAAGTGCAGTTGCGATCCATAAGGGGGCCGATAGAGCCCAATGAGAAGAAAAAGCGCTTAAAGCAGGTCCAATTACTAGTCCTACGCCGATGCCAGCGCCTACGAAGCCAATGGCTTGTTTGCGTGTATTGGGAGAGCTTGCATCTACCGCATAAGCAGCTGCAACCGATATATTGCCTGCTGTTATACCATTAATCATGCGGGCAATCGCTACCATTAAAAAATTACCTGCAAGCGCCATACAAGCCATGCTGATTAAAGAGCCGATTTGGCTGAAGATTAAAACGGGTTTGCGTCCTATTTTATCAGACCAACGTCCTAAAAGCGGGCTGGCAATTACTTGACATAAAGAAAAGACCATAAAAAGCAAGCTGACTTCAAAATTCGTTGCCCCAAAATGTTGCCCATAAAAGGGGAGTAGCGGCAAGACGATTCCCATGCCCATAGAATCAATGGCAACAACTAGGAAAAGAGGTAAAAGAAGCCTCCAATTAATCTTTTCTGTCGTTTCATTTAGAGGCGGGGTGGAAGGGTTCATTGGTATTTCCTATTTGATATCTGATGATACGTAATATGTTTTTTAGATATATTTTTATTAAAGAGGAAGTGGCATGTTGGTTTATTGTTGATATAGGTGTTCTGCGATCCTTTATAAATAAGCATAAATTAAAATAACCAATCTGAGTCATCACAAAGGTGTGATATAAATACATTGCATTTGATATATTTTTTTAGCGACGATAAGGGATCATAAGATAAAATTCCCATAGGCGCATGGCCGCGAATATAGTGAAATTAATGGCGAGATATAAAAGGGCAGATGCTATGAAAACTTCAAAAATTGCAAAGGTTTGACTCATTAAGCGTTTGGCATAACCAGTGATTTCCATTACTGTGATGGTTGATGCAAGGCTTGTGCTTTTTGAAAGTAAAATAAGCTCGTTGCTAAAAATGGGCAGGGCTTGTCGAATGGCTAGAGGTAGGTGGATTCGGCGCAGAATTTGTACTCTCGAAAAGCCGCAACTTTGGCCCGCTTCCAACATGCCTATGGGGACGGAACGCAAGCCGCCTAGCCAAACTTCAGAAAAATAGGCGGCAATATTAAGGGAAAAGACCAGAATAGCAGTGCGAAAGCCATCTTGAAATATCCACCATAAGGGCGTGCTATCTTGGATAAATTCTAAATTACCAAGTCCATAATAGAATAAAAACAGCCAAACGATTACTGGGATGCCACGTGTGATTGCGCTATAAACGCGGGCGCAAGCACCCCAGATAGGCACTTTATAATAGCGTAAAAGAGCCAAAATGAAGCTTAAAATACCGCCAAAGCAAGCTGAATAGGCGATAAGTTTGAGAGTAACAGTTAGGCCTTGGGAAAAAAACTGTGCGCCTTCGATAATCGCTGTCCATTGCATTTTTAATTCGCCTCTATTTGCAACATGTGGGCGATAGCTTTAAAGGTTGCTTGGCTGAAAAATGTAATAATGAGATAAAATATGGCTGCTACACCATAAAATATGAAGGGAAGGCCTAAGGTGTTTGCTCCAATAGTAGAGATTCGTAATAGCTCACCCATACCAATGGCAGATAAAAGCGCAGTATCTTTGATAACATTTTGCCAGATATTATTCAGAGAAGGCAATGAAAGGCGGACGATTTGTGGTCGCAATATGTGCCAAAAAACTTGCCATGGCTTTAAGCCTAGCGCTTTGGCGGCTTCAATATGGCTGAGGGGGATGATATTTAAGGACGCCCGTACAGCCTCGCTTATGTAGGCTGAGGCGATGGTGGCAATAGCAGTTAGTGCCACGATGAAGGGAAAGATGGCATCGCCTAAGCTTTGGAGTCCCATGATTTTTGCCGTAAAATCTACAAAGGGTTGTGATCCAAAATAGAGAAGATAGATAATCAAAATTTCTGGAATAGAGCATAATACGAGGGTAAGAATCTCTATTGTCATACTAAGGATAGGTATTCGTAGCCATTTGATGGTACCCAAAAGAGCGCCGCCGCACAGCCCTAAACCCATGCCCGCTAAACCGATCAGGACAGTGACGAGTGCACCTTGTGCTAAGGAGCGAAACCAATGACCTAGATAAAGTGTTGTTAAATATGCAAGCACCACCAATCCTTTATGTGACTAAACAACTTATATGCGTGTAGATTCCTCTACGCATTATTGTTGCGCGAACGGTTCTTTGTTATTTACGTATACAGGAAACGGATATATCTTTATGCAGCCATTTTTCGCTGATTTTTTTAACAGCTCCGTTGTCTAAAAGGTCACAAAGGGCTTGGTTTACTTCGTCTTTTAGGGCAATATTCTCTTTTGCAATCCCAATGGCGATACCATAACCTAAAATGGTGGGAGCATCCTCGGGATTGACTCTAGGCTCTAAGGTAACAAGGTTACGCCCTTGGGGTTTTGAAAAAAATTCATCCCATACGGTTTCATCGGCAAAGCCGACATCAAGGCGCCGAGCCGATAAATCAAGCAACATTTGATCCATTGTGTCATAAGGCATTATTTTGGTTTCTGGTATTTCAGCAATTAAATATTGGGCTTGAGTTGCTCCTGATAAGACGCCTACGCGCTTGCCGACAAGGCCCTTTTTCAAAGCGTCAAGCGTTTTAAATTGAGTTAAGGATGAACCTTTACGTGTGGCAAAAACATTGGGGATTGCGGCATAAGCGTGGGAAAAGGCAATTTGTTTTTCTCGTTCTTGAGTGGCAGATATACTGGTCATAATGAGTTGGAACCGGCCTGTGATTAATGAAGGTATAAGGCTATCAAAATTTTGTACTACAAATTGGCATTTTGCGTGCAATTTAGAGCAAAGAGCTGCAGCGAGGTCGGCATCAAACCCCGTAACTTTTCCATCGGCATCGGCCATGGTCCAGGGGCGGTAAGTGCCTTCCGTACCGATCTTTATGAGCCGCTCTGGTTTTGCATCGGTTTGAGCCATACTAAAGCTAGGGGTCATAAGTGTGAGAAAACTGAAGAAATAGATAAGGTTACGTATTTTTTTCATAAAGTCCTCCGATGAATTTTATGTAGGGAGCGCTATGAATGGTGTTTTAATGATGGGCTAAGAATTGGCGCAGGCGAGGCGATCTCGGTTGGTCGAAAATAGCTTGGCTTTCCCCCTCCTCGGTGAGTTTACCTTTATCAAAAAATACTACCCGTGTTGATACATCACGTGCAAAGTTTAGCTCATGGGTAGCTAATATCATGGTATGGCCGCTTTCTGCTAAGGTTTTTATAACTTGTAAAACACCAGCGACTAGTTCGGGGTCCAGCGCAGATGTGGGTTCATCAAGCAAAATTAGTTTTGGTTGCATGGCTAAAGTTCGAGCAATGGCAACTCTTTGTTGTTGACCACCTGATAAGCGCAAAGGGTAGGTGTGAGCTTTGTCGGTAAGCCCCACTTTATCAAGAAGGGCATAAGCGCGCTCGCGTGCTTGTTTTTTAGGCTCTTTTAGCACGCGGATGGAGCCTTCTGTGATGTTGGAAAGGACGGTCATATGCGGCCACAGATTAAAATTTTGAAAGACCATTCCTATATGGCGGCGTAGTTTTTCGCCTTGTATGGGGTTGAGCAGGCATCGACTGCTGGTTGTTTTCTTTTTGAATAAAATTTGCTCTCCCTGCAGGGTAAATGCACCAGAATCGGGGATTTCAAGGAGATTAATGATGCGCAAAAGGGTGCTTTTTCCAGCGCCCGATGGGCCTATGATTGAGATGACTTCTCCTTGGTGAGCGGTAAAGTTTACGTCTTGTAAAACTTGAGCCCCATCATAAGATTTGCAAATGCGGTTGAGGGAAACAATAGGCGGTTTTGAGGCCGTGACGGCTTGGTCGATTTCATGTATTGTCATGCCTGTTTCCCATTATAGTAATGGTGATGATCTTAAAACAAAATTCTCAACGAGGAAATGACTATTTTTATTTAATCTAGATTTCTGGTAAGTCATGAGCTGAAAGCTTGCAAAGCTTGACGCATACCCTAAAATGACGGGTGAATGATTAGGCTGGCGCTGACTAAAATATTTAAAGATATCACAACTTGGAGCTTGTACATCCAAGCGCCTTTTCTATATTTTCTTGGTTCCTGAGGTTTTATATAATAAAATAATTTAGCATATTCTATAGCGAGTGGTATATGTTTAACTATTTTCCCAAATCTTTACGGAAGGATACGGTCAGGCGGGCGATGATGGTCGAAAAAAGCACGTATGTTGATGATTACCCGTTCGCCCATCTCAATGCGGCTTTCAAGCGTGGCAGAGCCCATATGCGGTAAAAGCAAAACTTTACCTTTTTTAGCGAGGGCAAGTAGGGCGGGGTTAATGCAGGGTTGATATTCAAAAACATCAAGAGCCGCCCCCGCTAAGTGTCCTGTTTCTATGCTGGCGGCGAGGGCGCTTTCATTGATAATGCCACTACGTGCTGTATTAACCACATAAGCGTTTTTAGGAAGGCGGGCGATGCGACCTTTATCCAAAAGGCCGTGGGTTTCATTGGTGGCGGGGCAATGAATGGAAAGGATATCAATATACGGCAACATATCGTCAAGTCGTTCCCAATAAGTAGCGTTTAACTCCTTGGCGATTTGCGGGCTGATTGGCTGGCGGTTATGATAGTGGATGTTAAGCCCAAAGCTTTTGACGCGTCGTGCAACCGCGATGCCGATGCGCCCTAGGCCTAAAATACCAAGGGTTTTGCCGCGAAGCCTGGTGCCAAGCATGCTAGTGGGCGACCAGCCTCCCCATTGAGAGGAAGATGTTAAAAGCTGAGTTCCTGCCATAAGACGACGTGGCAAAGCGAGGATAAGCGCGCATGCCATATCTGCCGTATCTTCGGTGAGAACATTAGGCGTGTTGGTTACAAGAATACCGCGTTGGCTAGTGTAGGCAAGGTCGATATGGTCGACTCCATTGCCAAAATTCGCAATTAATTTTAAGTTCGGTCCTGCATGGGCTAAAAGGTTTCGATCAAGACAGTCGGTTAAGGTAGGAACTAAAACATCGGCGTTTTGTAAGGCATTTATGAGTTTGTCGCGTTTTAGGGGGGTGGGATGATAGATAGGGTGCATGTCGAATAATTCGTTCATCCGCTGTTCAATTAAAGCGGGGAGTTTGCAGGTGATAAAAACTTTAGGACGTTTTTTGTGCATATCATTCTCAAATTATTGGGTTTAAAATAACTTATTGAGATCTTATTTATTCGTTGTACATAAGATTTGCGGTGAGCGGACTCTTAGACTCCATGTATGCCGAAGTTTTACAAAGGCTTACATCACATGTCTTTGTGATAGTAGAAGAAGAGCGCAGGCAAAACAAAAAAGACGGGAGATAATTTGTGAAATATTTTTGCAGTTTGTATGCGAGAATTATGCATTGGTTCGTGGCGGGCGTTTTTATGGTTGCGCTAGGCTTGCTAATGGCAGATATAAAGCCTGCTTTTGCACAGGCGATAGGGGAAAGTGGTTTAGCATTGCCGCGTTTTGTTTCGATCAAAGCCAGTCGCGCTAATGTACGCGTCGGACCAGGGCGCAATTATGAGGTTCTTTTTTTCTATCAAAAGCAGGGGCTACCAGTAGAGATTACCCATGAATACGACCAATGGCGTAAAATTCGCGATTCTGATGGAGCGGAAGGTTGGATTTTACAATCGCTTTTATCTAACCGGCGTACGGCTTTGGTAGCGCCGTGGCAGAAGGATAAAGATAGCTTGATCCCTTTGCGGAAAAAGTCTGATCTTATGAGCCCTATTATAGCCCAACTTGAGCCTGGTGTTTTAGTGACGGTACGTAGTTGTGATGGAACTATGTGCGATGTGGTTGTGGATACGATTAGGGGGTTTATAATTGAGACGCAATTATGGGGGGTCTACCCAGGAGAAATTGTTAAAAGATAGTGTTTTTTGCTTTTTTATCTGATAGAGGGTTGAAGAAATCGACTAGATTTGGGATAGGGAGCGCAAATTTGATGAAGTTTTGTGCAAATCCTATAATAAGTAAGCTATCTAGCAAGAAAATTTGAAAAATTGGTTTTCAGTTTTGGGAATTTGTTCTAAATATAAGCAGGTAATAGCGGTAGACGCGTAGCGATGAGGAAGAGTGGAGTAAAAATGGCCGAGCAAAAATCTAGCTATGGGTATGAAGAACTGCTAAGCTGCGCGCGGGGCGAGATGTTTGGTGAGGGGAATGCCCAGCTGCCATCTCCCCCTATGTTGATGTTTCATCGGATTTGCAAGATTAGTGAAACGGGCGGCGCTTATGATAAGGGAATGGTGCGCGCTGAGTTTGATGTCACCCCCAATCTATGGTTTTTTGATTGTCATTTTATTGGGGATCCAGTTATGCCTGGTTGCCTTGGTTTGGATGCTTTATGGCAATTGACGGGTTTTTTCCTCGGTTGGCTGGGGGAGCCCGGTAAAGGCCGTGCTATCTCTACGGGCGAGGTGAAGTTTACAGGTATGGTTACACCCCAAACAAAATGCGTTGAATACGGCATTGATTTTAAGCGTGTACTGCGCGGCCGCTTAGTGTTGGGCCTTGCAGATGGCTGGGTGAAAGCAGATGGTGAAACCATTTATCGTGCAAATGATTTGCGTGTTGCCTTATTTAAGCATGATTAATATTGCCCTGTAATAGCTGGTATAGTGCCGAAATGACTCGTGCGGAAAACGTTTTGTTTAGGTTATGATCTGGAAATAAGGAGAGGTAAATGCGTCGCGTTGTTGTCACGGGCATGGGGATTGTCTCGGCTATTGGAAACGATTGCCAAAGCGTTTTAACCAGCCTAAAAGAGGCTAAATCTGGGATCTCTTATGCAGCAGATTACGCCGAACAAGGTTTTCGAAGCCAAGTTTATGCTATGCCGCAGGTGGACATTGAAGCCTTGGTGGACCGGCGGGCGATGCGCTTTCATGGTCGAGGTACAGCTTGGAACCATATTGCGATGGATCAGGCTATCGTTGATGCTGGTCTTGAACCTCATGAAATTTCTCACGAAAGGACGGGGATTATTATGGGTTCAGGGGGGCCTTCTACACGAGCTATTGTGGAGGCCGCCGATGTTAGCCGTGAAAAAGGTCCTAAGCGGGTAGGACCCTTTGCTGTGCCTAAGGCAATGTGCTCAACCGCTTCGGCTACTCTTTCAACTTTTTTTAAAATCAAGGGTGTGAATTATTCAATTTCTTCGGCTTGCGCTACTTCTAGCCACTGCATTGGTAACGCTTATGAGTTGATCCAATATGGAAAACAAGATCGTATCTTTGCTGGCGGTTGCGAGGATTTGGACTGGACATTGTCGGTGCTCTTTGATGCTATGGGTGCGATGTCGAGTAAATATAACAATACGCCTGCAAGCGCTTCAAGGGCTTATGATGTTAACCGTGATGGTTTCGTAATTGCTGGCGGGGCTGGGGTTTTGGTGTTAGAAGCTTTGGAGGTTGCACAAGCGCGTGGAGCTAAAATTTACGCTGAAATTATTGGTTATGGTGCCACGTCAGATGGCCACGATATGGTAGCTCCTTCGGGCGAGGGGGCGGAGCGTTGCATGCGTATGGCTTTAGCTAATGTAAAGGCACCTATTGATTATATAAATCCCCATGCAACTGCAACTCCTGTGGGTGACCCACTCGAAATTGCTGCGATTCGGCAGGTATTTGGAGTGGGTGATGCTTGTCCTCCTATTGCGGCAACAAAATCTTTGACTGGTCACTCGCTAGGGGCGGCGGGGGTGCAGGAAGCTATTTATAGTTTGCTAATGATGCAGGATAATTTTATTTGCGAAAGCGCTCATATTAGCGAACTTGATCCTGCCTTTGTCGATATGCCGATTGTGAGGGCGAGACGTGATCATCAAAATTTGAACACCGTTTTATCTAATACATTTGGGTTTGGCGGTACGAATGCGACGTTGGTTTTTCAGCGATATTCGTCATAACATTAGAAGGGGCAGGTGGCAGGCGGGTAGCTTGTGTTCTGTTTCGTGATTATTGGGCATATATTGGGTAAAAATATTGTATTATGCCCTAAGCCACATGGAGAAGGCTATGGAAGGTTTAATGAAGGGAAAGCGTGGCTTGGTTATGGGGGTTGCTAATGACCATTCGCTTGCCTGGGGGATTGCGTGTCAATTAGCTGCGGCCGGCGCAGAATTGGCTTTTACTTACCAGGGCGATGCTTTTGGTAAACGTGTTGAGCCTTTGGCAAAAAAATTGGGATCCCGACTTTTGTTGCCCTGCGATGTGGAAGATGTGAGGAGTGTAGATGCTGTTTTTACACGCTTGAAAGAAGAATGGGGAACTTTGGACTTTGTTGTTCATGCTATCGCTTTTTCTGATAAGGCGGAATTGAAGGGTCGTTATGTTGATGTGACAAGCCGCGAGAATTTTAGTCGTACTATGATAGTTTCTGCCTTTTCTTTTACTGAAATTGCGCAGCGCGCCGCGCCTCTTATGCGGGAAGGCGGAACCATTTTGACTTTAACTTATGGTGCTTCGCGTCAAGTCGTGCCGAATTATAATGTTATGGGTGTGGCTAAGGCGGCATTAGAAGCGATGGTGCGGACATTAGCCGCAGATTTAGGGCCGCAAAATATTCGCGTAAACGCTATCTCCGCGGGTCCTGTTAGGACTTTAGCTGGTAACGGGATAGGGGACGCACGGGCAATTTTTGCCTATCAGCGCCGTAATGCTCCCTTGCGTCGCACAGTGGATATTCAAGAAATTGGCAAATCGGCGCTTTATCTTCTTTCAGATTTTTCTTCAGGCGTTACTGGTGAGATTCATTATGTTGATTCAGGTTATAATATCATTTCCATGCCAAGTTTAGAAGAATTAAACCAAAGCGAGCAAGCCAATCAATAGGACGCCCGCGCGGTTTATAAATGCTGGAAAGAGCTGGGCTAAATCATAGCGCGCTCTTTACGGTTTTATGATTTGCTCTGTGCTTTGTGGCAAGTGTGTTTAACCTTATTGTAGATATTAGAGGCGCGATTATTGCAGGTTGCTCGTAAATTTTCCATAAGGTTCATTTTCGGCTTTTTTGAAAAAAATAGGTCACATTAATTTATTGCAATATAGGTTCCACTAAGCCTATCTATTTTGTGAATGGGCTCTCGCTTGGCGTTAGAGCTTGACTTTGTTGAACTGTGCCTATCTTTTTCTATATGATCAATTTTATACAAAACTCGGGCTTTAGCGCGCTAGAGCAGGCGTGTGCGCGTCTGACTATGGATAAGATTGCTTTCTTTTTTGATATTGATGGTACTTTGCTAGATATAGCTGATCACCCGGCAGGAGTATCCTCGCCTGCCGGGCTTGTTGATAGCTTGAAGAAATTGTCATTAAAACTTGGAGGAGCTTTGGCCTTGGTAACGGGGCGCAGCGTCGCGAGTGCTGATCAAATTTTTGGTTATCCTTTCACAATTGCCGGCCTTTATGGAGCAGAAATTCGTAGCTCTGATGGCTTCGTGCAGCGTTATGAGATCCCCGCTTCTTTTAAGCGGGCAAAAACATTTTTACAAAAGGTTATAAAACCTTTTCCTGCTCTGTTCCTAGAGGATAAGGGACATGGTGTGGCGGTGCATTTCCGTTGCCTGCCTTCGCTTGCGCCGCGGGTAATGGAGATTATGGTTGAGGCAGCGGATATCGCTGGCCCGTTCTATACAATTCAAAAGGGAAAGATGCTGCTTGAGTTAAAATTAGCGGCGCTTGATAAAGGGCGGGCTGTGGATCATTTTATGAATGGACCGCGTTTTGCGGAGCGGGTTCCCATTTGTTTTGGTGATGATGTAGGGGATGAGGCTATGTTCGCCCGTATCCAGCAATTGGGAGGCTTGGCTTTTCATATTGGTCGTCTGCCTACTTGTAGCGCGGCGCTTTATTGCCTAGATACGCCTGCCGCCTTGCGCAAGTGGTTGATGGATGGGCTTATATGAGTCGTTTAATCATGGTTTCTAATCGTGTGCCCTTGCCTGATGCCCAAGGCAATCCGCCTGCTGGGGGGCTGGCGGTTGCACTTTCAGCCGCTTTGCAACAACATCAAGGAATCTGGATGGGATGGTCGGGGATGGTGAGTGAGCATGGGCATAAGGTGCCTTTACGCTCCCACCAAGATGGCGCAATTCAGTATGCTTTATTTGACCTTTCCCAGCGGGACATTGACGAATATTATGCAGGCTTTGCTAATCGCATGTTATGGCCGCTTTGCCATTATCGGATTGATCTTGTGGATTATGCTCGCCAAGATATGCGTGGTTATTTTCGTGTTAATCGTTTATTTGCTGAAAAGCTCGCCCCCTTAATAAAGCCTGGCGATAAAATTTGGGTTCATGATTATCATCTTATCCCGCTTGCTTCTGAATTGCGCCAAAGGGGCATTGATAATCCGATCGGCTTTTTCCTACACATCCCGTGGCCACCGGCCGATATTTTCTTCACCCTTCCAGTTCATGAAATCATTTTACGAGGCCTTGCTGCTTATGATCTTGTAGGCTTTCAAACTGATTATGATGTTGAAAATTTTACCCATTGTCTTATTCGGGAGGGGGTGGGTAAACAGCAGGAAGGTGGGCAATTTTTTGCCTATAATCATCTGTTTCGGGCCGCCGCTTTTCCCATTTCGATTGATACGGATAATTTTGCTAAAATGGCCCGTAAGGCGGTGCATTACCCTTCGCTCATGCGCTTAAAGAATAGCCTGCTTGAGCGCGATTTAATTGTTGGTGTGGATCGATTGGACTATTCTAAAGGCATTTTGCATCGTCTTGATGCTTATGAACGTTTTTTGGGTAGATATAAAACAAGCTGCGAAAGGGTAAGCTTTTTACAAATTACTCCCAAATCGCGTAGTGATGTGCCTGAATATGCACAGATGCAACAAAAAGTTGCTAGTATTGCGGGGCGTATTAATGGTGATTATGGCAATATTGATTGGACCCCTATTCGTTATGTTAACCGATCTTTTTCACAAGAAGTGTTGGGTGGTCTTTACCGCGTAGCCCGTGTAGGGCTTGTTACTCCTTTGCGTGATGGCATGAACTTAGTAGCGAAGGAATATATTGCGGCACAAGATCCAGAAAATCCAGGGGTCTTAATTCTGTCGCGCTTTGCGGGGGCGGCACGCGAATTGACCAACGCCCTTTTGGTTAATCCCTATGATGGCGACGGCGTGAGCCACGCTCTTGCCCAAGCGTTATCAATGGCTCTGCCCGAGCGGCAAGAGCGCTGGCAAGCTATGATGCAGCAGCTCAGGGATCATACTATCACCCATTGGTGCACGCAATTTTTGCAAAATTTGCAAAAGTCTGAAGAAGACTATAAAATACCAAGCGATTTCTAATAGGGCTAGTTTGGGTTTTATAGATGGTGATGCTTATTCTTGATACGGCGGTACAGCAATGTGCAGTTGGTTTAATGCCTTTGCCTGATCGTGAAGGCAATGGAGCGTTTAAGCCCCTTTTGGCTGGTAAAGTTCTTCCTCTTAACAAAGGGCACGCAGAAATTTTATTAGATCAATTAGCCGCCGTATTAGACGAAGCAGCGGTAGAGCTTGCAAATGTGAAGCAGATAGTTGTTAATATTGGTCCGGGGTCTTTTACGGGCATCCGGGTGGGGGTAGCAACCGCGCGTGCCCTTGCTCTTGTGCTGGACTGCCCTACTATTGGCGTGTCTTCGCTTGAGGCCTTGGCGTTTGAAGCGCGCGCTTCTTTAGAGCCTGCTGTATCTTTGGATACGCCATCAATTACAGCTTTGATTCCTGCGGGAGGTGAGCGTGTTTATTACCAGAGCTTTGATCAAGAGGGGCGGGCTATATCGGCGCCCTCATTATCGAGCCGTGAAAACTTATTGGCGATTTTGCCGACACAAAGCCTTTTGGTTGGATCTCTTGCTACCGAGATTGCTACTATAGCGGCTACACATGCATCTTATAGGGCAGCGACCTCTGAAAGTATAACCGCTTCACTTGAAACTTATGGTACTTTAGCAACGGGGCGATTAGTAACCACACCAGCGCAGCCACTTTATTTACGTGGTGCTGATGCTAAAGTGCAAACGGGGTTTGCTCTTGCACATGGCTTCCTGTAAGGGGGCGATAGTGTCATTCAGACGCAAAGATCTAAGGTTTTTGGTTGCCCCCGCTAGCGATGAAGACGGGGTGCATCTTGCTGATATTCATCAACTGGTATTTAATCCTGCTTGGGATGGTGCTGTTTTTGAGCAGCTTTTGCGTGATCCTTATATATTTGTTTATGTAGGCCGTGCAGCTATTCATGAGGGCTCGATTTTGGGTTTTATCCTTTGCCGACACGTGTTGGATGAAGCTGAAATTTTGAGTTTTGCCATCCACCCCAAATTTCAAAAAAGGGGTCTTGGTTCCTTATTGATGGATACAGCGTTACGTAAGCTTTATTATGAGCGTATCCGCGTGCTGTTTCTTGAAGTGGCGGCCGACAATCAAGCTGCCCTTACCCTTTATCGGCGGTTTGGTTTTCAGGAGGTAGGGCGGCGGCCTGCTTATTATCAGGCTGAAAGTGGGTGTAGAGATGCTTTGTCTATGCGCCTTTGCCTCATGTAAAGCGATTGAAACTTATGGTTAAAACAGTTAGAACAAGCTTATGAATGAAGTAGATGTAACAGAAGGGGCTTCAGTGTCCCCGCTAGAAGGCGCTTATCCCGCACATAAAGGAAAGGTTTTTATTAAAACCTATGGGTGCCAAATGAATGTTTATGATAGCCAGCGTATGGGCGATAGCCTTAATGTAGACGGCTACCAAGTGACGGATACGCCAGAAGAGGCGGATCTTATCCTTGTCAACACATGTCACATACGAGCCAAAGCGGCTGAGAAGCTTTATTCTGATTTAGGGCGTTTGCGTGTGATGCGTGAGGCGCGAGCGCCACAAAAACCCTTGATTATTGGCGTGACTGGTTGCGTAGCGCAAGCTGAGGGGGAAGAGATTTTGCGTCGCGCTCCAGTGGTGGATCTTGTTGTGGGACCTCAAGCTTACCATCGTTTGCCTGATTTACTTAAGCAGGTGCGCGGTGGGCACAAATTGGTGGAAACCGATTATGCGGTGGAAGATAAATTTGCTCACCTTCCTGCGCCTAATAAGCACATGGTTCGTAAACGTGGTATTAGCGCCTTTTTAACAGTGCAAGAAGGGTGCGATAAGTTTTGTACTTTCTGTGTTGTCCCCTATACGCGCGGGTCTGAGGTTTCTCGTCCTGTTGTCCAAATTGCAGAAGAAGCGCGGCATTTGGTGGCAGCTGGGGTTAAGGAGATCACCCTCTTAGGCCAAAATGTAAACGCTTGGCATGGCGAGGGGGCGGACGGTCGGTCATGGCGGCTTGGGGATTTACTTTACCATTTGGCGGAAATTCCAGGCCTTGTTCGTTTGCGTTATACGACAAGTCATCCTTGCGATATGGATGAGAGTTTGATTGCTGCCCATCGGGATCTTGCAATGCTGATGCCCTATCTGCATCTACCAGTGCAATCAGGATCGGATCAGATTTTAAAGGCGATGAATCGTCATCATAGCCGTGACGATTATTTGCAACTTATTGATAAAATTCGTGCTGCCCGCCCAGATATTGCTTTTTCAGGTGACTTTATCGTAGGGTTCCCTGGCGAGACAGACGAAGCTTTCCGCGCTACAATCGACCTTGTTTTGGAGGTTGGCTATAGTTCAGCTTATTCCTTTAAATATTCTCCTCGCCCTGGTACGCCAGGTGCAGCTATGAAAAACCATGTGGATGAAGCGATTAAAGACGCTCGGCTACAAGAATTACAAGCTCTTTTATCACAGCAACAGCGTGATTTTCTTCATAGCAAAGTGGGATCAACGATGGATGTTTTGATTGAGAAGGCGGGGCGTTATGAAGGACAATGGATTGGCCGCTCGCCTTGGTTGTTGCCTGTTGCTCTTACCGCTAAAGCTGAGGTGGGCGATCTTGTCCGTTGCAGAATTATTGAAGCGCGTTCCAATAGTTTACTGGGGCAAGTTTTATAGGATTGTATAAAAGGCGAGGAGGGAGAAGGATGGTGAAGGCTGCCAAAAGCCTGAAAAGTAAAGAAAAAGGGAACCCCGCTCAGGCTATAGCGCTTGATGAGGGAAAAGCGGGGCGAGCGCGTGGACGCCTCGTTCTTAGTTTTACTGATAATGATTGTGCACGAGCTGCTTTTGGCAAATTGGACGAAAACTTAAAGACGATTGAACGTAAGCTGGGGCTTGATATTCATGTGCAGGGTAATGAAGTGACGCTTTATGGCGATGCTACGGCACTTACAGTGGCCGATCGTGTGTTAAATACGCTTTATGCAGCGGCCAAAAAGGGAGCAACGCCTGATCTTCTGGAAACAGAGGGCATATTGGCCATTGGCCGTAGTGAGGTTGTTTCAAGTGGGGATGGGGTTGAAAACGATGCGCCTTGCAAAGTCAATATCGCGCATATTGCAAATCGTAAAAAGACCATTCACGCTCGTACGCCTACACAGAATCGGTATATAGAAGCTTTGAATGCTCATGATCTTATTTTTGGGGTGGGGCCGGCGGGCACCGGTAAGACGTATCTAGCAGTAGCTCAGGCAGTTATGCTTTTGGAAAAAGGGCTAGTCGATCGAATTATTTTAACCAGACCTGCCGTTGAAGCGGGAGAGCGGCTGGGTTTTTTGCCCGGCGATATGAAAGAAAAGGTTGATCCTTATCTACGGCCTCTCTACGATGCTCTTTACGATATGATGTCGCCTGATAAGGTTGAAAAGGCTGTGGGAGCAGGACTTATTGAAATTGCACCCCTGGCTTTTATGCGCGGGCGTACTTTAGCACGCGCAGCGATCATTTTGGATGAAGCGCAAAATACTACATCCATGCAAATGAAAATGTTTTTGACTCGCTTGGGAGATGGCGCCAAAATGATGATTACTGGCGATCCTAGCCAAGTTGACCTCCCTGCGGGTCAAAAATCTGGTCTTATAGAAGCTCTGCATATTTTAGAGGGTTTAAGTGAGATTGCTATTGTCTGGTTCCATGAAGGTGATGTGGTGCGCCATCCTTTGGTCGCGGCGATTATCAGGGCTTATGAGTGTATAGGTGCAAAGAAGTCATAGTGGGCAGATGCAATGCAATAGGATCTGCGAGTAAAGCAGGGATAATGGATAGTTATGAATTATGTTACAGATAGATATAACGATAACGGGAGGCGATTGGCCTGATGCAGGGTTTCTCGAAGATTTCGTACAAACGACAACAGCAGCGGTATTTGAGCGTTTAGGTTTTTTAGACCTTGTTAGTGAATTGAGTTTGGTTTTTAGTTGTGATGCAGAGGTTCGCGCTCTTAACGCGCGTTGGCGAGGACAAGATAAGGCCACCAATGTTTTGTCCTTCCCAATCCAAGATGTGCAAGTGGGTGAACGGCCTGGACCGATTTTAGGGGATATTATTATCGCTTATGAGACTGTAGAGCGGGAAGCCTTAGCCGAAGATAAACCTTTATTGAATCACGTGCGACACATGTTGGTGCATGGGGTTTTACATCTTTTGGGATATGACCATGAAAACGAAGGGGAAGCGGAGATTATGGAACAATGGGAGCGTGAGATTCTCGCTGACCTTGGGGTTCCCAACCCCTATCGTGAGTATATTTGCTAATGTGGTAACTTTTCCTTTATATAGATCCATGCAGTAATAAACCTCAAGAATGAAGATAATGGCTGAAAAGAATTCCTCCTCCGACTCAGGTTACGAAAGTGACGAGCTGACTCCGGTTACGGCGCGCGAAAAGCGCTTTTCGTTAAGTCAGTTTTTACCTTTTCTTCGTAGCCGGCAAAATACTTCTTTGCGAGCCGATCTGACTGATGCTTTGGCAACAGTAGAACATCCAGAGAATGCATCTTTTTCTCCACAAGAGCGTTTGATGCTGCACAATATTTTGCGGCTTGGTGAGGCGCGAGTGGAGGATATTATGATCCCGCGTTCAGAGATAGAGGCGCTAGGGTTAGAAACATCATTGGGCGATGTATTGAAATGTTTTGAAAAAACTGGCCATTCGCGGATGCCCGTTTATGCCGAAACATTGGATGACCCGCGTGGGATGGTGCACATTCGTGATGTTTTAAATTATTTAACGCGCGCAGCGCGTTTATGTGAAACGGTTGATGGCACCTTTAATTTTGGCGGTATAGATCTGGAGCGCTCGCTGCAAGATTTAAATCTTGTGCGCAATGTTTTGTTTGTTCCTGGTTCAATGATGGCCAGTCAACTCCTCACCCGCATGCAGACCACCCGAACGCAAATGGCTTTGGTTATTGATGAATATGGCGGCACGGATGGATTAGTCTCTTTGGAAGATATTGTAGAATTGGTTGTGGGCGATATTGAGGATGAGCATGACGATGTAGCCAATTTTATTGTTAGTGAATCAGCACAGAAATGGCTTTTGGATGCCCGCGCCGACCTCGAGGAAGTGTCTGAAGCTTTGGGGCCTAAATTCATCGTTGGTGAACTGGGTGAAGAGGTTGATACAATTGGCGGCTTTCTTGTTTCGCTTTTGGATCGCATCCCCAGCAAGGGCGAAATGATTGAAGCTGTACCTGGCTTTCGTTTTCGTATTCTTGAAGCCGATAAGCGCCGTATCAAGCGCATAAGAGTGTTTTCTGATGCAGAGGTTTCGGCTCAAGGAAAGATAGAGAACTCTTAAGATGGCAAGCGCGGCGGCGATAGAGAAGAAGCTTGCCGTTTTATCGATACGGTGGTATTTTTTGTTGGCCGGCGTAGCGGGGGGGCTTGTTGCTTTTGCTTTACCGCCTTTTTATGGAATTTTTTTCTGTTTTCTAAGTTTTCCTTGTCTTTTATTGCTACTGGATAGAGGCGCCTCTATAGGTAGTCGGTGCCGGCGGTTGTCGGTGATGGCGGGTTTGGGCTTTTGTTTTGGTTTTGGCTATTTTATCGTTGGCCTTTGGTGGTTGACCAATGCTTTATTTGTAGATATTGCACGCTTTTGGTGGGCTTTGCCTTTTGCGCTTTTGGGCTTACCAGTCTTTTTAGCATTTTATTGGGGCTTTGCAGGTTTTCTTTGTGGGCTCTTTTGGCCAAAGGGGCTTGCGCGGGTGTTTGTTTTTGCTTTGTGCTTTGGTTTGGCTGAATGGTTGCGCGGGATTTTATGGACAGGCTTTCCATGGAACGCTATCGGTTATACTGCTATGCCCACGCCGCTGTTAATGCAGTCCTCAGCGGTTTTTGGTCTATATGGAATGAATTTTTGGGCGTTTTTTGTTTATGCTTTACCTGTTGTGGTTTTTACATCAGAAAAAATGGCTTTGCCCTTAAGCCTTTGTGTAGGACTGAGCTTAGCTCATTTGGGTTTTGGGCTTTATCGGCTTGGTCGCGCGCCAGCAAGCATTGCTTATCAAAATAGCTCTCATTGGGTACGGATTGTTCAGCCTAATCTTGTGCCCCGTGCTGAATATGGTGCGACGCAACGTTATAGTGATTTTGAAAAGCAGTTGCGCTTAAGTAAGGCTCCTTTAAGTCAAGGCGCTAAAGTTGCGGATTTTATCCTTTGGCCGGAAGCGGCGGTGCCTTATATTTTTGGTTCTCATTCAGAGGTGGCTCGTGCTATTGGTGGTTTTTTAGAGCCGCAACAATGGGCTGTCGTTGGGGCTATACGGTATGATGGAGGATCTGCGAGCAACGAACCGCGTTATTATAACGCCCTGAAAGTTGTTGACTATCGTGGCGATATTATCGCCGATTCGGATAAAGTTCATTTAGTACCATTTGGCGAATATCTACCGTTTCAAAAATGGTTATCTCTTTTTGGCTTGCGCGCTGTGGCTGAAAATGTTGGGGGTTATAGCGCTGGGGCGCAACGCCGCTCCGTTACCTTGCCTAATGGTTTTGTTTATTTGCCGCTGATTTGTTATGAGATCATCTTCCCCAATGAGATGTTTTATGAAGGGTCGCGGCCTAATGCATTGGTGAACGTTAGCAATGATTCGTGGTTTGGTGCGACACCAGGCATTTATCAACATTTCCAACAAGCGCAAATGCGGGCGGTGGAGACAGGGTTGCCATTGATTCGAGCTGCAAATAATGGCATTTCCGCGGTGGTTGATCCTTATGGTCGGGTTGTCGCGTCTCTTCCGCGCGCGCGGGCTGCGGTTTTGGATGCCCCTATTCCTAAAGCTCTTGTTCCAATTTGGTCGCGCTCACCATATTTATTGCCGGGTTTATGTGTATTTCTCATCCTAGGCTTGGGGCTGTGTGGTATATGGTTTATAAAAGTAGACTAATGATTGACAAATGCTCGGCAATATTATGATAATAGTGTGCATATGTTCTGCGGGGGACAGTCGCCAGATACAATTATTTTGATAACACGCCAAGGCTTGGTTGATATTGGCTTTTAGCAAAGAAAATAAAGTTATGAGCGAGAATAAAAAGAAACCGGATCCAACGGATGTGTACGTGGGCGCCCGCATAAGGTTCCGCCGTAATATGTTAGGGCTGAGCCAAGAAAAACTGGGCGAAAAATTGGGGGTTACCTTTCAGCAGGTTCAAAAATATGAAAAGGGTACGAATCGTGTGGGTGCTAGTCGTCTACAGGCAATTGCGGCCATTTTAGATGTACCAGTTGCATATTTTTTTGAAAACTCACAAAAAACACAGGCTGCTGAGAGCTTTGCGGAGCCGGATGCAATTTTTTTGGATTTCTGTTCGAGTAGTGAAGGAATTCAATTGATGCGGGCTTTTGCAAATATCCGTGAGGCTAGAGTGCGGCGCAAAATCATTGACCTTGTTAAGGCTTTATCTAGTGGCGAATTTGATGGGAATTTATAGGCTAAGATAGTGAGTTTGACTGCGAAGGTTATTGAATGCTATAGCCCTCGCAACAGTGGGGGATAACGCTGTAGACTTTCTCTATAAAAATATGCTTTGTTAGGCGAATGAACTTTGGGCTATGGTTTTGCTTGCGAGGGTGACACGTGGGGCATAAAAATTACTTTTTTACCAGTGAATCTGTATCAGAAGGTCATCCTGATAAAATTTGCGACCGTATCTCTGATGAAATTGTAGATATGATTTATAGAGAAGCACTCAAGGTGGGGATGGATCCTTGGTTGGTACGCGTGGCGTGTGAAGTGTTGGCTACTACTAATCGGATTATTATCGCAGGCGAGGCGCGGGTGCCGAAAAGTCTTTTAAAAAGAAGCCGAGATGGAGGTTTGTTGCGTGATGCTTCTGGTCATTGGCAAATCAATCCTGCGCGTTTTCGAGCCTTAGCTCGGCGAGCGATTCGGTCAATCGGTTATGAACAGGAAGGTTTTCACTGGAAAAAGGTGAAGGTAGATGTGCTTTTGCACGCGCAATCGGCAGATATTGCCCAAGGTGTCGATGAAGCAACTGATATTCAAACAAGCGAAGGGGCGGGTGACCAAGGCATTATGTTTGGTTATGCTTGTCGTGAAACTGCCGATTTTATGCCTGCTCCTATTTATTATGCGCATAAGATTTTGGCCCAATTAGCAAAAGCGCGTCATGAAAAGCAGGGCGAGGCCGCTTTTTTGGGGCCTGACGCTAAAAGTCAAGTTACAGTGCGTTATGAAAATGGTGTTCCATGCGAAGTGACGTCCATTGTATTGTCCAGCCAGCACCTTAATCCCAATTGGGATAGCATTAAGGTACGTACGGTGGTAGAGCCTCATATTCGTATTGCTTTGGCTGATATTGCAATTGCCGCTGATTGTCGTTGGTATATTAACCCAACAGGTAGGTTTGTTATAGGGGGGCCTGATGGTGACGCTGGTTTGACGGGGCGGAAGATCATTGTTGATACCTACGGAGGCGCCGCTCCTCATGGAGGAGGTGCCTTTTCTGGTAAGGATACTACAAAGGTTGACCGTTCAGCTGCTTATGCAGCCCGCTATTTAGCTAAGAATGTTGTGGCGGCCGGTTTGGCAGATCGCTGTACGATTCAAATTTCTTATGCTATAGGAGTGGCGCAACCGCTTTCTCTTTATGTAGACTTGCATGGAACGGGGCGGGTGAAGGAAGATCAGGTTGAAGTAGCGATTCGACAATCTATGGATCTTTCGCCTAGCGGCATTCGTCGACATCTTAATTTGAATCGTCCCATTTACGCAAAAACTGCTGCTTACGGCCACTTTGGCCGCCGGCCTGGGCGCGATGGGTCCTTTTCTTGGGAGCGCACCGATTTGGTGAAACCTTTGCAGCAGGCGATCGCAAACCAAGTAAGTGATAAAGAATTATGCTGAAGACTCGGATGAGTGAAGCCTTTTTTGGGCGGCGGAAGGGAAAAGCATTACGCGAAGGACAAATGGCGCGTGCGGAGCGTCTTTTGCCTCTTTTAAAGCTTAATTTGCAACAAAAGCCGCCCATGGCGCTTACACAGCTTTTCCCAACGCCCGTTAGTGGTGTGCGGTTGGAAATCGGTTTTGGGGGTGGTGAACATCTGTGTCATGAGGTGGCGCGGTGTGAAACTATGGGTTTTATTGGGATTGAGCCCTTTGTAAATGGTATGATAAAGCTTTTGCATCGTATTGATGAGGCACCTTCATTGCAGCAACGTTTGCGTCTTTATGATGATGATGCAACTTTGCTACTAGATTGGTTGCCTGATGCTTGTCTTAATGGGATTGATCTTTTTTATCCTGACCCTTGGCCCAAGAAAAAACATTGGAAGCGGCGTTTTGTGAATGAAAAGAATTTGAATCGTTTTGCGCGCGTGCTAAAAAGTGGAGGAGTTTTTCGTTTTGTAAGTGATATTGACACTTATGTAAATTGGACGCTCAGGCATATGATGCATCATTCCGCCTTTGATTGGGTAGCAAAGGGGCCAGAAGATTGGCAAATACCCTTCATAGCGTGGCCTAGCACGCGCTATGAAGCCAAAGCTTTGCTAGCAGGTCGAGTGCCAGCCTACCTTACTTTTTTGCGCCTTTAAGGCGCTCTTGATGGCGCGTTTTGAAATTGTGGTGCGTGATGTATGAGCGTTGGGGGTTGAAAGCAGCCATATTTTCGTGTATAGTGAAGGAAATCTTGATCTTGTGATGAAGAGTGGGTCCCAAGCCCGCTCTTTTTGTTTAAGGTCCTTTGCAACGCCATTGCCAGAAATGGTATCATTGAGGGTATGATGCAGGACGTAATGCGCCTAGTGGATATTAATGAGCCCCGTCTTCTTGAAGAAGTAGGGGTGGAAGCAAAAATCGCTGCTTTACTGATACCTGTGCTTTTGCCTTTAGGTTATCGTTTGGTGCAGGTGCGGCTTTTAGGATTAAATGGCCTCACTTTGCAGATCATGGCCGAGCGTGCTAATGGGTTGATGAGCGTTGATGATTGTGAGCTGGTTAGCCGTACAATTTCTCCCCTTTTGGATGTGGAGGATCTTATTGAACGCAAATATCATCTGGAAATTTCATCTCCCGGAATTGATCGCCCGCTGGTACGCAAATCTGATTTCGCTCATTGGAAAGATTATATAGCAAAGGTGGAAACGCGGAGCTCTATTGATGGGCGTCGTAAATTTCGGGGTGTTATAAGCGATGTGGATGAACAGGGCTTTGTGCTTATCGCCGATAAACTTGCTTATGGTGAAACGATGCAGGTAAAAATCCTATTTGAGCAAATTATCGATGCACGCTTGGTTCTTACCGATGATCTTATCCGAGCGGCCTTAAGGAAGGATAAGGCATTACGTCAGGGGCTAATTCCTGAGGATGACCTTGGCGAGGACGGTGTTTAGGCGTTTGGTAGGGCGCTAAGCAGAAGGGCGGAAGTCTTTCGATGGGTTTTGAGAACGGATATAATGGGCCGCTTCAAGCGGTGAAAAAGGAGATTATCAATGGCTGTGAGTGCGAACAGATTAGAGCTTTTGCAAATTGCTGATGCTGTGGCGCGGGAAAAGTCGATTGACCGTGAAGTTGTAATTGCCGCCATGGCTGACGCGATTCAAAAAGCAGCGCGTTCGCGCTATGGCTTAGAAACCAATATCCGTGCTGACATCAATGCACGTTCGGGGGAGATTAAACTTCAGCGCTTGTTGGAAGTAGTGGAAAAAGTAGAGGACTATGCTACGCAGATTTCTCTAGAAATGGCGAAAGACCGTAAGCCTGATGCCCAGATCGGTGATATTCTATCAGATCCCCTGCCATCTATGGATTTTGGTCGGATTGCTGCTCAATCGGCTAAACAAGTAATTGTGCAACGGGTGCGTGATGCGGAGCGCGACCAGCAATATGATGAATTCAAAGATAAATTAGGTGAAATTGTTTCTGGTACGGTTAAGCGGGTGGAGTATGGCAATGTGATTGTCGACCTAGGGCGTGGCGAGGCGGTGGTGCGCCGGGATGAGTTGATCCCGCGGGAAGCTTTTCGTTATGGAGATCGGATTCGGGCTTTCGTGGCCGATGTGCGGCGTGAGCCCCGTGGGCATCAGGTCTTTTTATCACGGACGCACCCGCAATTTATGGCTAAATTATTTACCATGGAAGTGCCAGAAATTTATGATGGTATTATTGAGATTAAAGCAGTTGCACGTGACCCTGGTTCGCGTGCAAAAATAGCCGTTGTTTCGCGCGATGCTTCTATTGATCCGGTGGGCGCTTGTGTGGGGATGCGTGGAAGTCGTGTGCAAGCAGTGGTTGGCGAATTGCAGGGAGAAAAGGTTGATATCATTCCTTGGTCGGCAGATGCAGCAAGTTTTATTGTTAATGCTTTGCAGCCTGCTGAAGTGGCAAAGGTGGTGCTTGATGAAGACGCTGAACGGATTGAAGTGATTGTGCCTGATGATCAATTGAGCTTGGCGATTGGTCGGCGTGGACAGAACGTACGTTTGGCTTCGCAATTAACGGGGTGGGGCATTGATATTCTGACCGAAAAGGAAGAATCGGAAAATCGTCAGAAGGAATTTATTGAGCGTAGTAAACTCTTTATGCAGGCGCTTGATGTGGATGAAATGGTTGCACAACTTTTGGCCTCTGAAGGTTTTGATTCCGTGGAAGAAGTTGCTTATGTAGCTCTTAATGAAATTGCGACTATTGAAGGGTTTGATGAAGATACGGCGACGGAAATTCAAACGCGCGCTCGTGAATATCTAGACGCACAAGAGCGTGCTTTGGATGAAAAGCGGCAAAGCCTTGGTGTAGCGGATGACTTGCGGCAATTGCCGAATATGACCACTGCGATGCTGGTAGCTCTTGGCGAGGAGGGGGTTAAAACCGTTGAGGATTTTGCGGGTTGCGCGGTGGACGACCTCGTGGGCTGGTGTGAACGGACTAAGGGTGAAACTAAGCAACATTTGGGCATTTTGTCATCTTTTGATTTGAGTCGCACTGATGCGGAAGCGATGATTTTGGGGGCGCGTTTGCATGTTGGCTGGATTGACGAAGTTGATCTTTTTGAAGAAGTGGAAGATGATGCACTTCAGGCGGCCGAAGGATCTTCGGATGAGACTGAGTGAGAAACGGGGTAGTGGCCGATGGTCGAACGTACCTGCATCGTGACGCGGGAGACAAAGCAAATACAAGATCTGATTCGTTTTGTTATTGCGCCTGATGGGCGAGTTGTAGCAGATCTGAAAGCGCACTTACCAGGCCGGGGCGCTTGGACTCTGGCGCGGCGTCAAGTTTTAATAGATGCAGTCAAGCGGCGTGCTTTTCAGCGTGCTTTTAAGGCAGATATAATAGTGGAGGATGATCTGCCTCAACGTGTAGAAGTGTTATTGCGCAAAAGGGCTTGTGCTCAATTAGCTTTAGCGCGTAAGGCTGGTGTTTTGGTGGCCGGGTCAGCTAAGGTATCGGCTGCGATCCGGGCTGGTGAGGTGGTTTTGGTCTTTCATGCCGAAGAGGCCGCTGAAGATGGGCGACGCAAAATTTTGCAGACAACCTATGCATTGCAACAAAAGACTGGTAAAAATATCGCAATCCTGTCTTTGTTTAGTGCGGAAGAAATGGCTGTAGCTTTTGGAGGGCATCCTGTGGTACACGCAGCTTTATTACATGGGCAAGCGGCAGCGGGATTGATGGGTGCGATAGAAAAATGGTGTGCCTATCGTGATGAGACGTGCGGTGCGCGGATAACGGTATAGCCGTGAAGGAAATGGAATGAGTGAACACGATAACGACAAAACAACAGCAAAGAAAACGCTTACTTTAAAACGGGCGGGCGTTGAAACAAGTACGGTCAAGCAAAGTTTTAGCCATGGCCGGAGCAAAGCTGTGGTTGTCGAAACTAAGCGGCGGAAAATTTCTAAACCAGAAGCAAAGCCTGAAACTGTTATCGCGAAGCCTCATGTGGCAACGCAGGGGCGTTCTTCTTTAAATCGTACAGCAAGATCAAGTAGTAACAAGAGCGTTGGTCGTAAGCTATCTTCAACGGAAATGGATGCTCGTTTGCGCGCTCTTGAAGAGGCGCATTTAAGATCTATAGAAGAGGCTAAACAGCAGGCGGCCGCTGAAGCAGAACGGTTAGTCCAAGAAGAAGCGCGGCGTACAGAAGAGATAGCACGGCAGGCGGCTGGAGAGGCGCTGCAAAAGGCTCAAGAAGAAGCCTCGGCTCTTGAAGCTGCGGCGCCTGTTGCAGAGATGAAAAAAGCGCAAGAAATAGCGGTATCAGGAAAGCGCGCCCAAACGACGGGGCGGTCTGTAGAGCAGGGGTCTAAAGCTAAGCTTACACCTGCACCTATTAAGCGTGAATTAGTTGATGGCGAAGGCGATGAGGCCAACCGTCGCAATCGACGCAGTGTGGTAGCTAAACCGGAAGTTCGTGCACCCAAGGCTGTGAAGGGTACTGAAGATCGTCGGCGCGGGAAATTGACTTTGAACAGTGCCTTTGATGATGATAGTGATGCGCGTGGTCGTTCTATGGCAGCGATGCGGCGGCGACAAGAAAAGTTCAAGCGGGCTCTTATGCAAGAGCCGCGGGAAAAAATTTCGCGCGAAGTAGTCTTGCCTGAAACTATCACCATTCAAGAATTAGCTCAGCGCATGGCAGAGCGTTCGGTCGATTTGATTAAATATTTGATGAAGCAAGGTCAGATGATGAAGCCTGGCGACGTGATTGATGCAGATCTTGCCGAATTGATCGCGGTAGAATTTGGCCATACGGTGAAAAGGGTGGCCGAATCAGATGTTGAAGAAGGGATCTTCAATTTACCAGATGATGAAAGCAAGATGAAACGCCGTCCATCTGTTGTGACCATTATGGGACATGTGGATCATGGTAAGACTTCGCTTTTGGATGCTATCCGTAAAGCTAATGTTGTATCTGGGGAAGCGGGGGGGATTACTCAGCATATTGGTGCTTATCAGGTAGAGCATAATGGGCAGAAGATTACTTTCATTGATACGCCTGGGCATGCGGCCTTTACGGCTATGCGAGCCCGCGGCGCGCAAGCCACTGATATTGCGATTTTGGTGGTAGCAGCTGATGATAGTGTGATGCCACAAACTATTGAATCGATTAACCACGCTAAGGCTGCTGGGGTACCAATTATTGTTGCGATCAATAAGATTGATAAACCTGCAGCCGATCCTCAAAAGGTACGCACAGAGCTTTTGCAACACGAGGTCTTTGTTGAATCTTTGGGGGGGGAAACCCTTGAGGTAGAGGTGTCGGCCAAGTCGGGACAAAATCTTGATGCTTTATTAGATGCTATTTTGCTACAAGCAGAAATTCTTGACTTGAAAGCAGATGCTGAACGGACAGCATGTGGTGTAGTAATTGAGGCTAAACTTGACCGCGGTCGCGGGTCAGTAGCAACGGTTCTGGTTCAAAAGGGAACTTTGCACCCCTCTGATATTATTGTTGCTGGAAATGAATGGGGGCGGGTTCGTGCCCTTATTAATGATACAGGGCAACATTTAAAAGAAGCAGGCCCTTCAATGCCTGTGGAAATTTTGGGTATGCAAGGAACGCCGCAAGCAGGTGATCAATTCGCTGTGGTACATAATGAGGCTCAAGCCCGTGGTATTTCGGAATATCGTCAGCGCCTAGCGCGTGAGAAGGCCGTAGCGCGCCAAGCAGGTTCGCGTGGTTCGCTTGAGCAAATGATGAATAAGTTGCAAATCAGCGGGGCAAAGGAGTTTCCTCTTGTCATAAAAGGTGATGTGCAGGGTTCAATTGAAGCGATTATCGCAGCTTTGGAAAAATTGGGCAATGATGAAGTGCGGGCGCGGATTGTTCATGCAGGCGCTGGTGGGGTAACGGAAAGCGATGTTTCCTTAGCAGAGGCATCCCAAGCCGCCATTATTGGCTTTAATGTACGGGCTAATAAACAAGCGCGGGATGCGGCAGAAATTCAGGGCATTGAAATACGTTATTATAACATCATTTATGATCTTGTTGATGATGTGAAAGCGGCGATGTCGGGGATGCTTTCGCCTGAGCGGCGTGAGACATTTCTTGGTAATGCAGAGATTTTGGAAGTGTTTAATATCACCAAAGTTGGAAAAGTGGCGGGTTGTCGTGTAACTGAAGGCAAGATACAACGCGGGGTCGGTGTGCGGCTGGTGCGTGATAATGTTGTGATTCATGAAGGCAGTTTGAAAACACTCAAGCGCTTTAAGGATGAAGTAAGTGAAGTTCAAGTGGGGCAAGAGTGCGGGATGGCCTTTGAAAACTACGATGATATTCGCGCTGGTGATGTTATTGAAGCTTTTCGGGTTGAGCATATTCGTCGTAGCCTTTAGTTGTTTTTTTGGAATGCACACGGTTTTGGCGCAGTCAGTAGCGGTTTAGACCCTGCCCATTCAAGAGCCTTGCTAGTGTAGGGTTTTGTTGAACAGGCAGAGGGCTTTAACCTGTAGAGTGTGTTTGACTCCACACAGATATACGCAGTTATATTTCAGTGTATTTATGCCCCTATGTTTCGAATTTATCTTGAGGTAAAGTGGGGGCTTTTGGGCGGGTTTTGAGGCAGGTGATATATGCAAAAGACGCGAAATCAAAAGGGGCCAACAGCCCGGCAATTACGGGTCGGTGAACAGGTGCGCCATATTTTGGCTCCTATTTTACAGCGGGGGCCTTTTCACGATCCATTGTTAAACGGGGTTTTAATTTCTGTTTCTGAGGTGCAGATGTCGCCGGATCTCAAGATTGCTTCTTGTTATGTCGCCCCTCTTGGTGAATACGCGCGTGAGCCGATTGTTATGGCATTAAACCGTAATGCCCGCTTTATTCGGGGGCTTGTAAGTCAAGATTTGCGCCAGATGAAATATATGCCGCAATTTCGGTTTTATCTGGATACTAGTTTTGATAATTTTGCCAAAATTGATGCGCTTTTGCGCTCGCCCGCAGTCAAGCGCGATTTAGCGGCCCCAGAAGAGGATGAAAACAATGGCGCGGATGCGTAAGAAAAAAGGCAGATCCGTTTCAGGCTGGGTGATTTTAGACAAGCCAAAGGGCATGGGGTCGACTGAAGCGGTGGCTAAGATCAAATGGCTATTCCAAGCGGAAAAGGCGGGTCATGCAGGTACGCTTGATCCTTTGGCATCAGGGCTTTTACCCATTGCTTTGGGTGAGGCTACAAAAACTGTTCCCTATGTAATGGAAGGGACGAAGGTTTATCACTTCGTTATAGCATGGGGAGAAGAACGTAATACTGATGACCTTGAGGGTAATGTTGTTAAAACATCAGATAAGCGGCCGCAGGAAGCAGAGATCTTGGCGCTACTTCCCAAATATTGTGGTGTGATTTGGCAAACGCCGCCACAATTC
This sequence comes from Bartonella sp. DGB2, assembly GCF_046843095.1. GTDB lineage: Bacteria > Pseudomonadota > Alphaproteobacteria > Rhizobiales > Rhizobiaceae > Bartonella. The sequence goes on from NZ_CP177325.1 coordinate 1,058,272, forward strand.
TCGGCAATTAAAATTGCTGGTAGCCGTGCTTATGATTTGGCGCGTGAGGGAGAAGTGGTGGAAATCCCTGCCCGCGAGGTGGAAATTGATAGATTGACCCTTTTGGGTATAGACGAAGGAGGTCGTGCCCGCTTTGAAGTGGTGTGTGGCAAAGGTACGTATGTGCGCTCTCTTGCGCGTGACTTAGGTCGCGATTTGGGCTGTTATGGCCATATTGCTGAATTACGGCGCGTCGAAGTGGCGCCTTTTGATCAGGAAGATATGGTAGAATTGAACGTGCTGGAAGCGAAAGCCGTGCCAAAAGATGATGAAAATGGTGAAATCCCTTTACGTTTCCGCAATTTTGATGCTTTGGATGCGTTTTTGATTGAAACGGGCGCTGCCTTAGAATTTGTTCCTCATTATTCACTCAATGATGAAGAAGCGCGACGTGTGCGCGCGGGTAATGCCATTCTTTTGCGCGGCCAAGGTGGGCCGTTTGATGAGGAAGACCTTTGGGTAAGCCAAAAGGGACGACTGGTGGCAATTGGCGTCTTAGAGCAAGGTCAGTTTAAACCGCGGCGGGTATTTGGAGCGTGAAAAAGAACTGGTTTTTAGCAAGGCTTTGTTATATGGTGAAGTGTGCTATAGGGCGTTGCCCATTGTATGTACGCCTTGGCTGGACGACATCTTGGCCATGGGCGATTTTCCTCAAATGAAAGGATGGATGGATGTCGATTACCCCTGAACGTAAACAAGCTTTAATGGCTGAATATGCAACCAAACAAGGTGACACTGGTTCGCCCGAAGTGCAAGTGGCTGTTTTGTCAGAGCGGATTGCTAATTTGACTGAGCATTTTAAATCTCACAAAAAGGATAACCATTCTCGGCGTGGGCTCTTAAAATTGGTTTCTCAACGCCGCCGTCTTTTGGATTATTTGAAATCCGTTGACCAAGCTCGGTACCAAAACCTTATTAGTCGGCTTGGTTTGCGCCGTTAGCCGTCAATGGAAACAAGGTGGGGCTTGGCCCCGCCTTATTTGTTAAATGCAAGCTTTCATGGGGCAGGATTACTGGACGTTTATGGTTAAAAATATGGCGGATATTGTATCCTTCATCGGCTCGCTTAGGTGAGTTATTTAGTAAACTTCTTGTTGTCTTGCCCATGGTGGCAATAAGATAGACACTATATAAACGGTATTATTTACCATTATCCTTAAGGATGAAGATGTTTAAAACACATAAAGTAGAAATTGAATGGGCAGGGCGTTCGCTTACCTTGGAAACGGGTAAAGTGGCACGCCAAGCCGACGGGGCGGTTATGGCTACCTATGGTGAAACCGTAGTTTTGGCGACGGTGGTTTCGGCTAAGGAACCAAAAGAGGGACAAGATTTTTTCCCACTTACAGTAAATTATCAAGAAAAAGCCTATGCTACGGGTAAGATCCCTGGCGGCTATTTTAAACGCGAAGGGCGCCCAAGTGAGAATGAAACATTGGTTTCTCGCTTGATTGACCGGCCTATTCGGCCGCTTTTTGCCGATGGCTATAAGAACGAGACACAGGTGATTGTTACTGTTTTGCAGCATGACATGGAAAACAATCCTGATATCTTATCGCTGGTTGCCGCCTCTGCTGCTCTCACCCTCTCGGGTGTACCATTTATGGGACCGATTGGTGGTGCCCGCGTTGGCTATATTGGGGGGCAATATGTTCTTAACCCTCATATTGATGAAATGCCTGAATCCAAATTGGATCTTGTTGTTGCTGGCACTAGCGATGCAGTTTTGATGGTGGAGTCCGAAGCAGAAGAATTACCCGAAGATGTGATGTTGGGCGCAGTGATGTTTGGCCAGCAAGGCTTTCAGCCAGTCATTGACGCTATTATTCAATTGGCAGAAGTAGCAGCCCTTGACCCGCGTGACTTTACACCTGAAAACCTAGCCTCTCTTGAAGATGCGATGTTAGCTTTAGTAGAAAAAGATCTACGCGCTGCTTATAGCATTACCGATAAGCAAGAGCGTTATAGCGCGGTAAACGCGATTAAAGCTAAAGTTTTGGAAAAATTTGTGCCTATTGATGGGGTGGACACTTCCTATACGGAGGAGCAAGTCGCCACGGTTTTTAAAAGCTTACAAGCCAAGATTGTTCGTTGGAATATTTTGGATACCGGTCATCGAATTGATGGTCGTGACTTGGTTACCGTACGTCCGATTGTTTCAGAAGTTGGCATTTTGCCGCGCAGCCATGGTTCAGCGTTGTTTACGCGTGGTGAAACACAAGCCATGGTTGTGGCTACTTTGGGAACCGGCGAGGATGAGCAATATATCGACACGCTGACAGGGCTTCACAAAGAAACTTTTTTGCTTCATTATAATTTTCCGCCCTTTTCAGTTGGAGAAACGGGGCGTATGGGGTCGCCTGGGCGCCGCGAGATTGGCCATGGGAAATTAGCGTGGAGAGCTATCCACCCTATGCTACCAAGTAAAGAAAGTTTTCCTTATACTTTGCGGATTGTGTCTGAGATCACTGAATCGAACGGCTCTTCTTCCATGGCTACCGTATGTGGCGCTTCTTTGGCCTTGATGGATGCTGGTGTACCTTTGGCACGGCCTGTCGCAGGGATTGCCATGGGGCTTATTAAAGAAGGTGAGCGCTTTGCAGTTCTGTCAGATATTTTGGGTGATGAAGACCATTTGGGTGATATGGATTTTAAAGTTGCGGGCACTGAAAAGGGGATCACCTCTTTGCAGATGGACATTAAGATTGATGGTATTACCGAAGAGATCATGAAGATCGCTTTAGAGCAAGCTAAGGGCGGTCGAATTCACATTTTGGATGAAATGGCCAAAGCATTGGATACTGCGCGGTCTGAATTAGGGGAGTTTGCTCCTCGTATTGAAATGATGCATATTGCGGTTGATAAGATCCGCGAGGTGATTGGCACTGGCGGTAAGGTGATTCGTGAGATTGTTGAGCAAACGGGTGCTAAGATTAACATTGATGATGATGGTACAATCACCATTGCCTCTGCGGACGCTAAATCTATCGACGCCGCTAAACGTTGGATTCATTCCATTATTGATGAACCCGAAGTCGGGCATATTTATGAAGGAACCGTGGTAAAGACGGCTGATTTTGGCGCTTTTGTTAATTTCTTTGGTCCACGGGATGGTTTGGTGCATATTTCACAATTATCCAACCAGCGGGTGGCAAAAACGACCGATATTGTTAAAGAGGGTGACCGTGTTTGGGTGAAATTGGTTGGCTTTGATGAACGTGGTAAAGTGCGCTTATCCATGAAAGCGATTGACCAAGAGACGGGGCAAGAACTTAGTCTTGATGAGGCCGATACGATTGAAGACCACGGTGAAGAAGCGGTAGATCGGAAGCGTCGACCACGCCGTAGGGATTAAGCGCTGTCTCTTTTATTTAGTGATGATGCTCTGATGTTTTTCAGGGTGAGTGTTTTCTTTATTTAAGCTGTTAGAGTAAAAAAGCAAACCCTTTAGGGTTTGCTTTTTTGTTGAGAGAAGTAAAGACAGCGAAGCAGTTGACAATGTTTTTTGTTATGTAATACGTGGGATATAAGATACGCCGATGCCAATTTTTTTACCATTTGAAACCAATAGGCTAGCCCCACCTAGCTCTGATGCGTTATGGCTAACCCACGGTTTAGAGGATTTGCCGATTAAGGAATGGGCGCAGTATTGTCACCATATTACGCCATGGAGAGGAAATTTTTTGTGCTTTGCGGCGGCGGGTTTGCGATGCTTCCCTAGTCTACCCGATAAAGGTGCGTTGTATGCGGGGGCTATTTTGCAATTAGGTAAGTCTGTTGCCTATAATAAAAATCGATTTCTTGATCTTTTAGCGCGCTTATCGGCTGGTGGATTCATGGTGGTGGCGGGAGGAAATCGAACGGGTGTAAAATCTTTTCTTATGTGGGCGCAAAAGATCGCTCCTCTTTTGGGTCGTGAAAGCAAAAATCATGGACAGGTATTTTGGTTGGAGCGTCCTGCTATTGTTGATTTTAGGATGTTAGCAACGCTTTATGATCCCCCCTGCTATTTTGGGGATGGCTTTGTTACGCAAGCGGGTATGTTTTCTCATGGTAAGGTTGATAAGGGTTCAGAGCTTTTGTTACCCTTTATAGATAAGGTTGCCTTCGGGCGGGTAGCCGATTTAGGGGCGGGCTGGGGCTATCTATCCCATGCTATTTTACGTGCACCACAATTGAAAGTGCTTGATCTTTATGAGGCTGATTATGAAGCTCTAGGAGCAGCGGAACAACGCTTAGCGGCTACAATACGACCGGTGCATTTTTATTGGCATGATGTGGTAGTAGAGGAAATTATAACAGTTTATGATACGGTGGTTATGAACCCACCTTTTCATACTGGTCAACGCCGAGATATTGGTTTGGGAAAGTACTTTATTGATGTTGCTGCTAAAGTATTAAAGCGGGGTGGACGTCTTTTGATGGTTGCCAACCGACAATTGCCTTATGAAGCTTTATTGAATGAGCGTTTTCGTCAAGTTTATTGTCATCAACAAGGGCATGGGTTTAAGGTTCTAGAAGCACATCGATGATTTACTTTAAGCCTCAAGTGAGTTTAAGGGGAGGATACTAAGCCAAAGTAAAACGATTGTCGCCATTAAGGCGAGTGAAGCTATGGTCACAAGCACTACGCGTCCACCAGCTCGTTTTAGGGTACGTATATCGACCCCAAGCCCAAGTCCAGCCATAGCAAAAACGGTTAAGAGGTTAGCGCTTGTTTTCAATATGGCTAAAGCGCTTGTGGGGATAAGATGTAAGGAACGTGCCGTCATAAGCGTGATAAAGCCTATGATAAAAGGGGGGATGAATTTTATGATTGCAGGTCGTTCGGCCGTCTTGTTTTGAAAAATGATGGCTAGGATAAAAACTATTGGTCCTAAAAATAAAACCCGCAAGAGCTTAACAAAGGTAGCAATTTGTGTGCTTAATGGAGAGATAGGAGCTGTTGCGGCCAAAACTTGGGGCACGGCATAGACAGTCATACCAGCTAAAAAACCATATTGCCCTAAGGAAAGGCTAAAGAGAGGGATGGCAAGGGGTAAAAGGAGGATGGTAAGAACGCCCAATGCAGCGGTAAATGCAATTGCCGCAGCCACGTCATCACCTTTAGCACGGATGACAGGCGCTACCGCTGCAATGGCAGAATTGCCACAAATAGCATTCCCACAAGCTACTAGCAAGGCAAGTGGTGAAGAAAGCCCTGTCAAGCGCCCTAAAAGATAGCTTAATAAGATTACTAAGATAACGGTCACGGCAATGACCAAAAAAATAAGGGTTCCTGCTTGTTGAATAGTATGGAAGCTGATGCTGGCTCCCAAGCACACAACGGCGATTTCAAGTAGGGTTTTGGCGGCAAAGTCAATACCTCTTTTAGCTGCCGGTGGTATGGGGCATAAGCTACGGATAAGTATACCAAGCAAAATGGCCAAAACCAGATTTTCTAGCCAAACACCGCTAAATAAGGCTCGTTGAAGCCATACAATGAACTGCGCGCCTATCGAAATAGCAGCACATAGGAGCAGACCCGGAATTAGAGGGGAAAATAGCCGGAGGGGAGCAAGGATAATTTTATTGCGCATGTTTTTTTTTCGGCTTATCAGTAGACGCGATGATTGTCATAGAGGGGAGCTCTGATCCTTTAACGCCGTTAATCTCATAGGGATGTGGCTAAAAATTGTCCTGAGGCTGATAATGATAATCTGTTTTATCTTGCATGGATAGAGGGTTTATCAAAGAAGGGGAAAGATTGCATGTGTGGGATTATTGGGATCATTAGCAAGAAGCCGGTTGCACCGCTTTTGTTGGCGGGGCTTAAGCGGTTAGAGTATCGTGGCTATGATTCTGCTGGCATCGCCACTTTGGAAACGGATCACCTACGGTGCTTGCGTGCAGCAGGTAAATTACATCATTTGGAAAAAAAATATGAAGAAACGCCTATTGGGGGTTTTGCAGGTATCGGGCATACGCGCTGGGCGACCCATGGCAAGGCATGCGAGCGTAATGCTCATCCCCATATGAATGGCACCGTTGCAGTGGTTCATAATGGCATTATTGAGAATTTTGGTACTTTACGCGCAGCGCTTGAAACGAGTGGGTGCATTTTTGAAAGTGAAACGGATACAGAAACGATTGTTCATTTATTAAGTTTAGCTTTAAAAGCGGGTAAAACCCCATTAGAGGCCGTTAGGGGAACACTTAAACAATTGCGTGGCGCTTTTGCGTTTGTCGCGCTTTTTGCGAACTATGGCGATACGATGATTGCTGCGCGCTCTGGGCCGCCGCTTGTTTTGGGGATGGGCGAAGGTGAGATGTTTGTCGGTTCTGATTCCCTTGCTTTGGCACCATTCACCCGCAAGATTTGTTATTTAGAGGATGGGGATTATGCTCTTATCCATAAGGCGGGTGCGGTGATTTATAATGCAGATGATCAAGAAGTAGAGCGCAAGATTACCCACTGTACCACAGCGCAGGTTCAAGTTTCTAAAGAGAATTACCATTGTTTTATGGAGAAGGAAATTTTTGAACAACCTGATGTTGTTGCTCAAACATTGGCTCATTACGTCGATCTAGAAGCGCGGCAGTTACGTTCTATAAGCCAAGCGATTAATTGGAATGGTATCAAACGCTTAGTATTTTCGGGTTGTGGTACAGCCTATTACGCCGCGTCAATCGCCCGTTATTGGTTTGAAAGCCTTGCGATGCTTGGGGTTGATATAGATGTTGCATCAGAATTCCGTTACCGCGAGCCACCGCTTGATTTAGAGAGTGTAGCGTTTTTTGTCTCTCAATCGGGAGAGACTGCGGATAGTTTGGCCTCTATGCGCTATTGTCGCGATAGGGGTGTGGAAGTGGCGGCGCTTGTGAATGTTCTAGAATCAAGCATGGCGCGTGAGGCTAATCATGTTTTTCCTACCCTAGCCGGCCCAGAAATTGGTGTGGCCTCTACCAAAGCCTTTACTTGTCAATTAGTTAGCTTAGCTCTTTTATCCTTAGAAGCGGCAAAGGCGCGTGGGCGCCTTACGGGAGAGGAGGAGCAAAATCTCCTTTTCCAATTGTTGAAGGTTCCTAGTTATCTTCATAAGGTCTTGCAATTGGATGCAGAAATTATTCGTTTCTGCTCGCCTTTGATAGAGGCAAGGAGTGTGCTGTATTTGGGGCGTGGTCCCTCTTTCCCTTTAGCGCTTGAGGGGGCGTTGAAACTGAAGGAATTATCGTATCTACACGCCGAAGCCTATGCAGCGGGGGAATTAAAACACGGCCCCATCGCTTTGATTGACTCACAAATGCCCATTGTGGTGGTTGCACCTTTTGATAAGTGGTTTGAAAAAACTATGTCTAATATGCGGGAAGCGGCGGCGCGCGGCGGTAAGATTCTTCTCATTACTGATGAGAATGGGGCAAAAAGCCACGGGGTTGATGGGGTAGATTCTTTGATTCTACCATCTATACCTACGTTTATTTCTCCCATTCTGTATGCAGTTCCGTTGCAATTGGTGGCGTATCATGTTGCACGCATTTTGGGGCGTGATATTGACCAGCCGCGTAATTTAGCTAAATCTGTCACGGTTGAATAAGCGCATTTAAAGGGAGTTTTACTGCTAATTTAAAGAAAAGTCGCTTTTGTTCAGAGGCGTAGACGAGCAAAAAATGTTTTAAGTAAAAGGCTAGATTCTCGTTCTCCTATTGCGTTATAGATTTCGGGTTGGTGATGGCAGGTGGACTGATGAAAGAATCGTACGCCCGATTCTACTGCACCGCCCTTTGGATCTCGTGCTCCATAATAAAGGCGGCGGAGGCGGGCATGGGCAATAGCGCCCGCGCACATAGTACATGGTTCAAGGGTGACATAAAGATCGCAATCAACGAGACGTTCTCGGCCTAAAAGGGCACAAGCCGCGCGTATTGCGCGTATTTCTGCATGTCCCGTTGGATCGGGAGTGGTGCGGGTTTGGTTGCTTGCATAGGCAATGGGCAAGCCTTTGTGTATGATCACTGCCCCCACGGGAACTTCGCCTCGGGCGGCGGCGTACTTTGCTTCATGCAGAGCGAGAGCCATTGGGCTACGTTTCATGGCTTTAACTCTTAAGCCTTGGGTATCGCCAAAAGCGGGGGGAATGAAATTCTAGTTGCAGGAATGGGATCATCGGGTTAAACCTCGTGCGAACGGGGATTCAATTGAAAAAGTGGAGTGTGGACTTATCTATACTCTTTGCCATAGGTATTTATCCCAGTGTGGTGTTGTGGTAAGTTTCTACAATATTTTGGGTAAATCGCTACAAAAATCTGCACCATAGGCTGATAAGGATAGACAATGAACGAGGGTCGCGGCAAAAAAAATATGCCCCAAAAGCACCATGGTGCCAAACAAAAAGAGAGGGCGCATAGGCCGCGGGAATCGCGTGTTCCGCGTCAAAGAGAGAGTTATACGCCGTTATTGACACCTTTAGGTGATGAGGGTGAACGTATTGCCAAAAGGTTAGCGCGGGCGGGGATTGCTTCGCGTCGCGATGCTGAAATGATGATTTTAGCAGGTAGAATCGCGGTGAATGATCAGGTTTTGGTTTCGCCTGCTTTGAATGTAAAACGTGATGACATAATTACTATTGATGGTAAGTTACTTCCACCTATTGAGCGCACGCGCCTGTGGCTCTATCATAAGCCTGTAGGCCTTGTGACAACGCATAGAGACCCAGAGGGGCGCCCCACAGTTTTTGAACGCCTGCCTACCACGATGCCACGGGTACTTTCAGTGGGTCGGCTTGATATCAATACTGAAGGACTTCTGCTTTTAACCAATGATGGAGGCCTTGCTCGGATTTTGGAATTACCTGCCACGGGGTGGGTTCGCAAGTATCGTGTGCGAGCCCATGGGCGAGTGCAACAAAGCGCTTTAGATGCCTTAAAAAACGGCATTGCGGTTGATGGCGTGTTTTATGGGGCTATTGAGGCTACGCTTGAACGGGAGCAAGGTAGTAATGTTTGGCTAACTTTGGCACTACGCGAGGGAAAAAATCGTGAGATAAAAAATGTATTAGGCGCCCTAGGTCTCTCGGTTAATCGTTTGATTCGTGTTTCTTTTGGTCCTTTCCAACTTGCTGATTTACCAGAAGGTAGCGTGCAAGAAATAAAGGGACGCATTTTACGCGATCAATTGGGCGAGCGTTTAATAGAAGAAGCTAATGTTGATTTTGACGCTCCGATTTTAAATCCATTTTGTAACCGTCCCGTTGCGACTGAAGTTAAGCTGGAACAAAAAGTTGCGGACGAGGAAAAGGAATGGATTTCTTCCCGCCCTGTTGAAAAGCATGATCGCCCTCGGAGAAGGCCTGTTGGTAATGAGAAAGGGCGCGTCGTTTCAGATAAAGCTTTTTCAGCTGTAAAGCCCCGCTATGGCGATGATCAAGCCCCTTTTAAACAAAGGGGTAGTAATATGGAAAGGAAGGGGCCCACGCGTAGCCGTGATAAGAGCGCTCAGGTTGGGACTCAAGAGGATGAACGCGCCAACAAGCCGCAAATGCCTCGTTCGCGGGCGAGTAATGTTTGGATGGCGTCAGGAGCGCGACCGCAAACGGCGCGGCGCACTCAAAGGGCTGCACGTTATGAGATAACGCAACCGGATGGGACGCATAGGGAGAGGCCGCGTCGATTTGCTAGTGCGGTGGCGCATGATGGCGAGGCACCACGTCAGCGTCCTAATGTAACAAATCGCAGAGATGATAGGGTTTATGAGGGAAAAAAACAGCCTTTTTCTGGTGTTGCGAGTCGTGAGAAACATGAAGGTTTTGGACAAAACCGCGGTTCTAAGTTTTCTAAAGCGGAAAGGCCATTTGAAGGCCGCAAGGAGCATCAAAAGAAAAACGCGCCTAGCGGAGGTAAGCCATTAAATGCATCCGCAAAGCGTGAGGGATCTTCTATGAAGCGGGCTTCTTTTACTAAACCCTTTGCAAAGGGAGGTAAACGTGCGGATCGTCGGCGGTAAGTTTTCTGGTCATAGGCTTGTTACCCCTCAGAGTTTAGCTATCCGCCCCACTAGCGATCGCACGCGTGAGAGCTTGTTTAATATTCTGAGCCATAGAAGTCAGGATTTTTGGCGCGGGAAACGCGTGTTAGATTTATTTGCTGGCACAGGGGCCCTAGGAGCTGAGGCACTTTCGCGCGGCGCGGAAGCTGTGCTTTTTGTAGAAACTTTAGCGCAGGCGCGTGGGATTATTCAACAAAATATTGAAGCTTTATCTTTGCAAGGTAAAGCGCGGATTTTGCGTCGCGATGCTACTACATTAGGGATGGCCGGTACGATAAAGCCTTTTGATGTGGTTTTTGCTGACCCGCCATATGGTAAAGGTTTAGGGGAGAGGGCTTTTCAATCGGCTCTCGTTGGGGGATGGACTCAGCTTGATACTTTATTTGTTTTAGAAGAAGCTATGGATGCTTCTATCGTTCTGGACAAGGCTTTTCATCTTCTTGATACCCGCATTTATGGTAATAGTATGATCCGGTTTTATCAAACCATAAGTGATTGAACTTTCTGTTAGAGTTATTTATAAACTTAGGAAAGGGTACGGTTGAAATAGCCAAGCAAGCAGAGAAAGAAGGCGTGATGCACGTTGAGAGTGACAACAAGCAAAAGCAGCTAGATCAAGCGACACATCTAGTGGAAGCTGCTATGCGGGCAGGTGCTTCTTCTGCAGAAGCAGTTAGTGTACGCGATCATTCGTCAAGTGTGACGGTGCGGCTTGGTAAGGTGGAAGAGACAAAATCCTCCGAGGGTGATCATTTTTCATTGCGGGTTTTTGTAGGCCAAAGGGTTGCAACTGTTTCTGCTAATGCAGGTGAAGATCTTTCTTCTTTAGCTACACGTGCGGTAGCAATGGCAAAAGTTTCGCCCGAAGATCCTTATGCGGGTCTTGCCGGGTCTGATCTTTTGGTAAAAGACCCTGAAGATCTTGATTTATTAGATAGTTTTATCCCTAGTATGGACAAACTGCGTGAAGATGCATTGGTAATGGAAGCGGCAGCCTTAGAAGTGGAGGGCGTGACGAACGCTCAAGGAGCTACAGCAAGTTATGGGACGCAGGGTTTAATCTTAGCAAATAGTGCTGGGTTTTGTGGGCACTATGATACGAGTTATTTTTTGCGCCATTGCGGGGTTGTGGCTGGTGAGGGCGCAGAAATGGAGCGTGATTATGAATATGAAGCGGCGTTGCATTATGATGAATTAGAGCGGCCACCTGTTGTTGGGAGGAGAGCCGGAGAACGCACAGTGCGGCGCTTGGGTGGGCGTCAGGCTAGAACTGGAGTGGTCGATGCGGTGTTTGACCCGCGTGTAGCACGTAGCATTGCAGGTCACATTGCTAGCTTGCTAAATGGCGCTTCTGTAGCCCGCGGCACAAGCCTTTTACGGACACATATGGGCAAGAGGATCATGCGCCCTGAGGTGCGGGTCAGTGATAATCCACTGAGGCGGCGTGGCATTGGCTCGCGTCCTTTTGATGGAGAAGGATTGGCAGCCGCACTTTTATATCCAATTGAAGACGGCGTGTTGAGCTATTGGTTATTATCATTAGCTACAGCGCGGGAATTGGGTTTAAAACCTAATGGTCGTGGTATACGCTCGCGTGCAGGCATTGAGCCTGGTAGTAGCAATTTTGCGATTGAGCCCGGCGCTATTAGTCGAGATAGCCTTTTGCAGGGCGTTAAAAATGGCTTCTATGTTACTGAAGTTTTTGGCCAAGGGGTTGATTTCATTACGGGGCAATATAGTCGTGGCGCTTCAGGCTTTTGGATTGAAAATGGCGAGATCACTTATCCTGTAAGCGGTGTAACCTTGGCTAGTGATTTGTTAAGCATGTTGGCTCGTCTCATCCCAGCGAATGATCTTGACCGCCGCTATGCAACTGCTGCACCAACCTTGATGATTGAGGGCATGACGCTTGCCGGAGAATAAAGATGATCTTGCTCTTTTGTCTCGCGTCTGTCGCCAAGCAGGCGATATTGCCTTGCGTTATTTTCGGCAGGATGTAGAGATTTGGATTAAGGCGGGAAATTCCCCTGTCAGTGAGGCTGATCTTGTTATTGACCGATTTTTAAAACAAGAGCTTTTGGCCGCACGGTCTGATTATGGTTGGATATCTGAGGAGACGGTCGATGAGCGGCCGCGGCGTTTTTATCAGCGGTATTTTATGGTTGACCCGATTGATGGAACGCGCGGCTTCTTAGAGCATAAGAGCGAATGGTGTATCTCGGTTGCTGTTATGGAAGCGGGGCGGCCAGTGGTGGGGGTTTTGTATTGCCCTGTTTCTGGTACGCTTTATAGTGCAAGCCTTGGGGATGGTGCATTTTTAAACGGCGAAAGGATGGCTACTTTACCTAGGGGTTTAGAACGCAAGCCTGTTATTTCTTTGGCGTCTTCTATGCGGGGGAGTTTTAGTTCTCAATGGATAGAAAAGATAGAATGTGCGCCTTACGTACCTTCGCTTGCTTGCCGCATCGCTTTTGTAGCAGAAAACCGTTTTGATTTTCTTTGGGTGCGGCCTAACTGTCATGATTGGGATATTGCGGCAGCTGCCTTAATTTTACACGAATGTGGCGGCGCTCTATCGGCCTTAGAGAAGCAAGAAGATGGCGCATTGACCTTGCGCGCGATAACCTATGGTTTGCCCCCCTATCGACATGGTTTTTTATTAGGATGTGGAAATTTTCAACAAGAATTGGGGGTAGCGCTTGTTCAGGCTGCCGCGTTAGTTTAGATCTAATCTAGTGAAAAGTCCCCTTTGTATACATAAGCTTTAAGGATGAGTAAATTTGGTAATTTATTGATGGCTTTTGTTGAGAAGGGCTTTCGAGACGTATATTACAGCTTATTGAGGAAATCATATGACAGAGACAACGCAACCAAAACAATTATTGCATCTTGTTTTTGGGGGGGAACTTAGCTCTCTTGAAGGCAACCACTTTCGTGACCTTGATAACTTAGACATTGTCGGTATCTTTGGCGATTATAAGACGGCTGAAGCGGCTTGGCGTGCGAAGGCACAAAGCAGTGTCGATAATGCTTTGCAACGCTATTACATTGTGCATTTACATAGGCTTTTAGAGCCTACGGAAGAGTAACGCGATATTGAAGTCCCCAGAGAAAGGCGATACGCTAAATCGCGTGTGCTAGCAAAGCAGATTAATGATGCTACGATTATAAACAGCCTTGGGTTTAGTGGCGCGCGCTGTATGATAAAGGGCGCAGCCTTTGCATTATTGAAAGCAAAGGGTGCGCTCTTGGTTATCTAGCGATGGCAAAAAGCATGTGGCTTAATTATGATTCCTTATTTAGAGTTTTATGCAATAAGGAGCGCAGACGCGGGTTGCATTCTAATTCGCGTTGGTAAGAAATTTCACAGGTAGCATAGGCCTCTTGCCGCGTGAAGCTCCAGTATTTTAACTCATCCAAGGGGATGGGCGCTCCACTTATAGCGCAAGTAACATAATTTCCTGGTTTTTTAATGCGAAAATCGCCGCTTTGGTAAGTAAGTTTTGCTTCAGATTGGCCTAAGGATAGCATGGGATGCCTTCTGTTAAATGCAGATTATTTTGCATTTTAGCGCAATTTTAGAAGGAATTAAAGCTTTGATTTCAGCTCAGCCTTAGCGACGCCCAAATAGGCGTTCAATATCGTGAAGTTTGAGTTCAATATAGGTAGGGCGGCCGTGGTTGCAAGTGTTAGCGTTGGGGGTAGCCTCCATTTGGCGTAACAGGGCGTTCATCTCTTCACCACGCAAAACGCGTCCTGCCCGAACAGATCCATGGCATGCCATGGTGGCGGCGATGTGATCAAGCATGGCTTTGATCCCTTGGGCAGTGCCATGTTCTTGAATTTCATCGGCAAGGTCACGTATTAAGGCTTGGATATCTGCCTTATTGAGCAAAGCAGGTACTTCCCGCACCACGATAGCTTCTGGACCAAAAGGTTCGAGGATAAGGCCAAATTTTTGTAAATCGTCTGCGTGTTGAGCAAGATTATTAGCATCATCGCTTGGGAGTTCAACGATTTCGGGCATTAATAACAGTTGAGACGGTAAAGGCTCTTTATAAAGTGCTTGTTTGAGGGCTTCGTAAATTAAGCGTTCATGGGCGGCATGTTGATCTACAATAATAAGGCTATCATCAGTTTGGGCAATGATATAGTTTTTGTAAATTTGGGCTCGCGCCACCCCAAGTGGATAGTTGGTTACCATTGCTTCGGAGGCGCTTTCAGAGGGTACAGGAGAGGGAGATGATGTATTATCTTTTGGCTCATTAAGGGCGTGGGGCGGCAAAAGCGGTTGATGAAAAAGAGTACTATTCGATGTGGGAAGGGGAAATCGGTAGGCTGTTTGCGAATTTTGTGAGAAGCCAGTTGGGGCTTTAAAAGCATTAAACATGGCTTGGCTACTAGCAGGCGCAGAGCGGATGCCCGCGCTTTGCAAAGCTTCACGGATACCACCAATGATCAAGCTACGAATATAGCTGGGGTCGCGAAAGCGTACATCGGCTTTAGCAGGGTGAACATTTACATCTACATCGTGAGGGGGGAGTTCAAGAAAAATCGCAACTACTGCGTGGCGGTCATGAGGAATGGCGTCAGCATAGGCGGCTTTGATGGCGGCGAAGATCAATTTATCGCGTACGGGGCGGCCATTAACATAGGCAAATTGTTGCAAACTATTGCTTCGGTTAAAAGAGGGTAGGCCCACAAAACCTGTAAGTTTTACTGCTTCACGTACGGCATGGAGATCAAGGGTATTTTTAGTAAAGTCCTTGCCCAAAACTTGTCCCATACGCTCAAGTTGGCCAGTTTTTTGCGTGCTACAGGCAGAAAGGTCTAAAAGGCCACGATCATTGCCCGAAAGCGTAAAGCGGATATGAGGAAAGGCTAAGGCTATGCGCTTAATGATATCAGTGATAGCAGTGTTTTCAGCACGATCACTCTTTAGAAATTTTAGACGAGCGGGGATAGCAAAAAACAGATCACGTACTTCGACCATCGTGCCGCGATTAGCGGCGGCGGGGCGCGGTCCATCAATCTTTCCCGCTTGAACCAAGATCTCGTGCGCTTCATCAGCACTGGCGGTGCGTGAAACAAGCTTGAGACGCGCTACAGAGCCGATGGAAGGCAAGGCTTCTCCGCGAAAGCCAAGGGCACGGATGTCATGGACATCATCACCCATTTTTGAGGTGCAGTGGCGAGCAATGGCTAGCGAGAGTTCATCAGCTGGGATGCCAGTACCATTATCAATGACACGGATCAGATTTTTGCCACCCGCGGCAGTGACAATTTCAATTTGCGTAGCACCGGCATCAATAGCATTTTCGACAAGCTCTTTGACAACGCTAGCAGGGCGTTCAATCACTTCACCAGCGGCGATTTGGTTGATGATTGTTTCACTCAAATGGCGGATGGTCATCCTTTATCCTTTGGTTATAGAGTCGTGTTGTGTAGGTAGGTTTTTGAAAGCTCTATTATAGGAAGGAGAGCGAAATTGTGCCATGGTGAAGGCTAGCGTCAAACTGTACCAAGCAGGCTTTATTCTTTGTAGAAGCCGACTCTACGAACCAATTTATAGCTTTTTTTACGCATGTTCAAGAGCTGCTTCAATGTCTTCAAGAAGATCGTGTGTGTCTTCAAGCCCAACAGAAAGCCGTAAAAGTCCGCCGCTTATGCCAAGCCGTGCCCGTGCTTCTTCACCAATGCTTTGATGCGTGGTGGTAGCGGGGTGGGTAATGATTGAGCGCGTATCGCCAAGATTATTAGAAATAAGAGGGATAGAAAGATGATTGCAAAAGCGAAAAGCCGCTTCTTGCCCATTTTTTAGTTCAAACGCAATCATAGTGGAGCCACCTGACATTTGACGGGCAATAATATCGGCTTGTGGGTGGTTTTTATGGCCAGGATATATGCAGCGTGTTACAGCTTTATGATTGGCGAGAAGATTTGCGATTTGGCAGGCTGATTCAGTCATTTGCTTGACTCGTAGGGGCAGAGTCTCTAGCCCTTTGAGCATTAGCCACGCATTGAAAGGGCTGATGCCTGGCCCAGTATGGCGAAAATATTGGCGAAGGTTTTCTTCTATCCATGCTTCACTAGAAAGAATCATCCCCCCCAGACAGCGGCCTTGTCCATCTACATGCTTGGTGGTAGAATAGACAACTACATCTGCGCCCAATGCGAGCGGTTTTTGATAGAGCGGGGTAGCGAAAACATTATCGACAATGACTATAGCGCCTACCTGGTGGGCAAGTGTACATACGGCGGCGATATCAATGATTTCAAGGGTAGGATTGGAAGGGGTTTCAAAGAAAATACCCTTAGTATGCGGGCGGAGAGCCTTTTCCCATTCGGAGATATTTGTGCCATCAATCACTGAAACTTCTACACCATAGCGCGGTAATATATTTTCTATAATATATTGACAGGAGCCAAACATAGAGCGGGCTGCAATGAAATGGTCACCAGCTTTGATAAAACACAAAATCGACGCCGCCACCGCGGCCATGCCTGAAGCCAAAGCGCACGCGCTTTCTGCTCCTTCAAGAGCTATCATACGTTTTTCAAACATTGTGGTAGTTGGATTGGCATAGCGCGAGTAAACGAATCCAGGATCGCTACCATCAAAACGGGCTTGGGCGCGTTCAGCACTATCATAGGCAAAGCCTTGTGTAAGAAATAGAGTCTCACATACTTCCCCATGGGGGCTACGTTCCGTGCCCGTGTGGATCATTTGGGTAGTGGTTGCGTATTTCTTATCGGGATTTAAGGCCATGGGGTACCTATGGAGCTTAGTTGGGCGCTGTATGCGTAAGTGTAAATAGCCGCCCTGGTTAAAATATATTTGGCTTTGGCATGGCTATATTATAAAAGAATTTTGCCAAGATTGACAGTTATTTGCAAGCCAAGAGTTGATAATATTATCGCTCTAAAGCATTAGTGAAAAGATAGAGAGACACAAAGGGATCTAAGTATGAGCTGTGTGGAACAAGGAATTTTGGCGGACAAAGATATTAGCGCGTGCGTGGAAACGGGTTTATTGAAGATAAACCGCCCTTTGGACGAAGATCAGATCCAGCCTGCGAGCTTAGATTTACGTTTGGGCGATATTGCTTATCGGATTCGAGCGTCCTTTTTGCCTGGACCGGGGAGGACGGTGTTTGATAAGCTTGCTAAATTAAAGTTGCATGAATTATCACTTAAAGAGGGAGCGGTGCTTGAGACTGGTTGCGTTTATATTGTGCCCCTTCTTGAAAGCCTTGCCTTGCCCGACGCTATAAGCGCTTCTTGTAATCCTAAAAGTTCAACGGGGCGGTTGGATATTTTAACACGGGTGATTGGCGACTATGCGCAAGAGTTTGATAAAATTCCCTCTGGGTATCGGGGTCCCCTTTATCTTGAGATCTGTCCGCATAGTTTTCCTATTTTAGTGCGCCAAGGTTCGCGCCTTTCGCAAATCCGCTTCCAGCGAGGACAAAATAGTTTAGATGCTGAAGCTTTACAGCGTTTGCATGAGGAGGAAGGCTTAGTTTCCGATGGTCTATTGAATATCAATGGTGGCGGAATTGGGTTATCAATCGATTTAATAGGGGATGCGCAAGGGCTAGTGGGCTATCGAGCCAAGAGCCATACAGGCTTGATTGATGTTGATAAAAAAGCCAGTGCAGCTCTGTTAGATTTTTGGGAGCCGCTTTATCAGCGGGAGTGCTGTGAATTGGTATTGGATCCTGATGAATTTTATATCCTTGTTTCACGTGAAACGGTGCATGTGCCGCCTCTTTATGCCGCGGAAATGACCCCCTTTGATCCATTAATGGGCGAATTTCGGGTGCATTATGCGGGCTTTTTTGACCCAGGTTTTGGCCACGGAGCTGTGGGCGGAGCGGGGTCTCGCGCAGTTTTAGAGGTGCGTAGCCATGATGTACCGTTTATACTTGAGCATGGACAGATGATTGGTCGGTTAATTTACACACCCATGCTAAATCAACCTACGCGTCTTTATGGTGCGGCGCGCGGCTCTAACTATCAAGCTCAAGGTTTAAAATTATCAAAACATTTTTATCAAGCTGTTGAAACACGTTAAGAATTTTCTTGACAAGCCCTTTATAAGGCTACAAAGTGCGGACGCCTATAGAGGCGGGTATAATGTAATGGTAGCTTGTCAGCTTCCCAAGCTGAATGTGCGGGTTCGATTCCCGCTACCCGCTCCATAGTTTATTTTTCATATATTATCGTATGCTTTTTTAGTGACTGATTGAATGAATTTCCCTCAAAGCGGGTGGTTGTGTTTTTCAAACGATCAAGTGACGGCTATGAGGGGAGATCGCACAAAAGTGATGATTTCAGGAAAATAAACCCAAACACGATTAATGCTTTAAAAAAAGCTTAATGGCATTTATGTATGGCAAGGTAAAAAAACTCCAATAATGCATAATAATAAAAATATATAGTACGGAGACAAATCATATTTTAGGTAAAAAAACTGAATCATTGGTTTCATAAAAAAATTCGGTTGTGATTCAATACTGTGTTTAAGTCTAGATTTGATTTTAATATAATTTTTTCTTATAAAAAAGTCATTAACATCTAAATATATTGCAAAAATTGCTATTGCTACAGACGCTATAAATACGTATCTTTCATTATTTATATTTATTACTTTAAATATCCAAGATCTTCCTATATTATTTATGAGTAATAATGTGAATAGAATCAAGTATTATTATTAATATAATTTTTATTATTTTATTTTTCATAACTTCATTCCTCCTTAATGCAGTATAGACATGTATAATATCCGCAGTTTCTTCCTCCTTTTTATAATTTATAGTAAAAATATTCTGGTGTGTTTATGTTTTTTTAACCCAAACATCACCATCAAGAAAATGTAGTTTTATCGGTGTGTGATCGGGCACGTTTTGGCTGGATTCTATGGGCGTACCGTCTTTATTAAGGACGAGAGCAAAACCACGAGCCAAGGTATTTTGATAAGACGTGCTTTTTAATAGGCGGCTTACAGAGGAAAGATTACCATAGTGGGAGCTTAAGATTTTTTCAATAGTAGTTTTATTGCGTTGGCTAAGGTTGGTTAAGCGTTGGGCATTACGCTGGTAGAGCTCTTCAATTTTTTGCGTAGAAAAACCGCGGGTTAAAACGGAGATATGATCTTTCGAGCGATTAATTTTGGCGATAAGCGCTTGTTTCATGCGCTGCTTAAGATGAGATAAGCGCTCCTGATTGCGTAGGGTAATTTGGTTGATAATATATAAATTAAGCCTTTGGGCACTAGTGTTAAAGCGTTGCCGATGTTCTTGGATATAGAAATATAAGCTGCGGCTAAATCGCCTTACGGTTTCATCAAACCGCATGCGGATGGTGGCAAAAAGTTGATCGCCAGTGGGTAATTGGTGGCCTCGATCATTTAATATTGTTCGGTGGTTGGTTAAGCTGCGCGCAATTGCACTTACCTGACGAGCGCCTAACATAGCTAAGGTGGCTTCGCAGTCTTCACGTACAGGTACGGCTATTTCGGCGGCCGCGGTGGGGGTGGGGGCGCGGCGATCGGCTACATAATCAATTAATGTCCAGTCGGTTTCATGCCCTACGGCTGAAATGATAGGGATTGTTGAATCATAACAAGCGCGGATGATAGCTTCATCATTAAAGCCCCATAGGTCTTCGATGCTACCACCACCGCGCGCTACAATGATAATATCTGGTCGTAATTTACGGAACTTATTGAAGCCTGCAATGGCTTGACTGACTTCTGCGCCACAATTTGGTCCTTGTACTTGAACGGGCCAAACGACGATATGTAGGGGAAAGCGATCGGTTATGCGATGGATAATATCGCGGATGACGGCGCCTGTAGGAGAGGTAACAACCCCTAAAATGCGTGGCATAAAGGGGAGAGGTTGTTTTTTTTCTTCAGAAAACAAGCCTTCGTCAGCAAGCTTCTTGCGGCGGTTCTCTAACTCGACTAAGGAGGCACCAAGTCCAGCCATAGAGAGCGATTCGATAACGATTTGATATCTTGAAGAACCAGAATAGGTAGTAAGGCGGCCTGTAGCGATGACCTCCATACCTTCACTGGGGAGGACTTTTAAGCGGGAAAAAGCGCTGCGCCAAATAACCGCATCAAGACGGGCATTTTCATCCTTGAGAGCAAAATAGGCATGGCCAGAAGTATGGGGGCCACGATACCCAGAAATTTCACCACGGACGCGAACGTGTGAAAAGCGATCTTCTACGGTGCGCTTGAGCGCTACTGAAATTTCGCTTACGCTAAGCTCAATTTCGTTGCTTTTCATGGTAGAAGTAGGGCTTGTTTGCGGTACAAAAATCTCATCCATAGGGTTTTATACTGCCGTTTGCGATAAAAATCCAGAGCTATCCCGTAAAAGACCCTGCATTCGGGGGAGAAGTTAATGAAAAACAAAGGTGCCTATCGCTTTCGTACTTTTGAAAGGGGCAAGTATGGATATTATTTTTGACGCGTGATTACAAAAGGGGGCGGGATTATAGTTTATCTCGCCATCTTTATTAGGTTATGCATTACTATTCTTTGAGGACAATCTCACGAATAGCTGTTTTGAGAAGTTTTCCTGTTGCGGTGTGGGGTAAAGCGTCAACAGTAATGACTTTATCAGGCAGGCTCCATTTGGGGATTTTATCTTGATAAAGCGCTATCATGTCCTCATGCGAGAATTGGGATTCTGCGTGCAATTGAACCACAAGAATAGGGCGTTCGCCCCATCGTTTATCAGGTTTGGCCACCACGGCGGCTTCTTTAATAGCTGGGTGCGATTGGGCAATATTTTCAAGTTCTATAGAACTGATCCATTCACCTCCAGATTTGACGATGTCTTTATCACGATCCACGATCTGAACAAAACCATTTTCGTCCATTGTCACGACATCGCCGGTATTAAACCAACCATCGTCCGTGAAAGCGGAGTGAGGCTCATCATTATAATAGCCAGAGGCGACCCACGCGCCGCGCACCCACATGGAACCAAAGCTTTTGCCATCGCGTGCGACGGGATTATTATGCGTATCAAGGATGCGAAATTCGATCCCAAAGAGAGGGCGACCTTGTTTGGCGATAAGGCTTAAGCGTTCTTTTGGCATAAGTTTTTGATGAACAGGCAGGAAATTAGTTGCCAGACCTGCAGGGCTTGTTTCTGTCATTCCCCATGCTTGTTTAACATCAACCCCTAGTTTAAAGAATTGTTCTATCATAATTGGGGGAACGGCAGAGCCACCGATAATAATACGGTTAAGGCTAGAAAATTGTTTATTATTCTCTCTCATCCAGTCAAGGAGGCCAAGCCATATGGTTGGCACTCCTGCTGCCGCGGTGACCCCTTCATTCTCAAAGAGGGTATAAAGGCTAGCTCCATCATGGTGAGGGCCGGCCATGACGATTTTAGCTCCTACCATGATACTAGAATAAGGTAGCCCCCAAGCATTGACGTGAAACATGGGAACAATAGGTACGATTACATCAGTAGCTGAGAGAGCCAAAGCATCGTGGATATTGATTCCCATAGCGTGAAGGACACTGGAACGATGGCTATAAAGCACGCCTTTAGGTTTGCCCGTTGTTCCGGATGTATAGCATAGGCCAGAAGCAGTGTTTTCATCAAAGATGGGCCATTCATAATCATCTGATTCTACTTCAAGCAAAGTCTCATAGCATAGAAGATTGGGTAGTGTTTTAGAGTTTGGCATATGCGCAGCATCTGTCATAACCACAATAGCTTTGAGATGCGCTAATTGGCTAGCTAAGGCTTCAAGTAGAGGGAAGAATGTAAGATCACAAAAGAGGACGCTGTCATTAGCATGGGCGATAATATATGCGATTTGTGTTGGAAAAAGCCGGGGGTTAATGGTGTGGCAAACAAAGCCTGCGCCAGACACGCCGTAATAAAGCTCTAAATGCCGATATCCATTCCAAGCTAGAGTTCCCACGCGTTCGCCATGTGAAAGCCCTATTTTTTCTAGCGCCTTAGCGAGCTGGCGACTCCTTTTTGCGAGGTCGCGGTAAGTGTAGCGATGGGTAGAGCCTTCCACGGTTTGGGATACAATTTCTGTATCGCTATAATAATTTTCTCCATAGCGTAATATTGACGATATGAGCAAGGGTTCGTTCATCATCATGCCAAGCATAAGGTTCTCCTCCCAATAATGCTAATTAGAGCTGATCAGCATCAAGCGCCATGATATCAACAGCTCCAGCACGAATTGCTGTATCTAGCGCTAATGTCTGTGGTAATATTCGGTTTGTAAAGAAGCGTGCTAATATAAGTTTACGATGTTTGACAGGCGTGTCATTAGTGGCAGCCTTGGCCGCCATACGCACCGATAGCCAGCCAAAGGTAACGAGGGCAAAAAAGCGCAAATAATCGGTAGCACCTGCACCTATTTCGGCGGGGTTGGCGCCCTGCATAGCCATATCTATGGTGAGTTTTACCAACCGCCCCAAGGCTTCGTTTACTGCTGCAGTAGCTTGTTCTAGTTCTGCGGGGCCGTTTAAGCTAGCGAGGTCTTTCCCGATGAGGGTGAAGAAATGACGGGCGATCGCACCGTTTTCCATAGGTAATTTGCGACCTACCAGATCCATTGCCTGTACGCCGTTAGTTCCTTCATAGATCTGAGCAATACGGGCGTCGCGTACGTATTGTTCCATTCCTGATTCTCGGATATAGCCATGCCCCCCGAAAACTTGCTGAGAAAGGACAGCAATTTCAAAACCAAAATCACTAAGCGCAGCTTTGACCACTGGCGTAAGCAGGGCAACCAATCCTTCGGCTTTATGGCGCGCCTTTTCATCGGTATGTCGGATAGCGATATCCATTTGTAGAGCGGTCCAAACAGCAAGCGCTCTTCCTGCTTCGGTGAGGGATTGGCCTGTCAAAAGCATTTTTCGCACATCGGGGTGCTCAATAATGGCCACGGGGTTGCGGGCGCCATCAATAGAGGCGCCTTGCACGCGTTCGCGCGCGTAAGTTGTGGCCTTTTGGTTGGCAATGGCGCCAAGTCCAAGCCCTTGGATGCCTACCGATAAACGTTCAGCATTCATCATTTTAAACATAGCGTGTAAGCCCCGACCCGCTTCACCAATCAGCCAACCTGTGGCGCCGTCATAATTCATTACGCAGGTAGGCTGGGCGTGGATGCCCATTTTATGCTCAAGGGAGCCTACAGAGATGCGGTTTCGTTCTCCAAGGCTTCCATCTTCATTGACCAAAAATTTAGGCACAAGAAAAAGACTGATTCCGCGCACACCTTTAGGAGCATCGGGCAGGCGGGCGAGTACTAAGTGGACGATATTACCACCGAAGTCTTGATCGCCAGAAGAGATAAAGATTTTAGTGCCTTTGATAGCGTAGCGTCCCCCATTTAAGGGTTCAGCGCGTGTGGTCAAGAGGCCAAGATCGGTTCCTGCCGCGGGCTCAGTTAAGGCCATGGCTCCTGTCCATTCGCCAGCAACCATTTTTTTAAGATAGGTATTTTTTATCGTCTCGTCAGCATAATGTATTATTGCTTCTACCGCCCCGCGGGTCAGCCCAGCAAAAATTCCAAAGGAGAGATTAGCAGAGGCAAACATTTCATCAAGTAAGACCTGCAAAACATGAGGCAGACCTTGACCACCAAATTGAGGATCGCCAGAAAGGCTTGGCCAGCCTGCTTCGACAAAGGCTTTATAGGCATCAGTAAAGCCATTGGGGGTGTGGACAATCCCATTTTCTAGCTTGCAACCTTCTTCATCGCCACTACGGTTGAGAGGCTCAAGTACTTTAGTACAAAATTTGCTACCCTCCTCTAAAATACTAAGTGCGAGTTCTGTGTTAACGTCTTCATAGCCGAGGGTGGCCATGTGGGAATCGAAATCAAAAAAATCGCGCAAGAGGAAGGATATATCGTCGAGGGGGGGAATGTATCCAGCCATGGTTTTTCCTTTTAATTACGTAAGGGTTTGCCGGTTACCAACATATGTTTTATGCGCTCTTGTGTTAAAGGCAACGTAAAGAGGGTTACGCAGGCTTCCCGTTCTAAGGTTGTGATATCAGTTTCGTTTAGGGGGGTGAGGGGGTCGGTTTTACCGCCTGTCAGGATATCGGCAAGTGCGCCGCCCACTACGCCGTCATGAGCGCTTGCGCGTCCAGCCAAGAATTCTCCTTTGATAACGTTGCGAATCAGAGCGGCACCCGATGGCCCAGCAAGAGCGAACGTTGGTGGTTTAGGTGCGGTGTAATCTTGTGCAAGCGATAGCGCTTTGGCCTTGGCATCGGCGATAAGACGACTACGGTTCATTGTAATGCCATCGGAGGGTTGCAGATAACCAAGTTTTTTAGCATGGAAAGCGCTAGTTGAGACTTTGGCTAAGCCGATAAGGTCAAAAGCTGCCATTGCCGGAGCGAGAGGGCCGTGCGGCGCTCTAGGATTGTTAGCAAAGCGCCATAACATTTCCTTACAACCGCCCCAACCAGGTACTATGCCAACGCCCACTTCGACAAGCCCCATGATAAGATCTGCATGAGCTTGAATGGCATCGCAATGCAACAGCGCTTCACAACCGCCGCCTAGCGCTACACCGCAAGCCGCACCTACCACTGGAAAAGGTGCATATTTAAGGGTTTTAAAAGTAGCATGGCCTTGATCAATGGAGGCACGGATGGCATCAACCCCGCCTTTTGCGACGCTTTCTAAGAAAAGTCTCAGATCAGCGCCTGCGCTAAAGACCGGCCTATCACTGCCGATTACCAAAGCACGGAAATCCTTTTTACACCGCTCAATGGCTTGTTCTAAGGCCTGCATTATTTGCGGATTAAACGTGTTCATTTTTGTTTGTAGTTCAAAACAAGCGACTCCATCGCCTAGATCCCACAAGGCTGCACTTTCCCAAGAGGTGACGGGTTTATGTGCTAATTTTAGGTCATTAAGCAAAAGAACGCCTGGGTTTTTTGCAATAGGCGTAATTGTTCCATTGGGTAGAAGTTGGGAGCGAGTACCGTTAATAATATGGTAAAAGCCATCTTTTTCAGTTGCGAGTTGTAGATAGGGCGGGATAGGA
This sequence comes from Bartonella sp. DGB2, assembly GCF_046843095.1. Taxonomy (GTDB): domain Bacteria; phylum Pseudomonadota; class Alphaproteobacteria; order Rhizobiales; family Rhizobiaceae; genus Bartonella. The sequence continues at coordinate 1,083,405 of NZ_CP177325.1, forward strand.
AGTTTATGGCTTTTTAAATGCTCTTTTAACCAAACTGCGCCTAATTTATCAATGAGTTCAAAAGGTCCCCATTTCCAGCCATAGCCTGTTCGCATTGCTTCATCGATAGCGTCGGGCGTATCAGCAATTTGGGGAACAAGAGCCGCGGCATAGGAAAGAGTTTTTTCCATTACAACGCTAGCATATCGGCCGCCAAGACCTGTATGCTCCATTAAAGCACGGGGAGAGCCGCCAGATTCTTCAAGGCTTTGTGAAGAAACGGGTCTTTGCGGGCGGTAATCGCCTGTTTTGAGATCCGTCACATCACGTGATTTGCGATCGGGTGAGAGGCGCACAAAGCCTGCACCACTTTTTCGCCCCAAGCGATTTTCCGCAATCATCCGTTTAAGCAGGGGGGGCTCAGCATCGTAATCTTTGATTGGGTCACCCTCTGGGGTTGCTTTCTGAAGGCTATGCAAGGCCATGGGAGCAAGATCAATTCCCACGAGGTCAAGCAGGCTGAAAATACCAGTGCGCGGAATGCCAAAAGGTTTACTGATTACGGCATCTGCTTCTTCAATATCAAGACCTAAGTTGATTGCTTCATTTTGTGCTACAACCATCCAATAATTGCCAATGCGGTTGCCGATAAAACCTGGCGTGTCTTTGCACAGAACCACGCTTTTACCCAAGGCATGGTCAGCAAATTTACGAATTGCGGTTACAATGGCAGGCTTTGTGGTTGGGCCAGAAACGAGCTCTAGCAATCGCATAATGCGAGGTGGGTTGAAAAAGTGTGTGATCAAAAAATCTTGGGTGAAGCTTTCAGGAAGGCCTTTTGTAAGAGCGCTTAAAGGGATGGTAGATGTATTGGAAGATACGATAGAATTCGATTTACGGATTTCTTCAATTTGTTTATAGAGTACTTGTTTGATTTCTAACTTTTCTGCTACGGCCTCAATAATCCAATCGGCATTGGCGATAAGGCTTAGATCTGTTTTACTTGAACCTGTACGCACCCTTTTTGCAAAACTTGGGTCCATAAACCCATTGTTTTTCACTTGGCGTGCTACCCCTGCTTCGGCAAATTTTGTCTCTATATCAAGAAGGATTACACGAACACCAGCGTTAGCAAGGTGGGCAGCGATTGCTGAGCCCATAACGCCAGCGCCAATTACTGCTGCTTTTTGAAATGCGCTCATATTAGGCAACCTCCAGAACCATAGCGATTCCCTGACCGCCGCCGATGCATTGGGTGGCAAGTCCATAACGCCCGCCTTCACGCTTAAGAAGCGCGGCTGCCTTGCCTACGAGGCGCGCCCCCGTGGCACCTAATGGGTGGCCAAGAGCGATGGCTCCACCATCTTGGTTAAGGCGGCTTGGGTCGATATCAAGATCTTGGCAACAAGCGAGTACTTGTGCGGCAAATGCTTCATTCATTTCGATAATATCTAGATCCGCAACGCTAATGCCCGCTCGTTCAAGCGCTTTGCGGCTGGCGGCGACGGGCCCTATGCCCATAATCTCTGGTGCGCAACCAGAAATTGCATAGCTTTTAATTTGGGCAAGTGGGGTGAGATTATGGCGTTTGAGAAACGCTTCTGAACAGACCAAAGTGGCGGATGCGCCATCAGTAAGCGGCGATGCATTACCCGCTGTGATTGACCCATCAGCTTTGAAGGCAGTTTTGAGACCTGCGAGTTGTTCAGCATCGCTCTCACGTGGGCAACCATCCGCTTTCACGTCCCCGATGGAGATAATTTCATCGTGCAATCGTCCTTGAGAGCGAGCTTTGATAGCTTTATTTTGGCTCTCAAGTGCGAAACTATCTTGCTCTTCACGAGAAATACCATAGCGTGTTGCAAGATTTTCAGCCGTAAGCCCCATATTGAGCACGGCAAGTTGCAGTTCATCGCTCCACTGCGGGTTGGGCATAGGGTTGAAGCCCGCCATTGGTACACGACTCATGCTTTCTACGCCGCCTGCGATAATGGCATCGCCTGCCTGCATGGCAATGGCACCAGCAGCCATTTGGATAGCTTGCATAGATGATCCACACCAGCGGTTGACGGTGGCTCCTCCAATGGATTGAGGCAAGCCGGCGGCCAGTACAGCACAACGGGCGATATTAAGCCCTTGTTCTCCTTCAGGGAAGGCGCAACCGAGATTTACATCTTCAATAAAATTTGGGTCTACGCCCGAGCGCTCAATTAAGGCTTTGATGACATGCGCGATAAGATCATCCGGCCGTATCCGCGCTAGTCCACCGCGCTGCGCGGGTGTAAAAGGACTCCTTAGATAATCAGCGATGTAAATTGCGGTCATTTCTTTCTCCCAATGTAATGGCATGCGTTTGTTTTACGGCTTAATTGCTATTTATGCCTTTTTGTAAAGGGCGTTACTTGCATGTCTATATATGATTACAAGTCAACAATGCGCTTACCCGTGTAGAGTCACGCGTAATGGCAAATATTAGAAATAAAATATTAAGACAAAAAAGTAATTTGCCCTAAATTTTCTGCATCATGACCTATGTATATGAGAATATTTTTATAGGGTCAGTGTTTTTTAATTTGATATTTTTTATGTCATGGATTTTTATCACGAAAGCTTCCTCCGTTGCTTTGTGTAGGCATGTAATATGCCATGTATTATTCTAAGCACGTTTTTTTTGTTTGTCTAGGGTGCATCCTGTAAAACATTTGTTACTTTTCTAAAAAGAACATATTAAGACATAAAATATTACGGAAATATAGAATTTCAATGGGGTATGGAGGTACTATAACTTTGAAGACGAGTGATAGCAGATTCGGCTTCTTCCCCTAAGCGGTTGATGATGGTGGCCAAGGGCTCTACTTGCGAACAAAAGGCCACTGCTTGGCCAACCGATAGAACGGCTTCTTCAGTATTGCCTGTCTCATAGGCAAGGCGGCCGCGCTTGCCTGAAATGAGAGGAAGAAGGCGTTTGATATCGCCAGGGCTTTCTTTTTCAATAGCAAGAATTTCTGGTACAAGGCGGTTATGCAAAATGCGTAATGTATTGGATACGCTTTGCATGATAAGGGCGGTGTCGGTATGATCGGCCTCAATAAGGCGCCGTTTATAGGCAGGATGGGCTTGGATTTCTTCGCAAACAAGAAAGCGTGTGCCTATTAATACCCCATCGGCGCCTAGCGCTAAGGCGGCAGCTAGCTGTGCTCCAGAGCCAATGCCGCCACCGATTACAAGAGGGATAGTGATTTTGCGGCTTGCTAGCGCGCCTTGGACTATGGTTCCTACGAGTTCTAAGCCTGGGTGGCCGCCCGCTTCGGCACCGATTAATGCAATGGCATCAACTCCCTCAGCTTGGGCGCGCAAAGCATGGCGTAGGGTAGGAACCTTATGGATAACGAGCACCCCTCCTTCTTTTAAGCGGGCTAGATAGGGAGCGGGGTTGCGGCCTGAAGTTTCAACAAAATTTACTGATTCTTCTATGATCACCGCGAGGATTGAGGGAATAGCATCATCTCCTATGAGTTTGGGAAGCATGGAAACATTGACGCCGAAGGGGCGATCTTTGCACAAAGCGCGGGTGCGGCGAATAGCTGTGCGTAAACTAGTAAGGTCGGGGAAGCTGGCGGCCGTGAGAAAACCTATAATGCCCGCGTGCGCAGCGCTTGCCACATATTCAGGGGTAGCAAGCCATTGCAAGCCCCCAGCAATGATAGGATAGTTAATGCCAAACATTTTCGTTATGCGGGTATGGATCATTCATTTTCTCCAAAATGGGGGGCGTAGGATGCTGTGGCGAGGGGATTAAAGGGCGTATCCTAAAAAACGCAACGAAGACGCTTTATTACGGTAAAGTTGTACTTATTCTTCTGTTTGGATGTTGATATTGGGATAGACTGTGATTGCTTGTCAAGGCCGTGCACATGTGATGATCCGCTGCTTTATGGCAGGCTGACTAGGTTGATTAGCCGGGGATAAATAGTGTTATGGAGGCCTTGCTAAGGGAGTGTTGGTAATGATATATATTTTTTGGATAGGAATTTAGGAGGTAAAGAGCAAAAAAGGTTTTATATATTATCAGGAAAAGTTGCGACAGAGCACGTTTTAGTTGATTTTACAAGATGGGAGGAAAATATGCAAAAGCATTTAAAGAGCGGTTTTTATATCGCAGGTCTTTTTGGAACAATTTTGGGTGGGGGGCTTGGCCATGCTTTGGCGGCGCATGTGCCCGATGGCGTTGTTTTGGCCAAAAAACAGGTTTTGGTGCGCAATAATGACGGAGAGCTACAAGGTTTAGACCCTGCTAAAGTAGAGGGAGTACCAGAAGATGCTGCTTTGAGTGATCTTTTTGAACCCCTTACATTGAGCGGCCCAGAGGGCGAGACAGAGCCTGGGGTCGCCGAGCGGTGGGAGACAAAGGATTTTAAAGAATGGGTGTTTTATTTACGTGAGAATGCCCGATGGTCAAATGGCGACCCAGTGACAGCGCATGATTTTGTTTATGCATTGCGCCGTCTTGTCGACCCTAAGACAGGCTCACCCTATAGTAGCTATTTGGGTTATGGCCATGTTCTAAATAATGAAGCGATTTTTACAGGCAAGAAGCCACTTGAATCTTTGGGTGTGGAGGCTTTAGATGATAGACGTTTGGCTTTTCACCTTGAAGAGGCTACCCCCTATTTGCCGAAATTATTAAGTCATATATCGACAGTCCCTGTCCCGAAGAAAATTATAGAGAAATATGGAGATGCTTGGACTCAGCCTGGCAAGATGGTAAGCAATGGGGCGTATCGTTTAAAAGAGCGGGTACTGAATGAGAAATTGGTTTTTGAGCGTAACCCTTATTATTGGGATAATGTTCATACAGTGATTGATCAAGTGACTCTTTTACCTATTGTTTCCGGGATTACTGGGGTGATACGGTATCGCGGTGGGGAAATTGATGTGGGTGCAACGGGTATACCAGTCGCCCAATATAACTCTTTGCGTAAAGAGATACCCAACGAGATTAAAAGCGGCCCTTTTTTATGCACTTATTATTATGAGATTAATAATAAAAAACCACCTTTTAATGACCCGCGGGTGCGCGAGGCTTTGAAGATTGGCTTTGACCGCGATATTATTGCTTTGCGGGTGGTAGGGCAGGGCAGAAAGCCGGCTTATAGTTATTTACAGCCCGCTGTGAATGGGGCTGTTGTAGAAAAGCCTGATTGGTATGCAAAAATGGATCAAGCGGCGCGCAACCGCAAAGCCAAAAAGCTCTTGGCCGAGGCGGGGTATGATGAAAAGCATCCATTGAATGTTGAAATATCATACAATACTCTTGAAGATCATAAATTGATTGCAAGTGCTATTGCCTCTATGTGGGGTAAAAATTTGGGCGTGCAGGTGAAATTGACGAATGATGACTGGAAGACTTTCCTTGATCGTCGCCATAGCGGCGACTATCAGGTGGCGCGTGCAGCTTGGTGCGCCGATTATAATGAACCTTCTGCGTTTTTAAACACGATGCTTTCAAATAGCACAAATAATACGGATTTCTATAAAAGCAAAGAGTTTGACGATATTATGGCTCAATCTAGCCGTGTAAAGAGTGAAGAAGAGCGAACCAAACTTTACACGAAAGCGGAGCAGATTTTGGATAAGGATTCAGCAATCATTCCCATTTATTATTATGTGCTTAACCGTCTAGTAAAACCCTATGTCGGTGGATACGCAGTGAATAATCCATTAGGGCACATGTATACGAAAGATATGTATATCATAAAACACTAAATTATTGATAGAAGTATTTATCTAGTAACAGAGTGTGAGTGTATTATGATTAAATATATTGCTTATCGCATACTGCAAGCGATTCCTACCCTATTTATTATTATAACCTTATCGTTTTTTCTGTTGCGCTTTGCGCCAGGAAGCCCTTTTTCTGGGGAAAGGGTTTTGCCCCCTGAGGTAATGGCGAATATTGAGGCTAAATATGGGTTTGATCAGCCGCTTTATAAGCAATATATGGACTATCTTATACGCCTCGCCCATGGAGATTTTGGACCGTCTTTTGTGTATAAGGATCAGACGGTGAATGACCTTGTGGACGAGGCATTTCCGGTTTCGGTTAAGTTGGGAACCATTTCTTTTATTATTGCGACCTTTATTGGGCTTTCGCTGGGGATTTGGTCAGCTTTGCGGCAAAATACGTGGGTGGATTATACGGTTACGATCGTTAGCATGCTTGGCGCTGTGATCCCCACTGTAGTTTTGGGGCCGGCTTTGATTTATCTCTTTACTGTTTATTTGCGCGTTCTACCCGGTGGCGGTTGGGATGGCGGTGATTTTCCACATCTTGTGATGCCTGTTATTGCCTTATCGGTTGGCTATGTTTCTATGACGGCGCGGGTGATGCGGGGCTCTATGCTAGAAGTTATGGGTAGTAATTTTATTCGTACAGCGCGGGCAAAGGGCATCCCCTTCCGGCATATCGTTTGGCGCCATGCATTGCGCCCGGCTATTCTTCCGGTGGTTGCTTTTTTAGGGATGGCCTTTGTCTTCATTATCACTGGTGCATTGGTTGTGGAAAATATTTACTTAATCCCTGGGATGGGGCAGATTTTTGTGACATCTTCAACTAATCGTGACTATTCGATGGTGATGGGCTTGACCATCATTGTCGCGGTTTTGGTGATTATCTTTAATGTGATTATTGATATTATCTATGCTTTTTTAGATCCACGCATTCGTTATTAAAGGGTATATTATCATGGAAGCGAAAACCTTGGTAGAAGTCAATTATAATGCAGCAGGGGTGGATGTTAAAGGCCGTAGTTTTTTTCAAGATGCTTGGCGGCGATTTTCTTATAATAAGGCATCCGTTATTAGTATTTATATTTTAATCGGGGTGATCTTTTTCGCGCTTATCGTGCCGATACTTTCTCCCTTTTCTTTTGATGAAACCGATTTCGGATTGATAGCTGTTGCGCCGAGTTGGTCTAATGCCCACTATTTTGGCACCGATTTGACTGGGCGTGATTTATTGGTGCGGGTGGCGCAAGGGGGGCGCGTGTCTTTGGCTATAGGACTTGCTGGTGCTCTGTGTATCACCTTTATTGGCCTTGCTTATGGGGCTTTAGCGGGCTATTTAGGCGGGGTTTATGATGCGATCGCCATGCGCATTATTGAGATCCTCGAATCCCTACCTGGTTTGATTATGATGATTGTGATGGTGAGTATCCTAGGGCGGAGTACTTTTGTGCTTTTTTTAGCAATTGCGCTCACTTCATGGACAAGCACAGCACGTATGGTGCGCGGTCTGACCTTTTCTCTTAAACAAAAAGCATTTATTGAGGCGGCGCGAACGGTTGGTGTTTCTAAGATAGGGATTGTATTACGCCATATTGTCCCTAACGTTTTGGGGCTTGTTATGGTAAAAGCGTCGTTTTTGGTTCCTTCGGTTATTTTGGCAGAATCCTCTTTGAGCTATATTGGGCTTGGGGTGCAAGAACCTTTTAGTAGTTGGGGGGGGTTGATTAGCGATGGAGGGCAGATGATTGAAGGGGCGCCTTGGGTATTGTTTTTCCCTTCGCTTTTTCTAACAATTACTTTGTTTTGTTTTGTCTTTATCGGCGATGGTTTGCGCGATGCGCTAGACCCTAAAGAATATTAAGGGAGGGGCGTATGCTGGAGAACCAACATAACTCAGCTTTGTTAAGTGTGAGAGGGATGAGTGTTTCCTTTAAGGTTCCTGATGGTGAAGTGGAGGCCGTTAAAAACTTAAATTTTGATTTAAGGGCTGGTGAGACTTTGGGCATTGTTGGGGAATCGGGGTCGGGAAAGTCGCAAACAGCTTATGCTTTAATGGGCCTTTTGGCTAAGAACAGTTCTGTGACAGGAGATGCAGTTTTCCAAGGTAAGAATATTCTCACTTATAGTGAAAAACAGTTTAATACCATTCGAGCTAAAGAAATCTCAATGATTTTTCAAGACCCGAGTACTTCGCTCAATCCTTACGTGAAAGTAGGTAAGCAATTGATGGAAGTTCTGATGCATCACCGCTCTATGGGGAAAGCAGCCGCTTTTGAAGAGGCGTTGCGTATGTTGGATGCGGTAAAAATACCTGAAGGCAGGCGGCGAATGAATATGTATCCCCATGAATTTTCAGGTGGTATGTCGCAAAGGGTGATGATTGCCATGGCTCTTTTATGCAAACCTAAATTATTATTAGCTGATGAGCCAACTACAGCCTTAGATGTAACGGTGCAAGCGCAAATTATAGCGCTTTTGAATGAATTGAAGAGGGATTTCAATACTGCTGTTATCCTGATTACCCATGATTTAGGAGTTATTGCAGGTACATGCGATAAAGTTTTGGTGATTTACGCCGGAAGTACGATGGAGTATGGTAAGGTGGAAGATATATTTTACCGCCCTACCCATCCTTATACTTTAGGTCTCTTGAAGGCGGTGCCACGGGTGGATGAAAAGCAGGAGGCATTGATTACTATCCCTGGCAGCCCGCCTAATCTTTTGCATCGGCCTGCGGGGTGCTCTTTTTCACCACGCTGTCCGTTCCAGCAAGAGCGTTGTACGCAACAAGTACCACTGCTTGAAGCTTTCCAAGTGGATCGCTTACGCGCATGTCATAAACCTGTGGAGACATTTCAATGATGAATGCGGGGAATAAGGACGCGTTTTTGGATGTTAAAGATTTAAAGGTACATTTTAAGGTGCGTCAGGGGGGCGGCTTATTTGGGGTTACTAAATATGTAAAAGCGGTAGATGGTGTGTCCTTCTTTCTTAAAGCGGGCGAGACTTTAGGTGTAGTAGGAGAGTCAGGTTGCGGGAAATCTAGCCTTGCACGGGCAATTCTTGGCTTGGCTGAAGCGCAAGCTGGTGAGGTGGTATGGACTGGGCAAAACCTCTTAGGTTTGAGCGCCCGCGAATGGCAGCTTATTCGCCCCGATATACAGATGATTTTCCAAGACCCTCTAGCTTCGCTTGATCCACGTATGCCAATTGGAAAAATTATTGCTGAACCTCTGAAGACTCATCGCCCCCATTTATCGAGAAAAGAGGTGAACCAAGAAGTTGAAAAAATGATGGAACGGGTAGGGCTTTTACCTAATTTAATTAACCGCTATCCACACGAATTTTCTGGTGGCCAATGTCAGCGGATAGGCATAGCAAGGGCCTTGATTCTAAGACCAAAATTGTTGATTTGTGATGAGCCTGTTTCGGCCCTTGATGTGTCAATCCAAGCCCAAGTAGTGAATTTGCTCAAAGAGATACAACATGAAATGGGATTAGCGATTTTATTTATTGCTCATGATTTAGCGATCGTCCGGCATATTTCTGATCGTCTTATGGTGATGTATTTGGGGAATGTTGTAGAGATGGGGGATTGTGAAGAGATTTATAGTTCTCCTACGCACCCTTATACGCGTGCGCTTATGACGGCGGTGCCGATTCCCGACCCTCGTAAGGAGCGTCACAAAGAGATTGAGCTTTTGCCAGGTGATTTGCCTTCGCCGATTGATCTGCCTTCCGGCTGCGTTTTCCGCACTCGTTGCCCCTTAGCTGATGACCATTGCGCTGAAGTCAAGCCCGAACTGGTCGGGCATCATCAACACCAAGTGGCGTGTTTAAAAACAAAGGCGCCAGCCAGCGTATCTACTTTGTCGACGATAGCGCGAGGCCATGTTTCGCACTGATAGTGAGGAAGGTTTTGGTTTAAGGGTTTCCTTATTAGGTTCTTGTCTTTATAAGTCTGTAGTGCTCTAATGGCTGTGGATATCGCGATAATGTTTTATAGAAAATGCTAAAGGGGAGGGCGGTAGGTATGAAGGATTTGCGGGCTTATATGCGGGGGATAGGAGCAAGGGCGCGAAGTGTTGCTGCTGTTTTAGCGCTAGCGCCTACTGAGCAGAAGGATGCGGCGCTTTTGGCTATAGCCCGTTTGCTGGAGGTGCATCAAGAAGATATTTTGGCTGCTAATGCGCGTGATTTTGCGAAAGCGCAAGAAAGCGGCCTTAATGTAGCAGGTCTTAATCGGTTGCGCTTGGATGCGGGTGGTATTTTAGGTATGGTTGCAGGCTTGCGAACTATTGCTGGTTTGGACGATCCGGTTGGTAAAGTAATGGCAGCGTGGCAGCGCCCAAATGGTTTAGAAATCACACGTGTGCGAACTCCGCTGGGCGTTGTGGGGGTAATTTATGAGAGCCGTCCGAATGTGACGGCTGATGTGAGCGCGCTTTGTTTAAAGTCAGGAAATGCAGTAATTTTGCGCGGGGGATCAGATTGTTATTATTCATCATTAATGATCCACCATTATATAAGTGTTGGTTTAGAAGAAGCAGGCTTGCCAAAAGAAGCAATCCAAATGGTAGAAAGTACTGAACGTCTTGCGGTGGGCGAGATGTTGCAAGGATGCGGCGGAGCAATTGATGTTTTGGTGCCACGCGGGGGAAAAAGTTTGGTATCTCGTGTGCAGAAGGAAGCGCGGGTGCCGATTTTTTCTCATTTAGAGGGTTTGTGTCACATCTATATCGACGCATCAGCTGATGTGAATATGGCGCGCCGGGTAGCGGTGAATGCTAAATTGCGCCGACCAGAAATTTGCGGAGCAATGGAAACACTTTTAATTGATGTGGCTGCTATGAAGAAATTTATCCCTGTTTTAGAGGCTCTTGCAGCAGGGGGATGCGAAATCCGCGCTTGTTCGCAGGTGCGGACTTATTTCCCTATGGCTATAGCTGCTACAGAGGATGATTGGTCTACGGAATATTTGGCGCCTATCCTATCCGTACGGGCGGTTGCAGGCGTAAAGGGGGCGATTGAACATATTTCTCGCTACTCTTCAGGTCATACGGAGGCTATTATAAGTCAGGATAAGGATTCAGTTGTACAATTTTTCCAACATTTAGATTCAGCGATTTTGTTACATAATGCATCTACACAATTTGCTGACGGGGGAGAATTCGGCTTTGGCGGTGAAATTGGTATTGCAACTGGAAAAATGCATGCGCGGGGGCCGATTGGGCTTGAACAATTGACAACGTTTCAATATCAGGTGCATGGGTGCGGACAGATACGGCCGTAGGAAGGGCAGATCTTACTTTGTATGCTCATAGGCCGCCTTACGCCCCGCCAGGCGCGGTAGTAGGGCTTTTTGGAGGCTCATTCAATCCACCTCATGCAGGGCATGTTCTGGTGGCGAAAACTGCTTTGCGTGTTTTGCGGCTTAAGCAATTGTGGTGGATGGTTAGTCGAGGAAACCCTTTGAAGGACCATGGAGCCTTGGCATCTTTAGAAGCGCGTATGGTAGCAAGTTGTGCTCAAATATGTCATCCCAAAGTGCGAGTGACAGGTTTTGAAGCTGTGATCGGAAGTCATTATTCCTTTTCAACGCTTGTTTATCTTAAGCAACGCTACCCTCTGATACGTTTTGTATGGATTATGGGAAGTGATAGTTTAGCAGAGTTTCACCATTGGAAGCAGTGGCAAAGAATTATTGAGATGGTGCCAGTGGCAATTATTGATCGCCCCAGTACGCCTATGGCAGCCTTATCATCCCCTATGGCACAGCGCTATCAAAAATTTCGCCTACTGTCTAGACAAGCGCCGCTTTTAGGCTTTTTAGAGCCGCCTGCGTGGGTATATCTTTATGGCTCTCGTTCAAACCTTTCTTCTAGTTTGTTGCGCGATGAGGCTTGGATGAGGCGCTGATCATCTTGAAAAATGGGGGCGTTTGTGTCATATTATAAAGTGGGTAGCTTGTCCGTAGGCGTGGTTGCTGATGTGCCATGCGCAGGATTGTGTGTGATAATATGTTTTAAGTATTGGTAAAGAGGTTCACACTGAAAATCAATTTGCATTCTTTAGAGGCACTTGAAGTGCAACCATGGCGCGTGGATGAGATCGCTCCTCCTTTTCTTATATCAGATCTTTTGCAAGTAATCACAGCGGGTCTTGAGGACGCACAGGCTGAAGATATTCTCTCTATCCCTCTTCTTAATCATTCGGCCTTAGCAGATTATATAGTGATTGCTACGGCGCGTTCAACCCGACATTTACAAGCGACCGCTGATCAAATGCTACATCTTTTAAAGGAAAAAGGCGCTGGGACAGCACGTGTTGAAGGGCTGGAGGGGGGCGATTGGGTGCTGATTGATATGGGCGATATTATTCTTCACCTTTTCCGTGCTGAGATACGCGAATTTTACAATTTGGAAAAAATGTGGTCTTTGCCTGATAATGAGATATTAGAGCCTTTTATTCGCGAGGTTCTCTAGAGTGAATATTATGATATTCGCTGTGGGGCGGATGAAAAAGGGGCCTGAGCAGGCTTTGGCTGAGCATTATTTTGCACGCTTTTTGCAAGTTGCACCTTCGCTAGGTTGGCGGTTTGGGGGTCTTTATGAAACGCCTGAGAGTCGCGCGGCTACTGCTTTTTTGCGAATAGCAGATGAAGGCCAGAAATTATTAAAAGCCTTGCCGGAGCGCGGTAAATTGATCCTTCTGGATGAGAAAGGCAAATCGCTTACATCGCCTGCTTTTGCTAAGTATTTGGCGCAATACTGTGATGAGGGAACGCGCCATTTGACGATTGTTGTAGGGGGTGCTGATGGGCATGGAGATGCCATGCGTCAAAGGGCCGATATGGTTTTATCGTTAGGGGCGATGACATGGCCACATCAGATTGCCCGTATTCTTCTAGCAGAACAATTATACCGTGCCGCAACTATTTTGACGGCCCATCCCTATCACCGTAGCTAAGAAAACTTAATATCATACACTCTGGGTGATATTTTGGTGGTTAACTTCGTTTTAGCGAGTGAGCGTTAGGATGCAGCCAAAGGAATGTGATGTATGTAAAGGGATGCGGTGAAACAACAAGGCAGTTTTTTGATAAGTAGGGTCGTCCTTTTGATTATGATCGCGGGGAGCGTCGAGTGCAGTACAGCACCACTTTATGTAAGCGCGGCTGTTGAAAAGCGCGATACGCAAACTAGTGAAGAAGCCGTGGAAAAGACGTTAGCGGATATACGCCATAATATGATGCTTTCGCAAAGCCGTATTCATGCTTTAGCAGTGCAGGTGGATAGGCTTAAAAAAGATCAACACACCATGACTCAAGCTTTGATTGCGGCAGCCAAAAAGGAAAGGATGGCCACGGATGCTATTGGTAAAAGCAGTAAAAAGCTTGCTACGCTTTTAGCTGAAAAGGCTGCAACACAGCGAGAATTTGGTGATCATCAAGCAGAGTTTGCGGAAGTTTTGGCGATATTAGAGCGGATGGGATTAACCCCGCTACCAGCTATTTTCGTGCAACCCGATGATGCTTTGGAGGCGGTGCGGAGCGCAGGGCTTTTAGCATCGCTCATACCAGATATGCAGGCGCAAACTCAAATTTTGCTAGGCACTTTGAAAAAACTCAGCCAATTAAGTGATTCTATAGTTCAAGAGGTCAAAGAGCTGCAAAATGAAATGCAAGAACAGCGTGAACAGCAAGAGCATTTAAAGTTATTATTAGCACAAAAGGCTAAATTACAACAAGCGTCTGAGGCAGAATTAGCGCAACAGCGCCAAGCAAGTGTTGCTCTTGCGCAAAAAGCTACCTCCTTGCAAGATTTGTTGAACGAATTAAAACGTCAAGAAAGTGAAGTGGATGAAGCGTCGCCCTTGGCATCAAATTTGCAATTGGCCGCCCATTTGCACTTCGAAGCATTAAGAGGACGGTTGAGACGCCCGGTCGCTGGTAAGTTGGTGGCTCATTTTGCGGGAGATGAAGATTATTTTCAGCAAGGTGAGACAATAGAAACAGAGCCTAACGCACTTGTGAGCGCGTTTAGCGATGCTTTAGTGGTATTTGCGGGGCCCTTCCGTTCTTATGGGCAATTGGTGATTTTACAGGTGGGGGATGACTATTATGCGCTTTTGGCAGGTATGAAAATACTCTATGTGACCGCTGGTCAATTTATACTCAGTGGTGAGCCAATAGGTAGGATGCCCGTTGAAGTTCCATTGCAAGGTGTTAAATTGGATATAGGAAAAATTGCACCAATGCTTTATGTTGAATTGCGTAAAAATAGCAAACCTGTCAACCCTGCTTATTGGTGGGAAAAAGGGGAAGAAGGAAGTAAATGATTCGTAATTGGAAAATTTTATTTGCTGGAGCCCTTTTGGGTATAGCAACGACAGGCCTTATACAGTATTGCGCTGCTAATAATGATAATGATGTTTATAAAGAATTATCTCTTTTTGGTGATGTATTTGAGAGGGTGCGTGCCCAGTATGTGACTGTTCCTGATGATAAAAAGCTTTTAGAGAATGCTATCAAAGGCATGGTAACCTCTCTTGATCCCCATTCAGATTATTTGAATAAGGAAGAAGCAGAAGAGCTTAATAATTCCACAAAAGGGCAATTTGCAGGCATTGGTGTGGAAATCACTATGAGTGATGGAGTTTTAAAGATTGTCTCGCCTATTGATGACAGCCCTGCAGCGAAAGCGGGGATGAGAGCTGGTGATCTGATTATAAAAATCAATGGTGAGGAAGTGAAAGGCCAGAGCCAATACCAAGCAGTGAGTAAGATTCGCGGCCAAGCGGGGAGTGAACTCGTTCTTACTATTAAGCGTCCCGATGTGAAGGAGCCGTTTGATGTGACTTTAAAACGCGCCTTAGTTTCAGCAAAGGTGATAGAGTACCGTTTAGAGAGTGATATTGGTTATTTGCGAGCAATCAATTTTTCTGAGCATACTGTTAAGGATTTGCGCGCGGCAATTAAGGATATCCAGTCTAAGATCCCCGCAGATAAGTTGAAAGGCTATGTTTTGGATTTGCGCAATAACCCTGGCGGCCTATTAGATCAAAGCGTTGGGGTCGTGGATTTATTTTTAGATGGCGGCGAAGTGGTTTCTACGCGCGGACGGGATAAGAAAAACGCTTTGCGGTTTAGCGCTAAACTTGGTGATAGCACGGGCGGTAAGCCGCTTATTGTGCTGATTAATGGCGGTTCTGCAAGCGCTTCAGAAATTGTAGCGGGTGCTTTACAAGATCAGCATCGGGCGACTATTGTTGGTACACGCTCTTTTGGCAAAGGGTCTGTGCAGAGTGTGATTCCACTTGGTGATAATGGGGCTTTGCGCTTGACGACAGCGCTTTATTATACCCCTGCGGGGGTATCTATCCAAGGTACCGGTATTCATCCCGATATCGTTGTGAAGCAACCCTTACCTCAAGAATATGCAGATTATGATACCAAAAGGGGCGAGTCCGATTTGCGGGGGCATATAAAAGGGGCTCGTGAGGATCACCAAGGCTCTGGTTCGTCTGATTATGTGCCCCGCGATGAAAAGGAAGATGTACAATTAAAAATGGCCTATGCTCTTTTGCATGGAGAGGCTAAAAATCCAGCCTTTCCTGCACATGCGCCGCAACCTTTAACTGGAAAAGTGGTAAAAAAATAGATGGAATGGGGTGTATTCTTTGGGCCAAAGTGAGAAGCATCATATGCATCAAGAACGAGAAAAACATAACCTTCCCTACCGTCCTTGCGTAGGGATTGTTGTTTTTAATAAGGATGGCCATGTTTGGGCGGGGCGGCGCGTTCTTCCTAGAGGTGGAGCGGTTTTACCATTATCTTCTTTGTGGCAAATGCCACAGGGTGGCATTGATGTGGGCGAGACCCCCTTCCAAGCGGCAAAACGTGAACTATATGAAGAAACAGGAATCGTGTCGGTGGTACATATGCGAGAGGTGGAAGATTGGTTATTTTATGACTTCCCTGATGAGGCTCGCACGAGTCCACGTACTTGTGCGTATCAAGGACAAAAGCAGAAATGGTTTGCCTTTGGATTTGTAGGAGAAGAGAGTGAGATTTCTATAGCCCCTATTTCAGGCCATGAAGCAGAATTTGACCAGTGGCGATGGATGAATTTGCAAGATTTAGCTACAATGGTGGTGCCATTTAAACGCCGCGTTTATGAAAGATTAGTGAATGAGTTTTCAGGTCTTTAAGTATATTACGCTTATGTTTATAGATCCTTTGCATTTACTATAATTCTCTGTTATAGAGATTTCGATAGAATACTAAGCCAATAAGGATATAAAATGAAAAAATTATTCACTTTATTTACAGTTGCCGCAACTATGTCTATAGTTTCTCCTGTTGTGGCTCAAACGGCAAAAGAAACTGCTTCTGCTGTAAATGAAAGCTTGCCAAATGGGGCTTCTTCACTTTCTGAATCTTATGGCCTATGGACAGTGACTTGCGGTGTTCGTGAGGGCAAGAAGCATTGTTCTATGGTACGCCAAGAAATGAATGCGCAAAATCAGCCTGTTGTGACAATGGAAATTTCTGCTAATGCAGCAGGGGATCTTTCAGGGGTTTTGGTTGTGCCTTTCGGGGTTTTGGTCACCAAGCCTGTACGCTTTCAGGTGGATGATGGAAACAGCGTGATCAATAGTAGCGTTCGTACTTGTGTGCCTGGTGGTTGTATTGTCCCTGTGGCTTTTGACAAAACTACCGTTGCAGCATTGCGCGCTGGTAAGCGCTTGAAACTTTTTGTGACCTCTGCAGCTAATGGAGAGCCAACCATTGATAATATGTTTGTACAATTGAATGGCTTTAGCAATGCACTGAACCGTTTGAGCGCTTTGCAAAAATGATTTTGTTTTAAATTATCAACGCACATCTGCGCTGGTGGATGTGCGTTTTTTAGGGCATAAAAAGTTTTATTTATGGCTCTATAATGCGGGTTCGGTTGATCAGCTTAATGAAGATCATTGAAGGCTGTAATCGCTACTTCGCCTTTGCTTGTAAAAAACGCGTATAAGGCTTTTTATCTTATCCCTTCTGGGCAAAGCCTTTATTGCAGCCCCCCTATCTATCTATTTAAGACTGGACATATTACTGAGGTAACCTTTATATGAAAGCCGCTTATGGTGATTTTCATAGGTGTGTCATCTATTGATTGGCCGCTTATAGGCGAGCGATGAATGGAATGTTTTATCGTAAAATAAATGGATTTATTAGGGGGGAATGAGGATTGAATGATTTACGCGCTCCTTTCTGGTGTTGATACGGTTTTAAACCTTTATGTCATTATTTTAATCGCCAATGTGGTATTTTCTTGGTTGTATAGCTTTCAGATTATAAATCCGTATAACAAAATTGTTCGATTGATCGGCCGTTTCCTCTACCAAGCCTGTGAACCTATTTTGATGCCGATACGGCGGATATTGCCTGATCTAGGGCCAATTGATATTTCACCAATGGTGGCGTTTTTTATTATCCATATCTTGCGTATTTTTATGTGGCGTATTTATGCGGGGTTTTATTTTTGAAGCCTAACTTCTATCGCATCAACGGGGAGCAATTAATCATTTGCATTAGGTTAACCCCCAAAGCGTCACAAAACGGCCTTGGTGGTGTGGCTTACGGCACTGAGGGTAAAGCCTATCTTATAGCGAGGGTACGAGCAGTGGCTGAAGATGGTAAGGCTAATAAGGCGCTTTTACAATTGCTTTCTAAACAATGGAAACTGCCGATAACCACATTGACTCTTGTGAGCGGCGCTACTGCGCGTTATAAGCAAGTAAGGCTTACAGAATGGGATGAAGTTTTATTAAACCGCCTTTCTTTACTAGCTAAATAGAGATTATTGAGACTCATGGAAGGCGGTTGGGTATTAGTCTAAAAATATAGCCATGCCAGTTAATAACGGCATGGCTATATTTTATTTCTTGCGGGTTTTAGGGCAAGGATTTAAGCTTTTTTGGCCCGCTGAATGGCTTGTTTAATCAACTCCCGGGCAAAATCTTCATCTCGCCAGCCATCAATCTTTACCCATTTTCCAGGCTCTAAGTCTTTGTAATGTTCAAAGAAATGCTCGATCTGTTTGCGCGTAATTTCAGGCAGTTCTGTGTAATCGTGGATGTTGACATAACGTTGAGTCATTTTTGGGCTCGGCACCGCTATGATCTTTTCATCTTGACCACCATCATCTTCCATGATCAAAGCCCCAATTGGCCGTACATTAATTACAGATCCTGGCAAGAGCGGACGCGTATTGCATACTAGTACGTCAATAGGGTCACCATCTTCCGATAAAGTGCCTGGGACAAAGCCATAATTGCCAGGATAGACCATAGGGGTATGCAGAAAACGATCAACGAAGAGGGCACCCGATTTTTTATCCATTTCATATTTTATGGGTTCACCACCGATGGATACTTCAATCACAACGTTGACATCTTCTGGTGGGTTGTTGCCAATTTCTATTGCATCAATATTCATTTGCTATCCTTTCAAAAACGGTTGGTGATCATAACACTCTAAATAATACCCGCTCCACGGGATTTTCCAAAACGCTTGCGTTCATTGGGGTCGAGGTAGAGTTTGCGCAGGCGAATATTTTTGGGTGTGACCTCAACGAGTTCATCGTCTTGAATCCATGAAAGGGCGCGTTCTAGGGTCATTTTGATTGGTGGGGTAAGCTTGACGGCTTCATCTTTCCCGGCTGCTCGAATATTGGTGAGTTTTTTACCCTTGAGCACATTAACCTCAAGGTCGTTATCACGTGAGTGGATGCCGATAATCATTCCTTGATAAACTTTGACACCAGCATCAATTACCATAGGGCCTCGATCTTCAAGATTAAACAAGGCATAAGCCACCGCTTCGCCATTGTCGTTAGAGATCAATACGCCATTAACACGGCCTGCAATCTCGCCTTTATAAGGTTCATAGGCATGGAATAGCCGGTTCATAATGGCTGTTCCGCGTGTGTCAGTTAATAATTCGGATTGATAGCCGATAAGGCCGCGGGTGGGAGCATAAAAAACCAAACGTACACGATTGCCACCAGAGGGGCGTAATTCGACCATTTCGCCCTTACGTTCAGACATTTTTTGCACCACTGTGCCTGAATATTCTTCGTCAACGTCTATTACAACCTCTTCGATAGGTTCAAGCAAATTGTCATTTTCATCCTTATGCATGACAACACGTGGCCTCGAAACACTTAATTCAAAGCCTTCACGACGCATATTTTCAATCAGAACAGCTAATTGTAACTCTCCGCGTCCAGAGACATAGAAAGAGTCTTTGTCAGCGGATTCTTCAATTTTGAGAGCAACATTCCCTTCAGCTTCTTTCAATAAGCGGTCGCGAATGACGCGGCTTGTGACCTTATCACCCTCGGTTCCTGCGAGCGGGCTATCATTGACTAAAAAGCTCATTGTAACGGTTGGTGGGTCAATGGGCTGGGCGGCTAAGGGCTCAACAACTGATGGGTCACAGAAAGTATCAGCGACGGTACCTTTTTGTAAGCCTGCAATGGCAATGATATCGCCTGCTACACCTTCTTCTACAGCTTGGCGCTCAAGTCCGCGAAAGGCTAAGATCTTTGAGACACGCCCTGTTTCTAATATTTTTCCATCTTGCCCCAAGACTTTAATAGTTTGATTGGGTTTGACAAGACCCGAGTGGATGCGCCCAGTGATGATTCGGCCAAGAAAGGGGTCTGCTTCTAAAATAGTCCCGATCATCCGGAAGGGACCTTCAGCCATTTGAGGCGCGGGTACATGGCGCGTTACAAGGTCGAATAGAGGGGCAAGGCCGTTTTCTTTCGGGCCATCGGGGCTTTCTGCCATCCAGCCATCACGCCCTGAGCCGTAGAGAATGGGAAAGTCCAATTGCGCATCATTGGCATCAAGGGCGGCAAAAAGATCAAATACTTCATTGATCACTTCATCAGCACGGGCGTCAGGGCGATCAATTTTATTGATAGCGACAATGGGGCGTAAACCTACTTTTAAGGCTTTACTCACTACAAATTTGGTTTGTGGCATGGGGCCTTCAGCGGCATCGACCAAAACAATAGCACCGTCCACCATACTTAAAATGCGTTCAACTTCACCACCAAAATCGGCGTGCCCTGGGGTGTCAACAATGTTAATACGCGTGTCTTTCCAAACTACTGATGTGGCTTTGGCCAGAATGGTGATACCGCGCTCTTTCTCGATATCGTTGGAATCCATCATCCTTTCGCTTGTGCGTTGGTTATCACGAAAGTTACCGGATTGTTTGAGCAGTCCATCAACGAGGGTGGTTTTGCCATGGTCAACGTGGGCAATGATGGCAATATTGCGCAATTGCATAGATTTTTCTTTTCATAGCTGGAATTTCATCAAAGATAGGGAGTCCTATCTCGTTTCTTAGTTTTCTTTTACAGGCTTTTTTAGGCTTTTAAAAGGGGTGAGGTCATATGAAAGAACCAAAAAGAAAGGGGGTGGTCTTAAGATGCCCCCTTTTTGTGGTAATACGAACCTTTGCAATCTATAATAAGGTGCCGGAAAGGATGAGGGCGGCCACGGAAAAATAGATAACAATTCCTGTTACATCAACCAGTGTGGCGACAAAGGGTGCTGATGCACTGGCGGGATCAAAACCCAAAGATTTGAGGATAAAAGGTAACATAGAGCCAGCAAGGGAGCCAAAAACTACGATGCCAATAAGCGTGCAACAAATGGTGAGGCCGATCAAAAACCAGTGCTCTCCATAGTCATAAATCCCCAATTTTTGCCAAGCGATGATCCGAACTATACCGATTATTCCAAGCATGGCCCCAAGGGCAGCGCTAGTAGGGAGTTCTCGCAGAGCGACCCGCCACCAGTCTTTTAGTTTTAGTTCGCGTAACGCTAAGGCTCGAATGATAAGTGAGGTGGCTTGTGAGCCGGAATTCCCGCCTGAGCTCATGATAAGGGGAATGAAAAGCGTTAGGACAATGGCTTTTTCTAGTTCATTTTCATAATATTGCATGGCGCTCGCAGTGAGCATTTCACTAATAAATAAGATCGCCAACCAAACACCGCGTTTTCTGATCATATCAAAAAAGCCGATTTGCGTATAGGGGCGGTCAGGCGCTTCCATACCCCCGAAGCGATAAGTGTCTTCGTTCATTTCTTCGGCCATAGAGTCGAGGACATCATCCACTGTGACAATGCCTATAACGTGGTGGCGGTCATCGACAACTGGAACCGATAAAAGATCGTGGCGGCGAAACAAACGCGCCACTTCTTTTTGATCTGTTAGGGGAGAAATGGTAATGGGTTCGCTGGTCTTTGCTGCTTGTAATACGCTATCGTTTAGGTCTGCCAAAATCAGATTGCGTAAAGTTACCGCCCGAAGCAAGGTGCTATTTTTAGGGTCGATTACATAGCTTGCATAAACTGTCTCTCGTGTGCGTTCAACCTTGCGAATATGGTTAAGGGTTTCTCCTACCGTCCAATTGGCTGGTACAGCGATGAATTCAGTGGTCATTAAAGCGCCTGCGGTATGGTCAGGATAACTACTGAGCTTTTTTAATTCAGCACGGGTAAGCGGCTTGAGTAAAGCGAAAAGCCGTGTTCGTACTTCTTCACTGAGTTCTTGGAAAACATCTACTGCTTCATCGGCGGACATACCATCTAGGATTTCAACCGCTCGTTCAATGGGTAATAGCCCTAGAATTTCCGCGCGTTGGAAGAGTTCTTGTTTATCAAAAAGCTCAACTGCATAGTCTAGCCGGAGAATATGAAAGAGGTTTATTCGCTCTTCGAAGCTTATACTATTAATGATATCAATCGAGTCAGCAAAATGCAAACTGCTCAAACGTTCGGCAAGCGCCTCAGCAGCTAGCTTTTTGGTCTCGAATGAAATTTGGGTTCCAGCCATGATATGGTTCCTTTTCTCAGTTTTAAAGGAGCAAATATGAAGGGGCAGCGCGGCTTATTGAGAGGTCATGGTATCATTTGTTTAGAAAAGTCAAGCCTTAAATTAATGTTATATTTGTTTTTTATAACGTTGATTATAAACTATGAAGTACCCAGCATGTTTCATGATTATATGTAGTTCTTCTTTTAGCTTGCAAGCAATTGTATCTGTTCAAGGGGGGTGCATTGGGTTATGGTAGAGCATTTACGATATTGAGATGACACGAGGGAACTATGGATCATATGATTGCTACATGCCTACCAGAATGGCACGCGGCGGCTGGCTTGCCTGATTTTACAAAAATAAGTGATGAAGATTATCAATTTATTTTGGATGCGGCCTTAGACAAGGCAGAGGCGGCGATGGAAGCGCTGGCCGCAAGCCATGAGGAACCTACAGTTGAAAATTTTCTTTTACCTTTTGAGGTGATCAATGTAGCTTTAGAAAAGCCTTTATTAGCGTTTTGGGCCTGTGTGGGTGCGCATACTAATGATAAATTAGCAGAAATCAAAGCCGCCTTCATGCCTAAATTATCACGCTATAGTTCTAAAGTGATGATGGATCCGCGGCTTTTCACCAAGGTTGAAAAGCTCTATAAAGTGGTTTCAGAGGCGGGCATAGATGAAGAAACCGCCCACCTTTTGCATAATATGCATAAAAGCTTTATTCGCAACGGGGCGCAATTATCGCCGCAAGATAAAGAGAGCTTAGCTGCAATCCAAGAGCGATTGACGTCTTTGCACACACGCTTTTCTGAAAATCTTGTTAAAGAAGCGGCAAAAAATCTTTTATGGTTTAAGAAAGAAGCTCTGGAAGGCTTGCCGGATGACCTTGTTCACAGCATGCGGACTCTAGCACAGACAGAAGGAAAAAACGAGCATTATGCGCTGCGGCTTGAGCGCTCAATGGTGGCGCCCTTTATGTCTTTTGCTCATAGCCGTCTAGCGCGCGAGATAGTTTTGAAAGCTTGGCAAAAGCGTGGTGCTAACGGCGATGAATATGATAATTGCGCTCTTATTAATGAGATCTTGTCTTTGCGTCATAAACGTGCGCGTTTGTTGGGATATGAAAATTATGCTGCTTTCTCCGTGGCGGAAAATATGGCTAAGACCCCAGAGGCCGTCTATAATCTTTTGATGCCGATCTGGGAGCGCGCTCAAACCAAATTCCAAGAAGAAGCGATGCAACTGCAGGAATTTATGCGGGCAGAAGGTGTGAACGAGCCTCTCGCGCTTTGGGACTGGCCTTATTACAGTGAGAAATTACGTGTGAAACGCTTTGCGCTTGATAGCAATGTGGTAAAAACCTATCTCTCGCTAGATCAAATCATAGCAGCAGCTTTTTCTACAGCCAATAAATTATTTGGCTTATCTTTCGAAGAAGTTCCCGCCGCTCCGCTTTGGCATCAGGATGCGCGTTTATGGGTCGTGAAAAGAGCTGATGGTAGCCTTTGCGGGCATTTTATTGGTGACTATTTCGCGCGTCCTTCTAAACGCCAAGGGGCATGGATGAATGTTTTGCAGACGCAGCATAAGCTTGCGGGTGGGGCGCGCCCTATTGTTTATAATATTTGTAATTTTGCTAAACCAGCCGCTGGTGGGCCAGCGCTTTTATCCTTTGATGATGCAACCACGCTTTTTCATGAATTTGGTCATGCTTTGCATGGATTGCTTTCAAATGTTACTTGGCCGTCTATCTCTGGTCCTGAAGTGGTGCGTGATTTCGTTGAGTTGCCTTCGCAACTTTATGAAAATTGGCTAAAAACACCAGAAGTTTTGGAGGTTTATGCTACGCATTATGAAACGGGCGATCCGATGCCTTCTGTTTTGCGAGACGCGCTAGTTGAGGCCAAAAAATTCAGTGCAGGGCGGGATTCATTGCAATATCTTGGCTCAGCTCTATTAGATATGGCTCTGCATCAAAGGGAGAAGATAGATAATATTCTGGATACGGAGCGTGAAATTTTGCAAGGGCTCGGGAGTCCTGCGACCCTAGAGCTTTATCACCGCGCTTCGCATTTTTCTCACCTCTTTAGTGATGATGGCTATGCAGCTGGCTACTATGTCTATATGTGGGCGGAGGTTTTGGAGGCCGATGCTTTTAAAGCTTTTCAAGAGACAGGAGATGTATTTAATTCTGAGGTTGCTCAGCGTTTAGAAACCTATATTTATGGCGCTGGCGGCAGCCGCGACGCACAAGAGCTTTATAGTGCCTTCCGAGGTCGTATGCCTTCACCGGCAGCGATGATTCAAAGTAGAGGATTGTAAGGCGGCGTGGAGGGCGGTCTTTTGGGTGCATCGTATTTAGAAAGTGTTACCTAATAATTCATGCAAGTGGCAAGGAAAGGCTATTACTTGCCACTTTGCAGCGATTGTTTCTTAAATAGGCTTGACGATGTGAATTTAGCTAGGCAAAACAATCTAATGCTGTTTGTAAAAAATTGCTAACAGGGTTCTCGGGTCTAATCCGTTGAGATTTATGTTTCAGTCCTGATTTTACTTGAACTTGGGTTGATAGGCTGGGGTTAAACCATAATCATAGGTGAATATATGGCGCGATTAAATCGCAGCGGTGATTGGGCATTCCGTTTTGCCCCTAGTTTGGATGAGCTTGAATCGTTAGTTTATGAAAGTTTTTCTCAATTGCCCGTTCAATTTCAGAATCTTTGCCGAGATTTGACGATTCGTATTGTCGATTTCCCAAGTGAGCCAATTATGGATGATATGGGCTTAGAATCGCCCTTTGAGCTTTTGGGTTTGTTTGAGGGTAAGGGTCTTGGGTCGCGCTTTTCTATGATACCAGAGACGAAGAACAATTTACTTATCTTGTTTCGGCGGCCAATTTTAGATTACTGGAGCGAAAATGAAGAAACTTTGGGCGATATCATAGCTCATATTTTGGTTCATGAGATTGGCCACCATTTTGGTCTTTCTGAAGATATGCTTGATTCCATAGATGAGGAGCGCGCATCTCCTAAATTTTATTGAGTTTGGCGCAATCTCTCAAGTACCTGTTTGCTTGGATAGCCGTCCGGAAGCAGATCTTGGGCTTTTTGAAAGACTTTGATGGCTTGGATAGAGCCATTACCGATTTTTCCGTCAATTTCACCTTGATAATAGCCTGCTTGTGCCAAACGGCTTTGCAATTCTTTTTTTTCTTCTTTGGAGAGGCTTGTCAAAGGCCGTTGCCAGTCACGAACAATCCCTTGCTTTCCAGCTATTTTGTTGGCTAAAATTCCAACAGCAAGAGCATATCGATCCGAGTTATTGTAGCGTTTTAGGCTATAAAAATTATTGCAAACTAAGAATAAAGGCCCTTCCGCTCCATCGGGGATGAGGAGCGTTGCAGCATCTTCTGGGAAGGCAAAATGCTCGCTATCAGCTGGCTGAAAGCCAAGCTCTTGCCATTCTCTCAAGTTTTTTGTTGTGCCTTGGGCTGGAAGCTGGCCTTGTGATATGATTTCATAAAACCAAGGGTGCCCACTTTGCCAACGATTTTGTTTTAATAAATTGGCGCTACTTGCTAGAGCGTCGGGGATAGAGGACCAAATATTGCATCGCCCATCGCCATCCATATCCACGCCATAAGCTAAATAAGTGGTGGGGATGAACTGTGTGTGCCCCATAGCACCAGCCCAGGATCCAGTGAGATGAGAACGATCAATAGCTCCATTTTGTAAAATTTTAAGGGCTGCCAATAATTGTGTTTGCCCAAAATTGCGGCGCTTTGGATCGGCATAAGCAAGGGTAGCAAGAGCGCTTATAGTATCTATCATAATATCATGGCGCTTCATTGCTTCGCCATAGCTGGTTTCCATGGACCATATGGCTAATAGAATGTGACGATCAACGCTAAACTTTTGTTCAATCTTTTTAAGCCAAGGATCCCATATTTGGCTGAGCTCCTGGCCTTTTGCGGTGGCGTAATCGTTGATTCGTACGTCAAAATAGCGCCAAGCGGGGCCTGTAAACTCGGGTTGGACGCTCGCCTTTTGCAGAACCAGTACGTTGGGGCTTTGGATGTTTGCAAAGGCTTGGTTCAAGGTTTTTTGGGTGATGCCAGCTGCCCTAGCTTTTTTTGAGAACTGTATGAGCCAGCGGGAAAAATCTTCATTCTCGGCGATTGGCATTTTGCTGGCTAAGGCAATTTTTGCTGCAAGAGAGATGGTAAGTAAGGCTCCTGCGCTTGCTAGAAAATGCCTGCGCGTGTTTAGGAAAGAGAGATGATGGTTCTGCGTTGCTTGGGTCATGAAAATCATCCAAAATTTTTGAGGTTTATTGAGGATAAATCTTTTTTGTGGTTAACCTCAGTGGCGTTATCTGAAGATTTTGGCTTAATTCTTGCTTGTTTGGAAAATTCTAATCTTCTTACTATTTCAATTTTTAAGCGAAAAAGCTAGGCTGATTTTTTGACAAAGCGTTTGCTAAGATTACATATTTAAAAAATTAATAGTATTAAGGAGTGGCCCTGTGCGTAAAATCCGCAAAGCTGTTTTCCCCGTTGCGGGACTTGGAACCCGTTTTTTGCCTGCAACCAAGACGATTCCTAAGGAAATGCTGCCTATTGTTGATAAGCCGGTAATTCAATATGTTGTGGATGAGGCTTTGGAGGCGGGGATTGAGCATTTTATTTTTGTGACTGGTCGCAACAAAGCTGTGATTGAAGATTATTTTGATGCCCAGGTTGAGCTTTATAATAATCTATCTGAGCGTGGAAAAGATGCTCAGCTTGCTTATTTGCAAGATCTGCAACCCACACCAGGCAGTACGTCTTTTACGCGTCAGCAGCAGCCTTTGGGTCTTGGCCATGCAGTATGGTGCGCGCGTGAATTGGTGGGGGAAGAGCCTTTTGCACTTTTATTGCCTGATATGGTGATGCAATCGCGCCATGGTTGTTTATCAGAAATGGTGCGTCTTTACAACGAAACTGGGGGGGGCAACGTGGTAGCGGTGCAAGAATGCGATCCAGAAGACGCCCATAAATACGGGATCGTTGGCCAAGGAGCACCTATTGCTCATGGGTTTCATATTACTCAAATGGTGGAAAAGCCAGCTTTAGGCACTGCACCTTCCAATTTTTATATTAACGGCCGCTATATACTGCAGTCAGAAATTTTTGACATCCTTGCTACCCAGCAAATGGGGGCGGGTAATGAAATTCAACTCACCGATGCTATGTTGCGCTTGGCGGATCAACAGGCCTTTTATGGCTATGCCTTCGAAGGGAGGACTTTTGATTGTGGCTCGAAAGCTGGCTTTATTGAAGCGAATGTAGCCTTTGCTTTGGCCCGCCCAGACATGCACCATAAGATAGCGGAGCCTATCCATAACCTATTGTCTAGCATAAATGTAGAAGAAAAGATCTGAGCTCTCCTCGTTGATAGATTTTCTATATAGATGGAATATTTTAAAAAATTATGCATTTTTTTATATAAATCGCGTAATTTTTAGAAATTATTTCTATTATTATGCCTTTTTCTGTGTTTCTGTGGTCTTTGCTCCGTTGCTATTTCTTCTATAATGGGTTTTTTGACGTTTAATAAACACTTTTATGAGGAGATGGTTCATGGGGTGGAGCTTTTTTATCACCCTCTTTATTTTTGTTATCCTGTTGGCTATTCTATACTGGTGCGTTCCAAAGCACTGGAGCTTAGCACAGCGCGTTCTATTTGGCCTTGTTCTAGGGATTGTTTTCGGCTTTGCCTTGCAAGGGATTTATGGGCGTGGCCATACAGTTTTAGTGCAAAGTTTAGAGTGGTTTAACATTGTGGGGCGTGGCTACATTGCGCTGCTACAAATGGTGATTATGCCTTTGCTATTCACGGCAATTCTTTCGGCTGTAGCGCGGCTTTATTCTGTAGCTTCTTTAGGGAAGATCAGTGTCTTAACAATTGGAACCCTTTTGGTCACTACCTTTATCGCTGCTTTTCTAGGGGTTATCGCGGTGATGCTCTTTGGGTTGCGAGCTGATGGATTGGTTCTGGGTGCAGCAGAAACGGCTCGTTTGGGGGCGCTAGAAAGCCACTATTTGCCGAGTCTTGCCCAATTGACTGTCCCGCAATTTATTTTATCATTTATTCCCCAAAACCCCTTTGCATCTTTAACAGGGTCGCAGCCTACCGCGGTAATTAACGTGGCAATTTTTGCGGCCCTTTTGGGGGTTGCTACTCTACGTTTGGTAAAGGATGATCCTGAGACAGGGAAAAAAGTTATAGCCGCTGTAGATATTTTGCAATCCCTTGTTATGCGATTGGTACGTTTGATCATAGGTTTTACGCCCTATGGGGTTTTTGCTTTGATTACACAAGTTACCGCAACATCAAATGCGGGTGAGCTTTTAAAGCTAGGTACTTTTATTTTAGCCTCTTATTTTGCTATGGCCGTGATGTTTTTAGTGCATGGTGGCATTTTATTGGCAAGCGGTGTGAATCCGAGGCGTTTTTTTGAAAAGGTTTTGCCCGTTTTATTGTTCGCTTTTACTAGTCGTTCAAGTGCAGCAACTATCCCTTTAAGCATTGAAGTTCAAACTCAAAGGTTGGGCGTGCCTGTATCTATTGCTTCCTTTGCGGCTTCCTTCGGCGCCACCATTGGACAAAATGGCTGCGCGGGTCTTTATCCTGCTATGTTAGCGACGATGATTGCACCAAGTTTTGGTATTTATCCTTTAGATCCTTTGTGGTTGTTAAGCCTTTTGGGTGTGGTAACTTTAAGTTCAATCGGCGTGGCGGGGGTAGGTGGTGGCGCGACCTTTGCTGCTTTGATCGTTCTTCCGCTTATGGGGTTTCCTGTTACGTTAGTAGCCTTTTTAGTTTCAATTGAGCCGCTGATTGATATGGGTCGTACCGCATTGAATGTGAGTGGATCTATGACAGCTGGGATGGTAACGAGTCAGATATTGCATGAGACGGATCCAAAAGCATTGGTGGTGGAGCACAAGGCCAATTTGAAAAATGTTTAAACGTTTATAGTAGCCGTATGGTTGTTGCTTGCCTATATTGTTTTACGCTATGATTTATGATTTTATGCTTCTAGTGTATTTATAATATAGGGTGAGGGTTAATGAATTTATTGCCTAAAATCGCGGCTTTTTTAGAAAAGCGCTCGGGAGAAAAATTTTCTGGTGCCGCTATCGCCCAATGGATTTTTGATACTTATCCTCAGGAATGCCGCAATAAACAAAAGCGCTCTAAAGCGAAGGTTATTCCTTTAAATACGGATGCTAGTGTGATCCACCAGATTAGCCGTGAGATTGCTGCACGGAGGCTTCTGTTACAAAAGCGCTATCCTGCGGTTAGGGTGACTGAAGGGCGCCCAAGGCTTTATTATTATAGCCAAGAAACAGATCAAGCAGAAGTTATGGAAGCAGAAACGCGGCTTCCGTCTTCTACTTCTGCTCTTGTCTCCCAATCTTATCGCGAACATGCACTTTATGAACCATTGGCTCAATTTTTATGGTCGGAGTTAAGGATTTATAGCAAGCGTATTGATGAAAAACGTTCGCGTAATATGCACGGACCTGGGGGAAATAAATGGCTGTATCCTGATCTTGTTGGATTGGAAGAGTTGAGCGCTGAGTGGCAAGGTGAGGTAAAGCACTGTGTGCAACAATATGGCGATAAAAAAACCAAGCTTTGGTCGTTTGAGGTAAAGGTTTTGATAAATCGTTCGAACGTGCGCGAAGCTTTTTTTCAAACGGTAAGTAATTCTTCTTGGGCTAATTTTGGCTATTTTGTTGCGGCTCAGATTAATGGGACTGACACGCTGAAAGAATTGCGTATTCTTTCAGCGCTTCATGGGATCGGGCTTATCCAACTTAACGTTGATATGCCCTGTGATAGTCAGATCATCATTCCAGCCAAAGAGCGTGACGCTGTTGATTGGAATACCGTCAACCGGCTGGTGGAAGAAAATAAAGATTTTGCTGCTTATGTGAAATGGATTCGCCATTTCTACCAAACAGGCGAGGTAAGGCCGGGAGATTGGATAAATTGTCAAGAAGTGGTATAGAGTTTAGTTTTGACCATTCATTGATAAGTAGTCATGGAACCTAAGAAACAAAGCGAAATGTTAGGTTTAAGCGTTGGGCTCCGAGCAGAGGGTGAAGACCGTCTTGTAGGGGGCGTATTCCATGGAAGAAAAGGCGCGAAGAACCACCCCAAACCACGACATCACCATGGTGAAGGCAATAGGATCTGTAGGGACTCTTGCGTGTGGGGCCGCCAAATTGAAAGAGAGCAGGCAGGCCAAGCGAAATAGAGACTATGGGCTGAGACGTATCGCCTTCATCTTTATCTTGGTGGAGGGATAGGCGGCTTTTTGGTCTGTATTGATTGATTAAGCAACTATTGGGATAAAAATTTTGATACCCCGCTTCTAAAGCCATAGCTTGGGCAAGGTTGAAGAAATAATCTGGCATTGGGGGCCAAGCTTTGCCAGTGATGGGGTCAATTTTTGTATAATGATATCCGTTTTTATCGCTTACCCAGCCTTTTTGGCCACAATTGGTCATTGCTACGGACATGGAGAACCCATTATTGGTTATCATATGGCGAAAGGGGGCGCCCTCGCTGATAGTTGTAATCGTGTTAATAAGAGCAGTGGCGGTCGCTTTTGCACGGCCACGCAACAAAATGGCACCTTCTGCTAAGGAAAGGTATTTGGGAGAGGGCGGGGGCTCAAAAGAAAATAGATCATGTGTCATAAAATTACTCATGGTTTTCGTGTATCTAGAGTAAAACTCGTTAAATAGGAATGGTTTTTCGATTATTTAAGGGGATGGTTGCTGTTATGACGAGCGTATGAGTTTCTAAGAGTGATTTTACTTATGATTAGGTAGAGATAAGGTATGGATGGGCTAGGGGCACAAATTTTCTATTTTCTCGCGGTTGAGAGCATGGGATTATATTAGCCTTACCCCGTGTTGCGCATGCCAGCAGCGATACCAGCGATGGTGACCATGAGAGCCTGCTCCAGATAGGCAGCGGGTGCGTGACCAGCTTTTTGGTGGTTACGGACACGGTGGAGTAGTTCTACCTGTAAGAGATGGAGGGGGTCGGTATAAATATTGCGTAATTGGATGGATTTTGAAACCCAAGGAAAATCTGTAATATGGTAGTTCGTAGATGCAAGACTTTGGACGGTTTGGATGTCTTCTTTTAAAACGGCACGCAATTCTTGACCTAGTGGCTGTAAGGTAGGTGAGACTAGGCGTTTATCGTAATATTCTGCAAGCCAGAAATCAACTTTGAAAAAAACCATTTCTAACATAGCTAGTCGGGTAGCAAAAAATGGCCATTCACATATCATGGTTTCGAGGATTTTTTGTTTGTCAGCGGCCATCACCTTTTTTAAAGCGTGGCCTGCCCCAAGCCAAGCGGGTAACATGAGGCGATTTTGAGTCCAAGCAAAAATCCAAGGAATGGCACGTAAGGATTCAATACCACCATTAGAGCAACGTTTGCTGGGTCGAGATCCAAGCGCTAGCTTACTTAATTCTTGCTCAGGCGTGGCTGCGCGAAAATAGTGAGCAAAATTTTTATCCTCTTGAACATAGCGCCGATAGAAGGCACAAGAAAGCGTTGATAACTCATCCATAATAGCACGCCATTGCTCCTTAGGCGCTGGAGGCGGCAACAGATTTGCCTCAAGACTTGCGCAGGTATAAAGAGCCAAACTACGCATTGTTATTTCTGGTAGTCCATATTTGAAGCGTATCATTTCGCCTTGCTCTGTTACTCTAATCCCTCCTTTTAAACTGCCAGGAGGCTGAGATAGCAAAGCAGCATAAGCGGGCGCTCCCCCACGGCCGATAGAACCGCCACGTCCATGAAAGAGAGTGAGGTGGATATTTGCTTTTTCACAGAAGCTTATGAGCGCTTCTTGAGCGCGGTATTGGGCCCAAGAGGCCGCCATTACGCCCGCGTCTTTGGCTGAATCAGAATAGCCAATCATTACCATTTGTTGAGCGTTGGTTGCTTTACGGTACCAATCAATTGCGAAAAGTTGGCTTATTACGCTTTCAGCGTTATTAAGGTCGTTTAAGGTCTCAAAGAGCGGTACTATAGGTAAAGGGCGGGCGAGCCCTGCTTCTTTGAGCAATAATTGTACAGCTAAAACATCAGATGGGGCCTTAGTCATAGAAATGATATAGGTGGCGATCGCCCCTTCAGGAGCTTGCGCTATCATCCGACAGCAATCCAAAACTTCACTTGTGGCAGAGCTGGGCGCCCATCGGTAAGGTAAAAGCGGCCGCTTGGCGTCTAATTCACGTAATAAAAATGCTTGCTTTTCCGCTTCTGACCAATGATCATAATCGCCCAGTCCTAAATAATGCGTAATTTCTGAAAGGGCTTGTGTGTGGCGGCTACTTTCTTGGCGAATATCCATTCGCAT
Source organism: Bartonella sp. DGB2 (assembly GCF_046843095.1). GTDB lineage: Bacteria > Pseudomonadota > Alphaproteobacteria > Rhizobiales > Rhizobiaceae > Bartonella. Next base: position 1,115,514 of record NZ_CP177325.1, read on the forward strand.
GAGGAAGACACCAAAACATTTTACTCGCCGCAAGGTATCCAGAAGAGAGCCTTGGGCAATGATCTCCATCCCGCAAGAAGTAAGTGATTGATAACAAGCATGAAGTGGCTCCCATATCTGGGCATTATCATCAATAAGATCGGCGGGGGTAGGCAACGCCTTACCCATTAATTGAGCTTCAAGCCATCTTTGGGTGCTGAGAAGCTTTTCGCGCAATTGTTTTAAGATAAAACGATAAGGTTCTGTCCGCCCTGTCTCTCCCACTAAGGCTTGCAAAGCATCGCTACAGTTTGTCATAGATAGTTCTGAAATAAGCGTTTGAATATCCTGTAAAAAAAGGTCAATGGCCTTCCAGCGGCTTAAAAATAGAGTGCGGCGGGTGATACCAGCAGTGACACTGGGATTACCATCGCGATCACCCCCCATCCATGTAATGAAGCGTATGGGGGCAGAATCGATTGGAAGAGTATATTGAAAGTGATCATATAATTGTTTGTTGAGGGTACGCAGGTAACGGGGAACCCCTTCCCACAAGCTGTTTTCGACAACGGCAAAGCCCCATTTTGCCTCATCTAGAGGGCTAGGGCGCTGTTGACGAATTTCATTGGTATGCCAAGCTTGGGCGATCAATTGGCGGAGACGATCAAACAATATTTGATGCTCTTGCTTACTTAGAATAGGATTATCTAATTGTTTAAGGCAAGCATTCATTTCAACCATTTTATGGATCAAGGTACGGCGGGTGATTTCGGTTGGATGAGCGGTGAGCACTAATTCTAAGGATAAAGTATTAATTGCCTGTTTTATTTCATCGGGAGAGAAGGAAGCATTTTTTAATTTCTGGAAAGTTTGGTTGATGATTGTAAGAGGATCTGCTTCCTCACTGTGGGGGGAAATAGTGTGGTATTGTTCGGCTGTATTGGCTAAATTTAAAAATTGACTAAAGGCGCGGGCAACGGGTAATAATTCATCATCAGCTAAACCCTGTAAGGTTTTTACTAATTCTTCACGGTGGTTGTCGGTGCCGATCCATGATGACTTTGATAATTTGCGTATGGTTTCTACTCGATCAAGAGCCGCATCACCCAAGGCTTGTTTAATGGTCTCACCCAGCATTTTACCAAGCATATTCACATTATTACGCAAAGCAGAAAAATTTTTGTTCATTTTATCCAGCCATTTATCCAAGTTAGATCATAGCCTTTATAAGGCCATGGAAACGCTTCTTGGTCAATGAGTAGTTAGTAGGAGGGCAAAGATAAGCTGAACCTTTATAGCTATATTCAGAAAATTTCTTGTATTATTACTCCAGTAATTTTAGGGAACAAATTTATAAGCTACAAATGCTAATAATAAGCACCTTTTACGAACTGTATTTGAATGATTTACTACAATTAAGAGGCACGTAAGTTGCGCCTGAGTTTCAAGGGTAAAGACTGGACTTTAGATTAAGCATTAGTCATTCTTATCTGATAATATGGTGAGCATATATAGGAAAGATCACCCTTGCCGATATAAGGCAACATTATAATAAAGCCTAGAATTACGATAAGAATTTTTTTATACCTTCAATAATTTGAAGAAATTTTACATCTATTAATAGATACAAAAAATCAGTCTAAACAGGAGCTCAGACTGATCCTTCGTCGGTTTTGGACGTTTATTTACAGACCCAAAAGTGATGGTAGTAAACTAATCGTAATTAAAGCATATAAAGCAATCATATTAACACCTCTGCGTAGATCTTTGAGTTGGGATACATTACAGATAGCCGTAACCATGCATAATGTAATAGAGAAAAGCTAATGGAATTCCTACAAACATAATACATGCCCTCCATTCAGTAACCTATAAAAAATATAATTATACTATCATCTTGTCAAGATATTTTATAAAACAACCAATTTATTTTCCAAATCTCTATCATTTCTAGATACTGAAATGTGGTGTTTTTTTTCCATTTTTATTGTGCCGCCCTTTTTGTAGCGAGGTGATATTTCTATAGCTTTCCCTCTTGCCGTCGATTAGATTTCTATCTAACTATTTTTATAGATGCTCCCCATTTGAAGCTGGGGGAGTGCATTTTTCTTACGTTAAAGGTAAAAAACGGGATCTCAATGGCAAAATATAAACGGTCTTTCCAAGGAGGTAGGTCTATCCGCCTTATTTTTAAGCTTTTATTTTTATCGTTTATCATAGGGGTCATTATGGTATCTGTTAATGCTACGCCTATAGATATCTTTCTAGGTCTTTATGCTTTTGGAGAGAGCCTATTTCATATAGGTCTTGGCTTTTTTTACAAAATCTTTCAATCTATTCTTTTTGGTGCAGCTCTAGTGCTTCCTTTCTTTATTCTTATCCGTTTATTTAAACGGTTTAGATGACTGCTTTAGGGGCAAGTTCACTTCCCCCAGTGCAATCGCTTAAGAAAGACGTTTTATGGCATCATTAAGGCGGGTGATTAGTGCATCGATGTGATTTTTTTCAATAATAAGCGGCGGAGAGAGAGCAATCACATCTCCAGTTTGGCGGACTAAGGCGCCGTTGTTAAAACAATCTAAAAAAACTTCATAGCCGCGTTGGCTCGCAGCTTGGGGGCGCGGGGCAAATTCGATTGCTGCTACAAGGCCTAGACAGCGAATATCAATAATAGGAGAAAGGTCTTTCAGGCTGAAGACGCTATCTTGCCAATAATCAAGTAGATCTTGAGATAGGGTCAAGAGGTTTTCTTGTTGATAAATATTAAGTGCGGCAAGTCCTGCTGCGCAGGCGGCAGGATGACCAGAATAGGTGTAGCCGTGGAATAATTCGATTTGGTTTTCAGGCCCCTGTAACACGGTTTGGTAAATGGTTTCGTGCACAAATACGGCTCCCATAGGTATGGCTCCGTTGGTCAAGCCCTTGGCGGTGGTGACAATATCGGGGAAAACCCCAAAATAATCCGTAGCAAAGGGCGCTCCAAGGCGTCCAAAACCAGTGATTACCTCATCAAAAATGAGTAGGATACCGTAACGATCACACAGAGTACGTATTTTTTGCAAATAACCTTTGGGTGGTAAAATGACCCCGGCCGAGCCCGCAAGGGGCTCAATGATGACGGCCGCAATAGTTTCGGCCCCATTTAATGCTACGATACGCTCAAGATCATCGGCCAATTCAATCCCATAGGTGGGGAGCCCTCGACTAAAGGCATTTTTTTCGATATTAAGCGTATGGCGTAAATGGCTTGCGGGCAATTGAGGGAAAACGCGTCGATTATTTACAAGTCCTCCTACGGAAATGCCGCCAAAGCCTACTCCGTGGTAGGCTTTTTCTCGCCCAATTAGATGACGGCGGCCTGTTTCACCACGCGCATGATGGTAAGCAATGGCAATTTTCAAAGCCGTATCGACCGATTCAGAACCGGAATTGGTAAAGAATACGTGGTTAAGCTTTGCTTCTTTCCCTCCAGGTGCCGCAGCCACAAGGCGATTGGCAAATTCATAGGCGATGGGGTGGCTCAATTGAAAATTTGGGGCGTAGTCGAGCTTTAATAGCTGTTCACCTACAGCTTGAGCGATTTCTGCTCGTGCGTGCCCAGCATTGACACACCATAAACCGGAGGTACCATCAATCAATTTATGGCCAGATATATCAGAGTAATACACGCCCTCCGCGCTCGCTAATAAGCGCGGCGCTTTTTTAAATTGACGATTGGCAGTAAAGGGCATCCAATATGAGTCAAGTTCAAGATGTGTGTTCCCCATGAAGAAAGCCCTCCCTCATATATCTATATAAATTACGGATTTTATCTATATTAAGACCATGAATCAAAAGTTTATACAAGAGCTTTGTATTATTAAGATGTTGAATATTATTATCCATGCTCGTTTCTTCGTAAAAAACGGGCATGGAACAGATTAGCGCTTGCTTTTATCTAATTTATGGCTGAACCAATCCCCGCACCACTGTACAGTTACATTGAGGATGATCAAGACAATGATGACCGCTGTCATGATCTCAGGGTTATAGCGTTGATAACCATACCGGATAGCCATATCTCCTAAACCACCGCCACCGAGATAACCTGCGAGAGAGGTGGCGCTGATAAGTGAGATTATCATAACTGTGAAGCCCGTGATCAGACTTGTACGTGCTTCAGGGATAAGCACATTGGTGACAATTTGCAAACGACTTGCTCCCATGGAACGAATGGCATCTACTAAGTTATGGTCAACATTGCGAAAGGACAATTCAGCCATGCGCGCGTAAAACGGGGTGGCTGAAATAGTAAGAATAAAGATTACCGATTTGATCCCCACTCCTGTACCTACTACAAAGCGCGTGATTGGTAGGAGATAAAATGCAAGGATGATAAAGGGGATGGCTCGCAAACTATCAACAACCGCACCTATTGATCGGTTGATAAAAATAGACGGGAAAAGGCTTTTGCGCCCAGTAACATAAAGCAGAAGGCCGATGGGCAAGCCTAAAATCAGTGCTAAAAATGAGGCGCTGGCCGTCATCAAGAACGTGTCTCTAACGGCTCTTGGGAGTTCGCTTAAAATGACATCATACATAACCCAATACCTCGCAATAGCGACCTTTTTCAGTAAGCCATGTAACGGCCTTTTGTAAATTTTCTGGTTGATTGGCGGGAAGGCCTAAGAAGAGGCGGCCGATAGTTTCTCCTTGAACTGTATCAATGCCGCCGTGCAAAATGCGCGCAGTTATACCAGTGTCTTGTTCTAAAAGGCTTAAAAAAGGCGAGCGGGCAATAGCACCAGAAATATTCAGCTCAACCACCGCTTCATTACCCTCTTTTTTAAGCTTACGAGCAAATTCTGATGGTAATTGTGGAGTGACAAGCCGTAGCAAAGCTATGGTCGTTTCTTCTTGCGGAGAGGCAAAAATTTCTTTTACCGGCCCCTCTTCAATAATTTTACCCTTGTTGAGAACCAGTACTCGATTTGCAATGGCTTGAACCACTTCCATCTCATGGGTGATAAGAATAATGGTAAGGTTAAGCCGTTTATTGATGTCGGCTAAAAGCTCTAGGATTGCTTGAGTTGTTTCGGGATCAAGAGCAGAAGTGGCTTCATCAGATAGCAAAAGAGTAGGGTTGGCGGAAAGGGCCCGAGCAATGCCAACGCGTTGTTTTTGACCGCCAGAAAGCTGAGCAGGATAATGGTGTTCCTTGCCTGAAAGACCCACGAGTTCAATTAATTCATACGCACGGGCATGGCGTTTTTGCTTTTTTACACCCGCGAGCTTGAGGGGGAGGGCGATGTTATCAAGTAGGTTTTGATTGGCAAGAAGGTTGAAATGTTGGAAGATCATACCGATGCGTTGGCGGTAGGGAGCCCAACCAGTTTCACTTAATTGCGAGACATCTATTCCTTCAAGTAAAATGCGCCCAGAATCAATTTTTTCTAAGCCGTTTAGACAACGGATAAGGGTAGACTTACCAGCGCCGCTACGGCCGATAATGCCTAAAATTTCCCCCGCCCATACGTTAAGGGAGAGGTTATCAACAGCCGCGGTTTTTGAAAAACTACGGCTGATGTTTTGTAAAGATAGGATAGGTGTTTTTTGCATTAAGCTTACCAGGATGTTTGGGCAGAGGCGCCAAAGACTTGTTTGATTTTTGCGCGTACGACTTCATTTTGATAGGCAGCGACAAGCTTTTTAACCCAAGGCTTATCTGCATCTTGTTGGCGTACAACGATAATATTATCGTAGGGGTTGTTTCGGGCTTTTTCGAAGAGGAGAGCATCTTGATTTGGATCAAGGCCCACAGTGAGCGCCCAATTGGTATTGATAATGGCTATATCAAAATCATTGAGAGCTTGCCCCAAAATCCCTGCATCAAGTTCACGTACTTGAAGCTTTTTAGGGTTGTCGATAATATCTAGTTTAGTAGCAAAGACATCATCAGGATTTTTTAATTTAACTAAACCAAGGTCAGAGAGAAGGCGTAGAGCACGCCCACCGTTAGATGGATCGTTTGGAATGCCTACTATAGAACCATCGCGCAGATCTTTTATATTTTTGATTTTATGAGAATAAATCCCAATAGGGGTGAGCATTGTGTGGCCGGCAATCGCTAATCTATACCCTCGCTGTTCTATCTGCGCATCTAGATAGGGTTTATGCTGGAAAGCATTAGCATCTATGTCACCGGAATTAAGTGCTTCATTAGGGAGAGCATAATCGGAAAAGGTAACAATTTCAATATCAAGACCATCTTTCTTGGCTTGCTCAACCGCGACTTTCCAAATATCGGCTTCTTCGCCCTCCATGGTTCCGAGTTTGATTTTGATAGGATCCTCAGCATAGGCCATGGGGGTCGAGCTTATGAAAAGGCTAAAAGATAACAGAAAGCTTAAAAGGGGAAGGTGCTTAATTTTTATAAAAACCATAGTGCTTTATCCTATTTTATGAAGTCATTGAACCACTCATTGACGGTGTTAAGACAATAACAATGCAAGTTAATGGCGCGTTCCACGCCAAAGGAGAGAGCCTCAGCAGGCGCAAGTGCGCTTTGCCTTATTTTTAGTGTGTCTCATATTTTTGTAAAAACCAAGGGGGAACAATCTACTTTCGTGTTTTTACACGCAATTTTAATATAAAGATCGGCAAAATTTTAAAAAATTATTCTATTTGCTTTGTCAGAATAGGGGCTATGCCGGTTATTATTGTTGGGTGCCCTACCATAATGCCTCATATTTAATTTTTTAAAATTTATGAAGGAACCAAACAGGCTTTCAGCGCTTAGAGCCAAAGTGGAGTAAAGCTCATATGTAAGGCGAGAGCTATGCAAGTTTTGGGCGCGAGCGTTGGAAGGAAGATTATGTTTAAAAGAAGTTATTTATTAAAAGCTATTTTTATGGGCGCTGTTTTTGTACTGCCTGCGGGCGTTATCGCAGCAGTGACTGTGGAAAAGCCCATGGCTGTCTATAGCAGTCCTGTTACACAGGCTTCAAGGGTTACAACTTTGTCAAAGGGGGAAGGGGTACATATTAATGGCTGCTTTGCGGATAAAAGTTGGTGTTCTATTGAATATAAGGGAGGAGCTATAGGCTTTGTACGGGGCGATAACTTTTCTGCTGCGACTCTGGGAGCAGTTACGACCTTATCAAAAGAGCAGACACTGAAAGATACAGCGCGCTCGGTGGTGAATGGACTTGTTCCAGAGAATATTTTGCCTAAATTTGGCAATGAAGGAAAAGAGCTAACGCCTTCTGTGATTGATGCCAAAGAGAAACTTAAGAACGATTTAGATATCCCAGCAAAAACACCTGCTTTATCCGCGCCAGTGAAGGAGCAGACTTCGGATACGGCGAAGACCAAGGTTTATAAGAATGCACCTATAGCTAGGTCACAGGTGCCTTTAGCTGTAACGCCTGCGGTGCAGACTAGTGTGGTTGCTAACCGTTCAGCGCTATCCTTTGCCAAACTCCCTGAGGGAGTGGCAACGCGTAACGTAGCTGTGTCTGCACGCCAGCCAGTTGTCCTTGCGTCTAAAGTAAAGCCTGAGTCGCTTCACAAGCGGGATCTTCATGAAAAGCGTTCAGAAGCTAAGGTACATGCTTTGAGCGCTCACCCAGTAGTTGATGTTCGCTCTTATGCTCTTTCGCCTTCTGCTCATTGCGGGAAACGCTATGATAGGAAAAATAATGGGATCAGTAGAAAAGAGTGCCGAGAAACGGTAAAAAGAGCGGCACTCATTAGACCATACAGAACTACAGGCTCGCAAGACTATGTTGCTGTGATTTATCAAAAGGCCACATCAGATAACCCACCTTCTGTAAAAGTCGTAACTGCTTATAACCCGCTTTTTCCAAGCAAGCAGCCCGACCGCGATTACGATGTCAATGAACATCGTTACATTGTAGTAACGCGATAGCTCTTTGTAGGAACCAGAATGACGCTTGGTGGTTAGGCTGCCGCTGTCTTAGGCTTTATAAGCCCGCGGGCAATCAGCAGTTCTGCAATTTGAACAGCATTAAGGGCGGCACCTTTACGCAAATTATCGCAGGTGATCCAAAAGCTGAGCCCGTTCTCAACGGTGTAATCTTCACGGATACGACTGACAAAGGCATCGTCTTCACCAGCACATTCATGGGGCGTGATATAGCCGCCATCCTCTCTTTTATCAACCACTTGACAGCCGGGGGCGTCGCGCAACAGAGTGCGCGCTTCTTCGGCACTTAAGGGGGTTTCTAATTCTATATTAACCGCTTCACTATGGCCAATGAACACTGGAACTCGTACAGCTGTAGCGGTGAGTTTGATTTTAGGGTCGAGCATTTTTTTTGTCTCGGCCATCATTTTCCACTCTTCTTTTGTGTAGCCATCTTCCATAAAAGCGTCAATATGGGGGATAACATTGAAAGCGATTCGTTTTGTGAATTTTTTATGGGAAATGGGGTCGGATACAAAGACTGCGCGCGATTGCTCAAACAATTCGTCCATCCCTTCTTTGCCCGCCCCCGATACCGATTGATAAGTGGAAACAATCACCCGTTTGATTTTTGCTATTTTGTGTAGGGGGTGAAGCACCACTACCAATTGGGCTGTAGAGCAATTGGGATTAGCGATAATTCGGCTTTCTTTTACAGCATCAATGGCTTCTGGATTGACTTCGGGCACGATAAGCGGCACGCGGGCATCATAGCGCCAAGCAGAAGAATTATCAATAACAATACAATTCTGTGCGGCGATTTTAGGTGCCCATTCTTGGGCGATGCCGCCGCCTGCAGACATAAGGCAGATATCAGTATCGGAAAAATCATAATGATCAAGCGCTTTTACTTTTAGAGTTTTATCACCATAAGCGACTTCGCTATTTAAGGAACGGCGGGAAGCTAAGGCGATGATTTCCGTAGCGGGAAAACCGCGTTCTTCTAGAATGGTGAGCATTTCGCGTCCAACATTGCCTGTCGCACCAAGGACTGCTACTTTAAAAGCCATATAAAACTCCTGCTATGATTATGTGAGTGGGCTATTAACTATAAAGTTTTTGAAATTTCTTAAAGATCGCTTTCCCCATTTGGGAGGTTGAAACAGTTTGACCTGCGCCGCGGTACAAATCCACAGTGCGTAGACCATCTTCTAAAACACTAGCAATTGCCTTTTCTAGATGGTCTGCTACCTTATCAAGGTGGAATGAATAGCGCAAGCACATGGCGAGAGAAGCAATCATAGCAATGGGATTGGCTTGCCCTTTTCCAGCTATGTCTGGAGCAGAGCCGTGGACGGGCTCATACATAGTTTTGCGCTTTTGGGTAAGTGGATTAATCGCCCCTAGTGAAGCGGAGGGAAGCATACCAAGTGATCCAGTGAGCATGGCGGCAATATCAGAAAGAAGATCGCCAAACAGGTTATCGGCGACGATAACATCAAACTGCTTAGGTTGCCGGACAAGCTGCATAGTACCAGAATCAGCAAGCATGTGTTCAAGTGTTATATCTGGATAACTATTTTGGTGGATTTTGGTAACAACTTGCCGCCACAAAAGTCCGGTTTTCATAACGTTATGCTTTTCCATGGACGTGACTTTATGGCGCCTTTTTCGCGCTAGTTCAAAGGCAATGGAGCTAATTCGTTCAATCTCATATGTTTCATAGATTTGGGTATCAATAGCTCGTTTTTGTCCTGAACCTAAGTCAATGATTTCTTTAGGGGTACTAAAATAAACCCCGCCCGTCAGTTCTCGGACGATTAAGAGATCTAGCCCTTCCACCAGCTCTGGTTTGAGGGAAGATGCGTCAACAAGCGCTTTGTAGCACAGGATAGGGCGTAGGTTAGCATAGACCTTTAGCTCTTGCCGTAGGCGCAATAGCCCTAATTCTGGGCGTTTTTCATAGGGTAGGTCTGCCCATTTTGGGCCGCCTACAGCCCCAAACAATACGGCATCAGCGGCGTGTGCGCGCGCTATATCGTTTTCGGAGATGGGGCAGCCATAAGCATCATAAGCGGCGCCGCCAACCAAGCCTTCTTCCCATTCAAAATTAAGACCAAGGGTTTGATTTAAGAAATGAAGAAAGGGCGGGATTTCAGCCATGATTTCTATGCCAATACCATCGCCAGGCAAAAGAAAAAGTTTGCGTGATGTCATGAGTGTCTCTTTTGGGTGGGGGCTTCAGCAAAGGGTAGCCGCCAATGGTTAGAATACTTCATATTATAACATGATTGGGATAAAGTGAAAGGGTTCTTTACTATATTATTCTTCATGTCAGGCAGCCAGAAATAGCGCTGGTCAAGGAGCTTTGATTTTGTTAAAAAGCTTAAAAAAAAGATGCGCTTTTTGATATGGATCAAGAGGCATGGATAACTGAGATAAGGTTTGGGGGGTATAGATTAGATTTTTGCTTTTATGAAAGAAAACTGTGTTTAGAAAAACGGTTAAATATATAGTATTCTTTTTTATTTTAGCGGTCATAACACTGTTTACATTTGTTTTGACTTTGCCTTATGTGGTTTCTACCGAAGCAATTCGGCTCCGTTTGGCGCGGGATTTAAGCCTTTGGACTGGCTATCACGTGGCTTTGCGTGAGGCGCCGAAATTGCAGCTTCTCCCTTACCCACGGGCATCTTTATCGGGTGTAAGCCTTACCCCTTTTGGAGAAGGGCGCGCGGCCTTTATGGAAGCTGAGCGTATTGATGTCGATCTATCGCTTCCCGACATTTTATGGGGAGGCATTTCTTTTTCACAAACGCGGGTTATTAATCCAAAGATTATCATTGAAGCGCCTATCCAGACCGCTGCCGATTTTTTTGATAGCCTCTCACGTTCGCATGGATCTTTGGGCGAAATGGTACGAGATTTGCGTACACTTATTGAGCGCGATCCTGATCGCCCTGATGTGACGCATTTGGTTAATCAGCCGTTTGGTCGTATCGTTATCAAAGATGGTGTGATTTTATATCGCACTAATTTTGGCCGTTATCCTGAGAAGATCACAAATTTAAATGCAACGTTAGATTGGCCCGTTTCTACCCATGGTGCTAATTTTCGGGCGAACGCTCAGTGGCATGGAGAATTTACAGATTTACAGATTGATGCTGATAAGGCCTTGTTGTTATTGGCAGGTGGGACAAGCCGCGTGCGGGTTAGCTTAAATTCTGTGCGTGGTGGTTTGACTTTTGATGGAGACGCGCGACTTGCACAAAATTTCTTTTTCAGTGGTCGTTTAGCAGGACACTCCCTCGACTGGGAGCAGACATGTATGTGGTTAGGCTTTACGCATATGATGAGTTGCCATATACAGGCGCCTGTCGTGTGGGGCTCAGGTTTTTTGGCTACACCCAATTATATTAAGCTAGCTGATGCTACGTTTAGCTTGGGTGAAGATAAGGCGCGAGGAGCTTTGGAGGTGGCGCTTACGAAACCTGCGCCTGTTTTAACTGGCTCTTTAGCCTTTAAACAGCTTGATCTTACAAAATTTGAGCAAAACCAAGAGGCACTTGGAAGCTTGTCGTGGAAAACTTTTATGCCTTTTGCTTTGGATATACGTCTCTCAATAAAGGCTGCTAGATATAATAGCGGCCAAGTGAACGATGTGGCTATGGCGATTAAAACTGAAAAAGATAATGTGCTTATTGATATTGGTAATGCTAGCGCTTTTGGTGGTGTATGGCAGAGCCATATTCAAATTAAGAAAAAGCCAAACGCTACTCATGTTGATGCACAAATCTTAGCAAGTGGCATAAATGTTGAAGATGTGGTGCAGGCTGCGCATTATCCTGCTTTTGTGACGGGGAAAGGCAACGTGAACTTACGGCTGAAGATTGACAAAGACAAGCAATCAAAATGCTGGACGGGGCTCGAAGGTAATGTTGCGTGGGCGGTGATGCCTGGTGCATTAAAATTCTATGACTTTAATGAATTTATAAAGCAATTAGCGTCAGGTAGTGCTTTTACTTTGATTGCGGATCATAAAGCTGCAACTGCTTTTAATCAATGGAGTGGTGAGGCAAGTTTTAGCGAAAAAGCCTTAAAACTTTCTAAATCAGATATGACAATTGATAAATGGATTGTGAGTCTTGAAGGTGATTTGATCCCTTTCCCCTTTTCTCAGCGTGTTGCACACCTAGCTATGGTAGGGCAGATGCAAGCGACCAATCGCCAAGATTATTTGTGTCATGACACAGAGTGTTTGCAGAATAGCTTGGTGATGCCTTTTATATTTACGATAAATAATCAAGGGGAGGACGTTGAAAATATTAAGGTTACGCCCCGTTTGACGGCATTTGGGCTTTCATCATATTTGCCAAAGGGGCTTTCTTTGCCCCCATTTTAAAACTCGGGGTATGGGGCGTTTGCATAGTGCTGAAGCCCGCCTATTATCATTTTGATATGTCTAGCTTAGCGCTATGATCAAACTGGGTGTGTCTTGTGCAAAGCAATAATTTTGGGCGATGAGTTTTAAATGCTAGGGCTGGCGGGTGCTGATCCCATAGCCATCTTCGGAGACAAGAGCGTTATTATTTGCACCTACGCTACCGAGCCCGATTGTTACAACAATAAAGCCAAAGAAGGCGGCAAAGCTTATAAGGGCAGCGCGTTTAGCAGACATTTATCTCTCCGAATGGCGTTGAGGCTACATAAACCAAATTTCTTTTATCGACAACTTAATTTTTGTTTTTTTGTTCCTGAGATTTTATAGGAAAGTTTGTGGCGATAGGCTGATTATGTTAGGCTATTACTTGAGAGTTTTTTAGGATAAAAGCCTTTCCAAAGGCTTAAAGAATGACAATGCGCGAAAATTATCGTTTACAACGTTTATTTATTTCTGGTTCCTTGGCTAAAGACGTGCTTATCTCCTTAGAGACGCGTCAAGCTCATTACCTTTTGCATGTGTTGCGAATGAAGGCGGGCCAAGAATTATTGGTTTTTAATGGTAAAGATGGGGAATGGCGGGCGGCGATTTTTGACATAAAAAAGAAAACTTGTACCCTCAAGGTCGAATATAAGACACGGGAGCAAGAATCTGTACCTGATGTGATTTATTGTTTTGCACTTCTTAAGCAAGGTCGTCTTGATTATATGGTGCAGAAGGCGGTGGAGCTAGGCGTGGCGGCTTTGCAGCCTGTCATAACTCAGCATTGCCAAGTTGTTCGCCTTAATGAAGATCGTGTGCAGGCCAATGCGGTTGAAGCCCTTGAGCAATGCGGCGGTTTAGCTTTACCGCATTGCCCGATGGCAAAAAATTTATCTGCTCTTTTAGCCGACTGGGATGGACGACCTTTATTTTTTTGTGATGAAATGGCAAAAACGATTAACCCTTTGGTTGCCTTAGAAGGGCGGAGCCGCAAAGCTTGTGGGGTGCTTGTAGGACCAGAAGGTGGGTTTAGTGCGGCTGAACGCGCGTTTCTTTGTCAGCATGATTTTGTGTTCCCGCTTTCTTTAGGGCCGCGTATTTTACGCGCAGATACTGCCGCGGTGGCAGCCCTTGCTCTTATTCATGCCTGCTTGGGTGATTGGTAGATGCGAGATATAGATATAGGATTTAGCTTTTTTGGGCGAGTATAGGATACTAGAAGTTAATAGGCTGCAATATGATGAAGGGATGATGCATGGCACGTGATACAATTGATGAAAGCTTAATCACGGGTTTTGACGATCTGGTAGAATATTTAGCGGCTGGGTGCAAACCTAAGCAATCTTTTCGTATTGGTACAGAACACGAAAAATTTCCTTTTTATGTCGATGGGCATAGCCCCGTTCCTTATGAGGGAGAAAAGGGCATTTTGGCTTTACTTGAAGGCATGCAAAAGCTTTTAGGTTGGGAGCCGATTATGGATGAAGGACGGCTTATTGGTCTTCTTTCCCCGCTTGGCCAAGGGGCGATTTCTTTAGAGCCTGGGGGGCAGTTTGAATTATCAGGCGCACCTTTAGAGACACTGCACCAGACATGCCGTGAGACAAACGCTCATCTGATGCAGGTACAACAAGTGGCCACTTCTTTGGGAATTGGTTTTTTAGCCGTGGGAGCAAGCCCAAAATGGAAGTTGCGCGAAACACCCCATATGCCCAAATCGCGTTATGAAATCATGCGTAGTTATATGCCAAAAGTTGGCCAATGTGGTCTTGATATGATGTATCGAACCACAACAATCCAAGTGAATTTAGATTTTTCTTCTGAATCTAACATGCGCCATAAAATGCAGGTAGGAATGAAATTACAGCCGCTTGCTACAGCTCTATTTGCTAGTTCGCCATTTACTGAAGGTAAGCCAAATGGTTTTTTATCATGGCGCTCGGAGATTTGGCGCGATACTGATAGTGCGCGATCTGGTCTTTTGTCTTTTGCTTTTTCCGATTCTTTTGGTTTTGCTGATTATGCAGCTTGGGCGCTTGATGTGCCGATGTACTTTATTGTTCGTGATGGGCATTATATAGACTGTACCCATATAACATTTAGGCAATTTATGGACGGGGCGGTGGATACTGTTGCGCCTAATATGGGCGATTGGATTAATCATTTATCAACCCTTTTTCCTGACGTACGCCTGAAACGCTTTTTAGAGATGCGCGGTGCAGATGGCGGATCTGGGCGCTATATTTGTGCTTTGCCTGCTTTTTGGACGGGGTTACTTTATGATGAAGAGGCTTTAGAAGCGGCTTTGGATTTGACCAAACACTGGACCTATGAAGATGTATTACACATGCGCGATCATGTGCCGCGAATGGGCCTAAGGACGCCTTTTGCAGGAAAAACTGTGCGTGAATGGGCGCGGCCTGTTTTGGATATGGCTCGTTTAGGGCTTAAAAATCGGCATCGACTCAATGAAAGCGGTAATGACGAGACGTGTTTTCTTGATTGTCTAGAAGATGTGGTTTTGAGCGGTAAAAGCGAGGCAGATCGTTTATTGGCTTCTTATTATGCCCTTTGGGGTAGCTCTGTTGAACCAGTTTTTTTAGATTACGCTTATTGAAGGGGCGTTTTCTTACACCTTATGTTTGGTTAAAGGGCTGGTTATGCTGATCCTTTTGCCTATATTCATTTGTAGGTTCAGAGGAAAGGCTTAGTTCTGATGCTTTATATGGATATTCCATCGCTTGAAACTTTTGTGCAATTAAATAAAGCGCGGGCTGAAGCTTGTGTTTCGATTTATTTGCCTACAACACCAGTGACGTCAGAAATTCAGGGGGCTAAGATAGAATACGCAAATCAGGTCAAGGAAGCCTTGCACCAAGCAGCGCAGCTTATTGATAAGCGTCGCTTGCAGAGCTTGGAAGCTTTATTGTACCAAGTTGCAGAAGATGAAGTCTTCTGGTTGTACCAAGCCCATAGTTTGGCGGTTTTGGCGCATGACACCCAGCTATGGACCTTTCGCCTTGCCAACCATTTAACCGCCCAGGTAGAGGTGGGAGATCGGTTCTTACTCAGTCCGCTTTTGCGTTCAATCACTTTTACCCATCAAGCTTATATTTTATTGCTGGCGGAGAAAACGGTACGGCTTTTTACCTTGGCGCGAGAGGCAGAGCCTTATGAAGCGCATGTAGAGAACCTTCCTCAAAATATTGATACGACTGCCGGCACGAGCGGGGACAAGTTACAAGACAAAACTAATGAGCGCTTAAAGCAATATACGCGGGCAATTGATAAAAGCGTTGCGGCTGTGGTAAAGGGCTCGGATAAGCCTTTGATTACTATAGGGGGCGAAAGGTTACTTTACGCTTTTCGTAGCGTTTATAGTGGACATAATCTAGTTGCAGAGATTAATCACGCTGGTCTTGATCATGCTAAGCCTTTTGAAATTGCCGATTTGGCTCGTGAGAAACTTGATGCTTATTATCAACAAAAGCTAGGCGATTTGCATGATCGTTTTGAAATATTGAATGCTGATGGCCGTGCAACAACGGATCTCTCTACTGCAGCGCGCGCTGCTACTTACGGGCAAGTGGCGGTTTTACTTGTGGATATGGATCAAATGAT
This sequence comes from Bartonella sp. DGB2, assembly GCF_046843095.1. Classification (GTDB taxonomy): domain Bacteria; phylum Pseudomonadota; class Alphaproteobacteria; order Rhizobiales; family Rhizobiaceae; genus Bartonella. The sequence continues at coordinate 1,131,443 of NZ_CP177325.1, forward strand.
TCATGGGCGCGTGGATGAGACAACGGGTGTGGTGACATTTGCTGAAGAGGGGCCTGATAGCTATGATATTCTTGATGAGATTGCTGGTCGCGTTCTAGCGGCGGGAGGGGATGTATTGGCAGTGCGCCGCCAAGATATCCCTCACGAAGAGGCTTTAGCTGCCCTTTTGCGCTATGCTGCGCCTGCCTGAGTAGCACGCCGGATATGCTTTGTTCTTTTTAGTGCTTTAGCTCTTTATAAGATTTTTCTTTGCGATATTTAGGAATAACGGCCTAAAATTTCTTTGAGTGCAGTGATTATATTATCTCTGGGTACGGTAATTTGGGCAGGCCGGCTTTCCCGCCAGGTTTGGTTATCCGCAATTTGTTGCGAAAGGCGCGCGCCTTCAAGTAAGTCTTTGATTTCTACGGTACCAGCGGCGCGTTCGCGTTGTCCTTGGATGATAACGCAAGGAGCGTTGCGGCGGTCGGCATATTTCATTTGCGCTTTTATGCCAGCGCTTCCGCTATAGAGTTCAGCGCGGATGCCGGCAACATGAAGATCAGCGATGATTTTATGATATTCGATTAATGCTTGTGGATTCTTATCCATGACGAGCACTACCACCGGCCCTGCTAAGGGGTGCGAGGGGAGTTTTTTTAAGCTCTTTAGCGCTCCCACTAAGCGCGAGACGCCAATGGAAAAGCCCGTTGCGGGAACAGGATCAGAGCGGAATCGGGCGATGAGCCCATCATAGCGTCCGCCGCCGCCCACTGAGCCAAATACTACTTTTTGCCCATCTTCGTTAAAAACATTAAAGAGGAGTTCGGCTTCAAAGACTGGGCCGGTATAATATTCAAGACCGCGCACGACTGAAGGATCGATTTTGATGCGTGTGTCATAGCGAGTAGCAGAGAAAATGGCCTGCATTTGCGCAAGCTCTTCCACGCCTCTCTTGCCGGTGGCGTTGGTGCCTACAACTTTTTGTAAAGCAGCAAGGGTCGTAGCCGCATCCTTACCGCCCGCATTGAGAAAGGCTAGGATATGGGCGATAGCGTCTTCTTTTAGATCTGCTCCCTTAGTGAAATCACCACTTTCATCAAGCCGCCCTTTGCCTAAAAGCAGTTTCACCCCAGCTTCACCGAGTCTATCAAGTTTATCAATGGCACGCAAAACTATAAGCCGTTTATCGTTGTATTTAGTTCTATCAAGGCCTATATCTTCCATGATCCCGTCAAGAATTTTGCGGTTATTGAGGCGGATAATATATTGATCTGCTGTAAGACCAACCGCTTCTAAACTATCACAAGCCATCATGCACATTTCGGCATCACTGCCGATATCGGGGCTTCCTAGGCTATCGGCATCAAATTGAAGAAATTGCCGAAAGCGGCCAGGACCTGGTTTTTCGTGCCGGAAAACATAGCCATACCGATAGGTACGGTAAGGTTTAGGAAGGGTTTCATAATGTTCAGCAAAGTGGCGTGCTAAGGGGGCAGTGAGGTCATAGCGTAAAGATAGCCATTGCTCATCATCATCTTGGAAGGAAAAGACGCCAGCATTGGGGCGGTCTTGATCTGGGAGGAATTTACCTAAGGCGCTGCTATATTCAAAAATCGGGGTTTCGATTGCTTCAAACCCATAGCGTTCATAAATGCCAGCCAAACGCGTTTGGATGGCTTGGATGACGTAAAGATCCTGTGCAGTATAATCAACAAAACCGCGGGGCAGACGGGCGTTGTTTTTTATATTCTTTTCAGTCATTTTTAGTCATTCCTTCTATGTTTATGCTGCTTTTTACCTTATCCGATACTAAGCGACAAGGTGCTCTTGCGGAGACTAGAAATATTTTCTATTAAGAGCCAAAATAATGGAGATAAAAGTGAGCGATTTCCCCCCCTGCCCTATTTGTGCATCCCCCTATAGTTATGAAGATGGAGGGTTGTTTCTATGCCCAGAATGTGGGCATGCTTGGCATGGGGCAAATGAAGACAGCGATGCTGCTGGGGTTTTTACGGTATGCGATGCCCATGGTACACTTTTGCAGGATGGAGATACGGTGATTCTTATCAAGGATCTTAAGGTTAAAGGAAGCGCGAGCACCCTTAAAGTGGGGACCAAGGTCAAGAATATTCGCTTGGTCGAGGGGGATCATAATATTGATTGTAAAATTGTGGGCGTTGGTTCTATGGGACTTAAAGCAGAATTTGTGAAAAAAGCCTAAGTTCTGCTTGTATTTGGTTGGTTATAAATCTCATCTCTAATGAAAGATACGGCTTGGATTAAACCATGCTCATGGCTACCTGAATGGGCGTGGAGTGCCTCCAAGAGGATAATCGCTAAACATTCCTATGCAAACTATCTATTCGTTTAAGTGTCATTAGGGCTGCTTGATGTGATGAGCCATAGCTTTTTTGTTGCAAGAAAAAATAGGCAGGACAAGCGCATGGGGGCGGTAAATCTTGCTTATTGTGGCATAGCTTCTACGTCGAGTACTTCTGGAACAAAGTGGCGAAGCAGATTAGCGATGCCATGCTTTAGGGTGGCGGTCGATGAAGGACATCCCGCGCAAGACCCGCGCATATTCAGATAGACAATGCCATTCTCAAAGCCGCAGAAGCTGATGTCACCGCCATCATTGGCTACGGCTGGGCGTACACGTGTTTCAAGGAGCTCTTTTATCACCGCTACAGCTTCGCGATCCTTTTCATCAAAAAATTCTTCGTGTTCTTGGCGATGATTGGAGGCGATTGGAGCCATGATTGGGCTATTTGAGGTAAAATGTTCCATAATTATTCCCAAGATGGCAGGTTTTAGGTGTTGCCATTCGCTCGCATCCTTGCTGATAGTGATAAAGTCATAGCCAAAAAAGACACTGGCCACCCCCTCAATGGCGAATAATTTGGCCGCAAGTGGAGAACGTTCTGCTGCCTGGGTTGCATCAAGAAATTCTACTCCCCTTCCTTCTTCTAAGACAACGCGGCCAGGGAGGAATTTTAAGGTCGTAGGATTGGGGGTTGTTTCGGTTTGGATAAACATGGGGGCTCCGGAGATCAATGGCAGAGTATATAAAGAGGCCTCTATTTTAGTCTATGTTTTATATGGGGGAGTTAGATGAGCACTGCAATATCCTTGTTAGTATAATTGCTAGGGATAATGGAAAAACTATCGCCTTATCCTGCAATTGATACGATTAATGGGTTAGGTTCTTTATGCCCATTGCTTGCTGCTAAGACTAAAATGGCCATATCTTGTTTAATTCTCTGTTGCTGCACTTCATCGGTGATGCTAGTTGGGCGTGCTGGTGGTTGCTTGGGTGCACATAATATTACTTAACTTTTTGCGTACTGCATAGCAGAGCCTGCAACTCGTTTGCATTCATGCGGTTTTGATAGTAATGCAACGTTTATGCATTTTGCAAAAAGCCTACGATATCGCGCACTTGGCGCATGGTTTTTTCGGCCAAAATTGTTGCTCTTTCGCCGCCTTTTTGAAGGACACTGTCTATATAGGCTGGATCAGCCTTTAGGCGGTGCAATTCAGTGTTTATGGGGGCAAGTTCTGCTACAGCAAGTTCTGTCAACATAGATTTAAGATTGGAAAATTGCTGACCGCTAAATTGATTCAGCGCTTGTTGCTTGCTGCTCTGGGTTAAAGCTGCATAAATACCGATAAGGTTATCGGCTTCGGGTCGCTTTTTAAGGCCTTTAAGGCTTTCGGGCAGGGGCTCTGCGTCCGTTTTAGCTTTTTTTATCTTTTTGGCAATGGCATCGGCACTATCGATAAGATTAATCCGCGAGAGGTCTGATGGGTCAGATTTAGACATCTTTTTTGTCCCATCACGCAAGGACATAATTCTTGTTGTTGTGGCATTGATCAAAGGCGCGGGTAGGGGAAAAAAGCCTGATTCTCCCTTATCCAAAACGCTAATATCAACGCTATAGCCAAGGGATTGAATGCGGTCCGCGTAGTCATTATTGAATTTTTGAGCGATATCGCGGGTGAGTTCTATATGTTGTTTTTGGTCATCACCTACCGGCACATGGGTGGCGCGATAAAGTAAAATATCTGCTGCCATAAGGCTAGGATAAGCGAAAAGCCCTAGCGAGGCATTTTCCCGATCTTTGCCTGCTTTATCTTTGAATTGGGTCATTCGTTGCATCCAACCGATACGAGCAATGCAGTTAAAAATCCAAGCTAATTCGCTATGTTGCATAACGCGCGCTTGATTGAATACAATATGTGTTTCTGCATCAATTCCCGTGGCAAGGAAAGCCGCTGCTACTTCGCGGGTAGAATTAATAAGATCCTGTGGATTAGGATTGACGGTGAGTGCATGTTGATCCACTACACAATAAAGACAAGGGTAGTCCTTTTGTAGAGCGACCCAATGCTTTATAGCGCCCAAGTAATTGCCCAAGTGTAGGTTGCCAGTAGCTTGTATGCCGGAAAAAACCAGAGAGGAGAGTTTGGTCATAAAAAGGCTCTTTCGCTGACAGGTGGAGAACAGTTCATAGGGATAATTTGCTCATTAGATAAAACATCTATTTGTGTCGCGTCAAGCTGCGTTTTAAAAGGGCGATACTGCTTACTCCTAAGAAGAGGCTTGCGCTAAAATAAACGATCATAGCACCGATAATTAAACTACTAATAGTCAAGGCGCGCTGCAGAAGCGGTGCTTGTGGAGAGAGAGGAGTAGCTAAGAACCTAAGGCTATAATGCAATGCTACGGCCATAAGAATGGTTGAGACCAACAGCTTTATAAAGCGAAAGAAAAATGCACGCTCATGGCTGAAATGACCGCGTTTGACCAACGTCATAAACAATAATAAGGCATTGAGCCAACCAGCGCTGACCTCAGCGATGACGATGCCAGCCGCTGAAAAATACGGAAATAGACTGAGCGCGATGCTAACATTGGCTATCATAGAGATGATGGCAAATACAAGGGGGGTTTTTGTATCTTCACGCGCAAAGAAATTGGGGATAAAGGCCTTGATCAAAACAAAGGCTGGTAAGCCTAAGCCATAAATGGCTAAAAGATGTGCCACAATCTGCGTGGATTGGCTAGTAAAATGGCCGCGTTCAAATAATAATTGTACGAGAGGAGTAGCCATGACGAGAAAGGCTGCGGCGGCGGGTAAGGTAAGGAATAGGGTGAATTCGATAGCACGATTTTGGATGCGGTGGGCTTGGGTTATTTCATGATTTCGTAAAGCGCTGGTGAGCTCGGGTAATAAAACCGTGGCCACGGCGATACCCACAACCCCTAAGGGCAATTGGTAAAGGCGATCGGCATAGGCGAGTGAAGAAACCGCACCCGCTTTGGCAGAGGCAATATTGGTATTGATGAGGAGGTTAATTTGTGTTACCCCGCCAGTGATGGCAGCTGGGAGCGCAAGCCATAAAAGCCGCTTTACAGAAGGGCTTAAGCGCGGGCGGCGAAAGCCAATGGGCATTCCTAGTCGTGCGACCGCAGCCCATACTATTAACAGTTGTATGAATCCTGCGGCCATGACACCCCAAGAAAGACCCAGCCCTACGTGCCATGGGTTAAGCCCATATATCCAAGTATACGCTAGGACAGCAATCAAAATAATGTTTAAAAAAACTGGTGCTATGGCAGCAGCAAAATAATGATGCAGAGAATTAAGCATACCTGCCATCATCGCTGCTAGTGACATACAGGCAAGATAGGGAAACATAATGGTTGAAAAGCGTATTGTAGCAGCATATTTTTCAGCATCGTTGTAAAAGCCTGGGGCGATGATGGTAGAAACCAAAAAGGGCATGCTGAATTCCATAAGTAGCGTAAGCATAATGAGTACGCTAAATAAAACCCCAAAAACTTCTTGGGCAAAGCGGCGAGCTTCTTCGTGCCCGCCTTGTGCAATGTATTTAGAAAACAGCGGCACAAAAGCAGCACTAAATGCTCCCTCAGCGAAAAGCCGCCGAAAAGTATTGGGAAAACGAAATGCGGCATTAAATGCATCTGCTACAGGCCCTGTACCTAGCGCAGCAGCCATTAACATTTCACGGGCAAAGCCAAAAAGTCGGCTTATAAATGTTCCGGAAGCGACAGTAGAGAATTTGCGGATAAGGCTCATTATTATAGGCTCATTGTTGGGGCGTTTAAGAACTGAAATTTACTCATTTTAAAAGCGCTAATAAATGCGCGATAATTTGGGCGCTTTGTGCAGCATCGGTAACTTTTTCTCCAGAAAAATTTTGAACATAAAAACTATCAACAATCTTTTCGCCAAAGGTAGTGATATGGGCAGAAGCAATATTGAGTTTGAGGTCAGAAAGGGTGCGGGTGAGATCGAATAAAAGCCCTAAGCGATCAAGACCTCGTACTTCAATTACACTAAATTGGTGCGATAGATGATTATTGATTTCAACTCTTGGACGTATTTTAAAGGCTTTGTTCTTTGGCGGTGTGAGCCTGCATTCTTGAATTAACTGCGGTATGAGGATTTTTCCATTGAGGGTTTTCTCAATTGTATCACGCACTTTGTTGATGCGACGCTTTTCATCCTCAATCAGGTCAAATTGCTGATTCATTATGATGATATCTAAGGCGCGACCATCGCGGGTGGTAAAGATTTGAGCATCAATAATATGGCCGCCAGCGGCTGCGCAAGCGCCAGCTATGAGCGATAAAACACGGGGGTGGTCAGGGGCGAGGACGGTGATTTCATTCACCCTATCGAAGGGGTTGATCTTGGCAGTGCTAGCGATGGTTTGGGTTACTTCTTGGCTTTTTTGAATGAGATTTGCGTGATCAATTTGTTGGGAGAGAGATGTAGAAAGCCAATAATAGGGGGAATGAAGTAAGCAATAATTTTGTTGCTGCGCTTTATCCCATGTGGGGAGAGCTGCGCAAAACTTATCAATGATGGGGGCGAGTTTTTGCTGTGCTTTGATCGCCGCGGGCTTTTGTTTGAAATAGCTTTGTGTTTCTTCATAAAGTGTGCGTAGAAGTTGGCGTTTCCACCCATTCCAGACTTTAGGCCCCACGCCTTGGATATCGCAAATGGTGAGGATGAGTAAAAGGTTGAGTCGTCTTGGAGTTTTTACCTTTTTGGCAAAGTCAGCGATGGTTTTTGGGTCGTTGAGATCGCGCGATTGTGCGACTTTACTCATGCTTAAGTGTTCCCGCACAAGCCAAGCTACATGGGCAGCTTCGCGACCACTGAGGCCAAAGCGTAGCGACAATTTCCAAGCAATTTTCTCTCCTGCAAGGGCGTGATTCTCGGGTCGTCCCTTGGCGATATCATGAAGAAAGAGCGCTAGATAGAGGATTTTGCGCGAGCGCTTTAATTGTGGAAGAAGGGCGCTCGCTAAAGGGTGCTCTTGTTGGTGCCGGCCATTTTCAATATCACTAAGCACTTCAATACAGCGTAAAAGATGTTCATCTACTGTATAATGGTGGTACATGTTAAACTGCATCATCGCGACGATCTTACCAAAATCGGGGATAAATTTTCCCAAAACGCCGGACTCATTCATGCGGCGTAAAATAAGTGCGGGGTCACGCTGCGAGGTAAGAATATTAAGGAAAAGTTGATTAGCTTTGTGGTTTTCACGTAAGCTTGCGGTGATGAGGTGCAAAGCGCGTGCTGCTTTTTGAAATGCATGTGGGTGGCATTCGAGGCCATAGCGGTCAGAGAGAGCGAAAAGACGGATAAGATTGACGGGATTTTGAGTAAAGGCGTTTTCATGTGCAATATTGATTCGCTGATGATCGATGATAAAATCAGGATGCGAGCGGATTTTACGGCGCTTATGGGCAAAAGTGATGAAAACCTGATTTAGTCCAGGAACGGGTTTAACGTGCTCCTCCTCTAAGGCAGCAGAAACAATACGGGTGAGATCCCCCACGCGCTTGGCTACTAGAAAATAGTGTTTCATAAAGCGTTCTACTGCCTTGAGCCCAGCCCGCCCTGCATAGCCTAGACGCTTTGCCATATCGTATTGGATATCAAAAGAAAGTTTTTCTTGCGCTTTACGGGCTAAAAAATGCATATGACACCGTACCGCCCATAAGAAGTCATCGGCTTTGTTAAAAAGAGATGCTTCCGTCTTTGACAAAATTCCTAAAGGAATCAGCTGGGTGACTGTTTGGATACGGTAATGGTATTTGCAAATCCATAGTAGCGTTTGCAAATCCCGCTGGCCACCTTTGCTTTCTTTCACGTTGGGCTCAACAAGGTAACGTGTTTCGCCAACCTTTTTATGGCGGAGGTTGCGTTCGCTTAATTTGGCGCGGATGAAAACACTTGAGCTTTCGGCTATGATTTCATTTTCAAAGCGCTGTATAAAGGTTTTATATAATGCGTGGTTACCTACGAGGAAACGCGCCTCTAAAAGAGCCGTGCGTATGGTCATATTATCTGTTGCTAGGCGCAAACTATCTTCAATATTACGGGTGGCATGCCCTACCTTTAGGCCCGCATCCCAAAGTGTGTATAGAATATATTCCATAACTTGTTCGCCATGGGGGGTTTGCTTCCATGGCAGAAGGAATTGTAGATCAAGATCAGAATAGGGAGCCAACGTTCCGCGGCCATAGCCGCCAACGGCAAGGAGGGCAATTTTCTCGCCTTCTGATGGGTTTGAACTAGGATAGATATAGCGGGTGGTGAAGTGATAAAGGCTTGCGATAATATAGTCATGTAAGGCGCTAAGGCTTTGGGCACAGGAGCGGCCATGGCCGTTGTCTAGAAGTATAGCTTCGGCTTTTTGATGAGCGTTCTGGATGGTATCCTTCAGGAGGGTAACAAGGGCTTTTCGGGTGGTATTTTCGCTATTTGTGTTGGATAATTGCTGTTGAAGCTCACGCAAGCTTTCTTCAAAGCTTGCTTTATTAATGAGATTAATAGTTTTCTGGTGTGTGGCGATGCTTTTCGGGATGTGCTTTAGCATGATTGCTTTATATCCCTTTATATGCTTTTGCTTTGGTTTATGAGTTTAACTATGCTTGATCTAGTTTAGCCTGTCTATGATGTTTTATAAAAATTGTTCGCCTTTTACCGAAAAAGGTTTTAAATGTATCACAGAAGTCATGGAATGGTATGATGCAAGAATTAAGCCATATTAGTGAGATCAGTGATGATTATGAGGCATTTTTTTGTGATATTTGGGGCGTGATTCATAATGGTATAGCCGCTTATACGCCTGCGGTTGAAGCTCTGCGAGACTTGCGGGCGGCAGGAAAATATGTGATTTTGATCACCAACTCACCTTCATGTAGTGCTGATGTGCAGGAGCAGTTGCATAGCTTTGCCATTGGAGCAGAGACTTATGATGCAGTTGTGACATCGGGCGATGTTACCCGCCATATTATTAAAGCAACGGGCAGACGTATTTTTTTTATCGGTGCTGAACAAAATCATCGGCTTTTTGCAGGACTGGATGTGTGCTTGGTTGATGAGGCGGCCGCTGATTCTATCGTGTGTACAGGGCCTTTTGGTGAGGCGGTTTTTGGTAAAGCGCAGGGGAATAAGGTCTCTCATAATGGTCAGATATTGGATGATTATCGGTTGCTATTTGAGCGATTTATTAAGCGGGATCTGCCATTTGTTTGTGCCAACCCAGACCTTGCTTTTGATTATGGTGGCCAAGAAATGTGGTGTGCAGGAGCTTTGGCCAAAATGTATCAAGAGATGGGTGGACGTGTTTTGATTGCTGGCAAGCCGTATACGCCGATTTATCGCCTAGCCATAGAAACATTATGTGCCTTGGGCGGTACTGATAATAAAGCTCGTATTTTGGCTATCGGTGATGGGCTTGATACTGATATTAAGGGAGCTGCGGATTTTGGTATTAATGCGGTCTTTATTGCTGCTGGGTTGCATCGGCCCCATTATATGCATGCTGGTCGGTTGAATCGTTCTGCTCTTATGAATTTTGTCGTACGTGCGCCCTATGTACCCTGGGCTTGGTTATGGGTTTTACAATAATGGGTTCGTTTATGTGGATATCTCATATGGCAGAGCTCTCATCTTTTTGGCATGGGGCGGTGGTTGCTATTGGTAATTTTGATGGGGTGCATCTAGGGCACCAGCGGGTGATTAAACAGGCTATTGCTTGCGGTAAAACTTATCAAAAGCCGGTGGCTGTCTTGAGTTTTGAGCCGCATCCGCGCGATTTTTTTGTGCCCATGCGGCCGGTGGATCGCCTCACCCCCCCAGCGCAAAAGGCAGAAATTCTTTCACTTTTAGGTTGTGACGGGGTCGTAGAACAATGTTTTGATCGGACTTTTGCTGATTTGAGTGCAGAAAGTTTTGTGGAAGCGGTTCTCTATCATGGCTTTCAGGCAAGTGCAGTGGTGATTGGACATGATTTTTCCTTTGGAGCCCATAGGGGTGGTAATGTAGCTACATTGAAAGAAATGGGAGCTCATTTTGGTTTTAGTGTATATCAGGAGCCAGCCTTTGTTGATGCGACTGGGGCGCCTGTATCGTCTAGCCGAATCCGCAGTTCGTTGGCTAAAGGCAGTGTAGAGGAAGCGGCGCGTTTATTAAATTATTATTATCGTGTGCAGGGGCAGGTATGTCACGGAGCAAAATTGGGTCGGCAATTGGGATTTCCAACAGTCAATATGGTTTTGCCCGCGCAAACAAGCCTTAAATACGGAATTTATGCGGTCCGTCTCTATCGAAAAAATGGCGCTTTTTATGGAGGGGTGGCAAGTTTTGGTCGCCGACCTACTGTAGAAAAAGAGGGTTTACCCCTCTTAGAAATTTATATTTTTGATTTTGATGGCGATCTTTATGATGAATGGGTTTCTGTCTGTTTTGTAAGCTTTTTGCGTGATGAAGCAAAATTTGCTAATTTGGATCAACTAAAAACGCAAATCAATCAGGATTGCGAAGCGGCGAAGGCTTGTTTGATACGGGCACAGCCGCTCTCGTTTTTGGATGCTCGCCTTAACCCTGTAGTTTGATGGTTGGTATTTTATAGGTGTGTAAAAGGTCTTGAATGGTCAGAGCGGGGTGGTAAATACCTTGGTTTGTAGTACGGATTTCTTTTATAAGGATGAGGCTTGTCATGATGATGGCAATAAAGGTGATAGTAACCAAAAGAAGGCTTTCTAATAAGCTATGCAAAGTGCGCATTTTTCGCTGGTAGCTGGAGAGACCTAATGTGCCATGAATCCATTTGCCCATTTTTTACCCTATAGATTGCATCTTTGTGATACGGAAAGGTTCCCGCATTACCTAGGGAGTTTAATGTTTTTATCTTAGCGATGGCTTAAGATTTATGGTTAAATTTTGAAAAAGTTTGCTCAAAAACGCGCCCTTAGCTATTTGTAGCTAAGCGATAGAGATGGCTCGAACGGGCGCCTGAACGGCAATAGGCTAAAAGAGGTGAATCCGTGTTTTCTAGTATCGCGCGCATTTGGGTGATAGCCTCAGGCGCGATGAAGGGGGAGGTAATGGGGATATAATGAGTGGCAATTTTATGTTTTACCGCCGCTGTTTGGATTTGTGCAAAGGTCGGCTGGCCTTCTTCTTCTCCATCGGGACGATTGCATATGATCGTTTTAATACCTTTTTTGGCGATGATTTCTATGTCAAAAACTTCTATCTGATCTCCGATAAAAATATTGGAATTTATGTTCTTTAAATCCACGTTTATGCACCTTCTTAGTTTAGCAACTAATATTAATGCTTAGCTGATATTGGCTACTAAAACAACAATAGCTGCGTTAAGAATGATGATGAGGGAAGAGTAAAAAAGCCAAACTTTGATTATATCTACCATTCATTCCCCCTGTCTATGATTACCATTTTTTGAGGCCATAGGCGATAAACAACGTGTAAAAACATATACTAAATCGCTACCAATAACCCTTAATAAACAAGGCAAAAGGCCTTCTCGTCGAAAAAAATAACTTAATATTTCTATATGTAATATAGCGTTATATGCCTTAACAAGCAAGGAGAAATTAATTACGTATCGCGTGCTTTAGGCGCTACCTTCACGCAAGCTACATTGTGTATTTTCGCCTTTTAGGGATTAATCTTCATGCATAGGAGAAGACTGTGCAACCAGCGACGGCCACTCCTCCTCAGATGGATAGCAAATTCTCGGGGAGTGATATTGGATTTGCGGTGGGAATTATTATTATCCTAACCGTGCTTTTCTTACCGGTTCCGGCTTTTGTTTTGGATATGGGGTTATCCTTTTCCATTGCTTTTTCCGTTCTTATCTTGATGGTGTCTTTGTGGATTGAACGGCCGTTGGACTTTTCTGCCTTCCCTACCGTGTTATTGATTGCCACTATGTTACGGCTTTCGTTAAATATTGCTACTACACGGGTGATTTTAACCCACGGAAGCGAGGGGTATTTGGCGGCGGGTCATGTAATCCATGGGTTTTCTCAATTTGTGATGGGGGGTGATTTTGTTATCGGCCTTGTTGTCTTCGCTATTTTGATTATCGTCAATTTTCTCGTTATCACTAAGGGAGCCTCTCGTATCGCTGAGGTGGGCGCGCGGTTTACGCTTGATGCGATTCCAGGAAAGCAAATGGCTATTGATGCTGATCTTTCTTCTGGGCTGGTAGATGAGCAAGAGGCACAACGTCGCCGTCGTGAGCTTGAAGAGGAAAGCGCTTTTTTTGGTTCAATGGATGGGGCATCAAAATTTGTTCGCGGCGATGCTATAGCTGGTTTAATTATTACGGCTGTGAATATTTTTGGTGGCATTATCATTGGTGTGACACGCCACGGTATGGATTTGAGTGGGGCGGCGGATGTATTTACTAAATTATCGGTGGGGGATGGGCTGGTCACGCAAATTCCAGCTTTGATTGTTTCTTTAGCAGCGGGGCTTTTGGTCTCTAAAGGAGGAACGCGTGGTTCTGCTGAACAAGCGGTGTTAGGCCAATTAGGGGCTTATCCTAAGGCACTCTTTGTGGCTGCCTTTTTATTGTTGATTTTGGCAATGTTACCAGGGTTACCTATTCTGCCGTTTTTAATTCTATCGTTGGTGATGGCGTCTATAGGTTATACGATTCCGAGACGATTACAAAGAGAGGCAGCCGCGCGGCAAGCAAAGGCAGATCAGGCGGTAGAGCTACGCCACCGTGAGGAAAGCCAGTCAATTAAAGCTTCTCTTGAAATGCAGCAGATTGAATTGGCTATGGGCAAACAACTGTCTATGCGACTTTTGCCTCAACAAGGTGAACTTGCCTCGCGTATGGCTAAGATGAGAAGAAAATTTGCCAAGGAATATGGTTTTGTGATCCCTGAGATTCAAGTGACAGACGCTTATAATGTGCCTAGCAAAACCTATCAGATTAAATTATATGGGAGCGTGGTTGCTTCTTACGATGTGCCGATTGGTGAAATTTTGGTGATGCCAAGTGATAAACCTATCCCTAATTTGCCAGGGGAACAGGTACGTGAGCCAGCTTTTGGGATGCAAGCCTTTGCCACTTCTGAAACATTTCGTAGTGAGCTCTTGCGTGATGGCTATTTGGTAGTCGATAATTTATCGGTACTGTTAACGCATTTGAGCGAAGTTTTGCGCAATAATTTGGGCCAATTACTTTCCTATAAGGATATGCGGATTCTCTTAGATCGCCTAGGGCCTGAATACCACAAACTATTGGAGGAGATCTGCCCTGCCTATCTCTCTTATTCAGGTCTGCAAGCGGTCTTGAAAAGGTTATTAAATGAACGAGTTTCTATTCGTAATCTTGATTTAATTTTGGAAGCTATTGCGGAAGTTGCTCCTTTTGCACAGCGGACGGAGGCGATTGTCGAACATGTGCGCGTGCGTATGTCACAACAGATTTGCGGTGATTTAGCGGAAGGCGAAGTCCTAAATGTGATTCGACTGGGCTCTTATTGGGATACGATTTTTCATGAAGCTTTGAAACGTGATCCAAAGGGGGATATTATTGAATTTGATATTAATCCAGCTGATTTAGAAAAATTTGGTACAAAGATTAGTGAAATGATACGTACCCATATGGAAAATGGGCGGCGTTTTGTATTGATCACTTCGCCGCAGATGCGGTCTTATGTGCGGATGATTGTTGAGCGCATTTTCCCTACTGTGGCCGTTCTTTCGCATGCAGAAATCGCACGTTCTATTGAAGTGCGTACCTTAGATATTTTAAGCGAATGATCTACCATTTTAGGGTAGATAGAAGGGCAAAAGGCAGCCTTGATATAATAGACATGTTTTTAATGGAACTTTTATGAATCTTTTTAATGTGCCCATAGATCAATTATTGATCATGGTGATGTTTGTGTTTTGCAGAGTGGGTGGGTGTGTGATGGTGGCGCCTGGCTTTTCGGTCGCACGTTTGAATATGCAGATACGTTTATTCATTGCGCTTGCTTTTTCGTTAGCGCTTGTCCCTTTGGTAGCTGACCAGCTTTATAATCTTGTTAAAGGGCTGAACGTTACAACTTTGGTGTTAGGGATTGTGGCAGAAAGTTTAGTGGGGGTGAGTTTTGGGGTGATTGCTCATGCTTATCTTTGGGCCTTTCAATTCATGGCTAATGTTATTGGGATGAGTATGGGCTATTCGGGGCAACCTGGAAATAGCGTTATGGAGTCTGTCCCAGAGACACAGATTGCCAACCTTTTAATGATGGGAGCGGTGATGCTATTTTTTGCTAGTGATATGCATTTAATGGTGTTGCGGGGTTTGTGGAATTCTTACGATTTAGTACCCGTAAGCCTTGTACCCCACCCAGGATTTGCTCTGATTGATTATCGTGATGCTTTGTCAAAAGCTTTTCTAGTGACGTTGCGGATCGGAGCCCCTTATTTGGTTTATACAATTTTTGTGAATATGGCAGTGGGTCTTTTGAATAAGCTGACTCCCGCTATTCCTATCTATTTTATATCCTTACCTTTTGTTGTTGCAGGCGGCTTATTATTGCTTTATTTTTTAGTACCAGAAATGTTGCGTTTTTTTGATGGGGAACTGGCCTCATGGCTGGAAGAAGGGTAAGAATGCCATTTCATAAGCACCGTTATGCTAAGCTTTTAAAAGTGCAAAATTTGCTTAAAATGCGTGATGAAGCAGAATTGAATTTTCTTTATGTTCGCTATCATGCAATTCAAGAACAAAAACAGAAAATTATATCTTTGCTTGAGAATGATGAAACCGTACCTTTGTATAACACGTGTTTTATGGCAGAATGTTTGCAACAGAATGAAAAAAATAGCGTGCTTTTGGCAAATAAAATCTTTGAGCAGCAACAAGAGGCTGCACAATCAACTTATCGTTATATGATGATAGAGGACAGCTATAAAGCGACGATAAGGAAAGAAGAGCAACAGGAACTGGCCCGTATGTTGGAAGATTTTATTACCCAATCCCTCAACCAATCTTCCAGCTTGGCATAAGCTTTGCTTGTTAGCATTTTTTTAAGCATGTTTTGTAGTAAATTTGCAAAATGAAGGACGGGGTAAAAATGGCGCTGAGACCTGTTTCTGATATAATTATGGATGTAGGGCGGGCAGCAGATCCTGTCCAATACCAAGCGTCCGTACAAAAATTACGCATGATTGCTGCTAGCCATGCAGCTAAAGTGGGCGGTTTTGCGAAAAATATCGAACAAGCTTCTGATCAAGCACCTTCTTCTACAGCCCCGGTCTTGCCAATGGTTGTGCGCAAGGAGAATTCGTCGCAAGCGGTTTATCAAGATTTTGAAGCTTTTATGTTGCAATCTTTTATTGGGAATATGTTTCCTGATAAGGCAGAAGCAGTATTTGGCAAAGGGCAAGCAGGTGCGGTGTGGAAATCCTTATTGGCTCAAGAAATGGCTAAAGAGGTGGCTAGGCGTGGTGGTATTGGTGTGGCTCAGATGTTGGCGCAGGCGCAGCAGCGTAAAGAGGCTTCTGAGGGGGCTCAGTTGGATGCAGTAGAGCAAAAATTATCACATAAAGTAAGCGTGGTCTTTTAAGACTAGATAGACGCCGTGCCAGCGCACGGTATTTCTAAAGAAAATGAAAGAGGGTGAAATGAAAAAGAATCCAATGGCATCGGAATTCGCTATGCAAAAGTTTGCCGCCGCTATTGAAGGGCTAGGCGAGGTCGTAGATTATGAAAGTGATATCCTTGAGAGTAATGGTAATCCAGATTATAACAAGATTAATGCACGCAAAACGCGCGGTTTACGAGATTTAAATCAAGCGATGGGTGAGGTCTCTGTTTATCTTAATGACAATATGGAGGAAAGTATTGCTAGACTTTTGCAAGGTTTGCAAAAAAAGCTTGAGCGTAATAGCGATTTGTTAAAAATTCATCTGGAAGCAGTTAGCGAATTATCGCAAATGATGCAGATGGCGGTGCGCTCTGAAGAAACCGACGGCACTTATGATCCATTTTCGGTAAAAATTGGGCATCCGTAATGGTAAAAATTTTTGCGATCGGTTTATGGGTCTGTGTAGTTGCTTTGGGAAGTCTGATGCTGGGCATTAGAATGAACGCAGATTCCCCTGCGCTCGTGAAAGTGCCTGAGGCGGTGAAGCTTCATTATACCAAAACTAACGTTTTTAGCATTCCTATTATTATTCAGGGCAAGGTAGATGGCTATTTGATTTCTCAGTTGGGCTATGTAGTGGATGATAAGCGGAAGAAATCTATTGCTGTCCCCTTGGACACTTTAATTAATAACGCCGTATTTGAAATTTTTTGGGGGAGCTACTCTGATACAAGCACGATTGAGCGTATCAAATTTGCAGATGTGAAGAACGAGATTATCAAGCGGGTTAATGATTATGTAGGAACTCCCGTTTTACAAGATTTATTGGTTGAGCAATTTACTTATCTTCCTAGTAGCCGTGTACGTGTTACTAAACCCGCAAAAACTATGTTGCCTGAAGATATTTAAAGATCCGAAGAATTTAGAGGTCTAGCCTTTCGTTTGTTTACTTCTGGGGAGCCGCGCGTTGTTAAGCGCTTGCATGAAGATTCGGGTTTCAGTTTCATCGTCGCTGGGTATTTCAAAAATGGTGTCATCAATCTCAATGCCAAAGCTTTCACTATCCATAATCATATGGAACTGGCTGTTAACACCTTCATTGGAAAATTCCATATACAGAGTAATGGTGGGGAAGGTATCCCAACCCAGCTTATACTCTCCTTTATTGGCAAAACGGATGGTCTGAGGATAGAAATAAAGCTCGGTTGCGGCATCAATAATATCGCTAATGTTTCCATAACGTTCGTAGTGCAGGCAGGCGATAAAGTCGCCTACCCCGACCATTTTGATTTCAGGTATAATGCAAGATATTTGTTTTGCAAGTATCATTTCACGCATTTCATCAATATAATTTTTTTTCATCCGCTTTAAGCCCTTTGATGATTGCTTTATAATCCTATTTTCTTGTGTGTGGCTTATTATATATTTATTATTACATGTTTATAAAGTTGTTTTGATTATTAAGAAAACGAATAAGCGCGGCTACTGCTTCATAGAAATGAGGCGGTATGGCTTGGTTTACTTCTACTTGGCGATAAAGCGCTTGGGTCAGTTCAATATTCTGAATCACGGGTATATTGTTTTCTATACCAATTTCACGGATTTTTAGAGCAAAGATGTTTTTACCTTTGGCTACTACAACGGGTGCGGCGTCATCAGCAGGGTGGTAGCGTAAAGCAACAGCAAAATGTGTGGGATTGACCACGATTAAGGTTGCGCTGGGCACATTAGCGATCATTTGTTGGCGGATGCGGCTGCGAACCAATGAGCGCATACGTGCTTTGACTGCCGGATCGCCTTCAGTTTCCTTATACTCATCTTTAAGCTCTTGTTTTGACATACGTAACTGTTGATACCAGTAGAAGCGCGACCATACGAGATCGAAGGCGGCAATTACTGCTACCGCGGTACTGAAGGAGAGTAAAAGTCGTGTGAGTTTTATTTGTATATATCTGGGGAGAGAAAAAGTATTGGTGTTTAAGGCATCAAGAAATATGTGTGTATGGCGAAAGAATAACCAATACACGACTAAATTAACGCCCAAAATTTTGGCAAGAGATTTGCCAAATTCTACCCAGCCGCCTTTACCAAAAATACGCTTAAAGCCGCTTGATGGTGAAATACGTGACCATTGCGGGCGTATACGTTCTCCTATCATGCGTGGTGGATTTTGCACTAGAGAGGAGGCTATTCCAATCAGGGTGATAAGCAATAAAATAGGTAATAAGGCCAGACCTACATTCCCTTCTATGGTAATTAAAAGATTTTTAATGTCTTCGGCGTTGTTGATGCGCCACGCCTCGGGGCGTTCTAGCCATTGATTTAAAAAGCTTGTCAATTTTGAAAAACTAGGCCAAGCGATAAATGAGGCAATAAGGCTATAGGCAACAAACCCCATAAAAATAGGCAATTCACGTGAGAAAGGCAGATTGCCCTTTTCTTCAGCTTTTTGGATTTTACGCTCGGTTGGCGCCTCAGTTTGGGAGCCATCTTCGTTTTTTTCTTCTGCCATAGTCGAATTGTAATCTCATTTCTTGTGTCAGTGCTTGATAGAAGGAAAAGTATATGGCAGCAAAAAGGTATCATTTTTTGTTAAGCGCGTTGTCTATTTCAATCGAGATTGAAGGGCAGATCGGTTTTAAGGAGCATTAGCAGTTTGGTCGTTGGCGGTTGGATCGTTAGTGAGGCTGATGATGCCCTGGTCGGAGAGCCGAATCGCTTTTTGTGCTATATTGCGGCGCGCTTGTACTATTTCTGCTTGGGTTAATGGAGCACCGGCATTTGTCAATTCTACTTCTACCATGCGGCGAGTGCGTTGAGAAAGCGCTTCAAGGATAAGAGTTTTCATTTGTACGTCTATACCACGTAAGGCGGTAATGATAAGGGGGGCATCAATACCGTCAAAAAGCAATAAGCGGGCTTTATCGCTAAGACGTGCAATATCTTCAAATACGAAAAGTTTTGCTTTAATTTTAGCGATATCTTCGGGGCTAAGTTCTTCGAGGCTCATCAACATTTCATCAATCTCGTTTTTCTCAAGCGCATTAAGCATACTTGCAACTTGGGTGTGATTGCCGTCTTTGCCTGTCTCCTTTTGTTGGGTAAGCTGCGGGTGGAGGGCTTTATTGAGGAGTTGGTCGCATAGAGGAGATACAGTTCCTAAATGTAGGGTTCGGCGCGTTATATCAGCGCGCATAGCGCTATTTTGCGCCAGTAAAAGTCGTGCGGCTAAATCAGAGGGCAGGCGCGAGAGAATATAAGCGATGATCTGTGGATGTTCGCCCTCTAGGTGTGCATGAATTTTCCCAGCATCAAGTGTGTTAAATATATCCCAAATTGTAGTGTCAGGGTCTATAGGAGGGTTTAATATTTGTGTTACTTCTTCTTCAGGCAAGGTTTCTAGCACGAGTTTATTGAATCGTTCTCCTGCTTGCGAGAAAGACGCGCCTTCGGCAAAGGCATCTTCAAATTTGCGTACCAAAATCTCAAAATCGGCGAGGCTGATATCCGGTAATTTATGAGCTTGTCCGCTTAATAAGCGTAGGTCATCGGTACTAAAATGCTTTAATAAGCGTGCAGCAGTGGGTTTGCCAAGAGCTACTAATAAGGCGACTACTTTTTGTTGGCTTGAAAGCGTATCAATGATGGAGTCGCGCTTTTCGTCGCTTTGTGTCGATGCGCGTGCGGGAAGGGATTCACTCTTTGTATTTTCATTAAGTTCTGTATCTGCGACGCTCATTATGAACTTTCAAATCATTATTTGCCAATAATTTCAGTTAAACTCACTCCAAAGCGTGATGTGTCATCTTCCATAACAATTACTTCTCCTCGTGCAATTACTCGTCCGTTAACAACGATATCTACAGGATCACCAATTTGTTTATCTAAAGCTATAATAGCTCCGCGTCCTAAATTCATTAAGGTAGCGACCGGCATATGGGTGGCCCCCAAAACCACTTGAACTTCAACAGGTATGCTCATGATTAAATCGGCGTTGCCTGCTGATGCATCGCTCGGCACAGCTTTGTTTGATATTCCTGTGCTTTTGGGTTCTTTGCGGGTGGGCATTTCACCGGTGCTAAAGGAGGGGGTGCCCATTTTTTCGGTGCTAAAACTTGGCGCGGCTGGGCGCGCGCTATCCAAAGGAGGGGGTGGCGTTTTTTTATCGCCAGCTGCATTAAGAGGAGGAGCGGAGGTGAAGGGGGGTGGAGTATCGTCTGCCATAAGTCACCATAGGGGTTGCCGATTTATATTATATAGATTTAATAAATTGTTAACTTGTTTTGTGGACTTCGCGCAATTTTGCGCTGAACAAAAACTGGCAGGCCTTTACTGCTCGTGGGGGGTACGTTAAGAGGCGCCGCTTTATCGCATGAGACAGTTTTAGATGTGTTTATAGGCGTGATATGGTTTCTTATTTGGATGGATGGGTGTTGTAAGGCTGCGGCTGGAGGCGTTGTCTTAAGTTTGGAGGCCGTGGGTGAGGCCTGGTGAATTTGACTGTATAGGCTCGTATAGTCTTGTTGCAAGCGGAGGCGCATATTTTCCATTTTTGCAATATATTGATCAATATTGCGCCGTGTGCGGGTGGATTCACTAATGCGCGCATCAAGCTTTCTATTTTCATCTTGGAAATCTTGGTGTTCTTCGCGCAAGATTTTTATTGCTTGGTCAAGGCTTGCGGTAGCAGATTGGATTTCTGTTGCTAAGGCTCGTCCTAACTGAACGGTTGCGGTGAGTTTACGGGCGGCGGCGATAAAAACACTTAGTGAGAAGGCGCTGATCGCCGCACTGATGAGATTAATAATGAGCCAACTCATTGAGAGCCTCCTCTTCTTCATTGATTTGATTGGAAATTTTGACAGAAAAGTGGCTACCAATCTTTCCTAAAGATCCTTTGTATAAAGCTTGTTGGCCGCTCTGTAACTTTATATTTTGAATCGCATTAGGGGGAAGCGGAAGAACTTGGCCTTTATATAATTTTGACAAAGCACTCAAAGGTAGGTTGCTTTGGGTGATGACTGCCTCGACCTTGATATTGGTACGGCGAACTTCTTGGCGTAGGCGTTTTGCCCAGAGAGGGTCACTCGCAACAGAAGGCGCGTGCAAGGCTTTTGCAACCACTTCTTGGATGGGGTGGTGGCATGTGCGGGGCATTAACAGTGTGAGTTGATTAACAGGGACAGAAGGAGATATGTTCTCTTCAGTTTTTAAGTGAATTGTACAAGAAAAAAGAGCGGTTTGCCCAAAAGGAAGTTCTTTTTGAGGAGGGGAATTTGCTAGAGTTTTTTGATATAAGAGCAATGTATTGTCACCGTCACCAAAAACTCCATCAAGTGATTGGGCAAAGAGTTGGGCAAAGGTATTAGCGATTTCAATCTCGCTAACGCTGAAGGGGCGGCCGCCTCGGTTAGATACGTTCGATTGATCAGCTCCAAAAAAGGCATCGACTACCAAGCTAATAAGGGCATCATTGAGAAGCATGAAAACATCGCCTCCCCAGCGGTGAGCCGAAAAATGCATTATGAGGGTATCTTGGGGAATTTGTGAAGGAGCGTGGTCGGCTTTTAGAGTGGTGAGAGAAGCAATTTCGGCGAAAAACCTTTGCGATGTGTAGGGGATAAGGCGGGCGCAAAGTTGGGTTGTTGCCTCACTGAAAACGTGACGGAAAGCAATTAGGTCATCGCTGGAAAGACCAGCTGCACGTAAGATATATTGAGCTAGCTGGCTGCGTTTTTTGTCGCTTGCTGCTTGGTTGCCTATGGAGGGAGAATGTTCAGTCATCTACGACATGCTCTTTCGCTATTTAAGAGGTGCTACCGCCAGAGATGGCTTCTTGTTCCACTACATCAATGGTTGGGCGGTATTTTGCAGAAATGGTTTTACGGCCATATTCAAGGGCGATTTGTGGGATGGCGCCATTCATATAAGCTAGGAGGGTTTGCTTCACCACGATGTATAGGCGGTTCCTTTGGCTACGTACGCCTTTGATTTTTTGAGAGAGGGGACCAAAGACTCCATAGCAAAAAAAGATTCCGGCGAAAGTGCCAACCAAAGCGGCTCCGATTAAGTGCCCTAAAACTTCTATAGATTCATTTAAAGCACCCATAGCCTTGATGACACCTAAAACTGCAGCAACAATTCCTAAAGCGGGAAGCGCATCAGCTAAGTTTTGCACCGCTTTAGCAGGTTTTTGTGAATCATGAGTAATGGTTTGGATTTCTTCATCCATTAAGGCTTCCACCTCAAAAGGGCGCGCATTGCCTAAAATTATAAGTCGACAATAATCGCAAATGAAGTAGGTCAAATTTTGATCCTTTAGCACAAGCGGGTATTGGTTAAAAATTGTCGATTCATTCGGGTTATCGATGTGAGATTCAATCTCTGTACGGGACTTTGAGCGCATTTCGCGCATCAGTATATAAAGCAACCCAAGCACCTCAAGGAAATCTTTGACTTGCGGTACAGAATCTTTTATTGCTTCATTAATGGCTTTGACTGTATCCTTAATCAAAGTAAAGGGGTTAGCCATAATAAAGGTTCCTATCCCTGACCCTAAAATTATAAGAAATTCCCATGGCTGTACTAAAACAGCTAGCTTGCCACCCAAGGCAAAAAAACCGCCAAGAATACATCCTAGAGCAATGATAAGACCAATAATAATACCCATTTAAATTCCCTTTTCCTTTTTGTATGAGACTTTCCTTGCCTGAAGCTTGTCATAGTATAGATAAATATTTGGACAAGATACTAGGATTGGATTAAATAAATTTTTAAAAAATCACACAACACTTTCCATTTATGGCTTTGCTTTTAGAGTTATTTTAGTGATAACTTATTTATGGTAAGCTTTGCGTAAGGTCAAATTGTTAAATTCTTTGTAAGAGTATTGCATAGGGAGGGGCTATGATAGGCACCTACACGCGTTATCGCTATACGATTGATCACCTGAAAGACACGCGCGATCGCTTATTGCAAGAGCCAGTCGTAAGCCGCGAGACTACCTATTACATTGAGAATATCAAAAAGGTGCGCACAATTGATGAGTTTTTGAGCGATGATCGTCTTTATGATTATGCCATGAAGGCTTATGGATTGGGAGAGATGATTTATGCGAAGGGTTTGATGCGGAAGCTATTGACTGACCCTGAGATGGCCGACAAAATGAGCGACAAGCGCTATGCTGAGTTTGTTAAGGCTTTTAACTTTCATGCCCTGGGCGAAAAGGCAACCCAAAGCGTAGCTGCTGTTAAGGGGGCCGTTAATAAGTACATCCAACAAACTCTTGAGGAGGAAATGGGGAAAAGCGACCCTGGCGTACGTTTGGCCCTTTATTTTACGCGGATCGTGGGGGGGATGCAACAAGGGGGGGGGATTTCAAAAAAGGGTTGGGCGTATCAGATCCTTGGGGATAAGGCTTTGACGCAGGTTGTTTTTACAGCTCTTGGAATCCCTAATAGTATAAGAAAATCGGATGTTGATGTACAAAAACGTCTTTTAGAGACTCATCTTTCTTTTGAAGATGTTGCAACGCCAGAAGGAGTTGAGCGTTTGATATCTCGTTTTTCAGCTATGTATGACAAAGATAATAATCAACCGGCGAGCGCAGCTTTGG